>NZ_QTQM01000023.1:0-115649 GCF_003854225.1 Burkholderia sp. Bp8986 | reverse complement strand
CGGCGAATAGCTCGATCTCGTCGCTGTCCACGTCGACCTCGACGGGCATCAACTCGCTGTCGACTGGCCTCAGCTCCACCAGCAGCTCGGTCGCATCGCTCTCGACTTCCACGTCGACGGGCCTGTCGTCGGCGAATAGCTCGATCTCGTCGCTGTCCACGTCAACCTCGGCCGGCATCAACTCGCTGTCGACCGGACTGAGCTCGACCAATAGCACGGTTACGTCGCTGTCGACTTCCACGTCGACGGGTCTCTCGTCGGCGAATAGCTCGATCTCGTCGCTGTCCACGTCGACCTCGACGGGCATCAACTCGCTGTCGACTGGCCTCAGCTCCGCCAATAGCTCGGTCGCATCGCTGTCGACTTCCACGTCGACGGGCCTCTCGTCGGCGAATAGCTCGATTTCGTCGCTGTCCACGTCGACCTCGACGGGCATCAACTCGCTGTCGACTGGCCTCAGTTCGACCAACAGCTCGGTTACGTCGCTGTCGGCTTCCACGTCGACGGGCCTCTCGTCGGCTAATAGCTCGATCAGCTCGCTGTCCACCGGCCTTAGCACGGTCACGACCAAGACCGACAATCTCGGCAACAGCACCGCCGCAGCCCTCGGTGGCGGCGCGAGCTACAACCCGGCAACCGGCACGGTTTCCGCTCCGTCGTACACCACCTACAACGCGAACGGCACGACGTCGACCGCCAACAGCGTCGGCTCGGCGATCGACAGCATCAACAGCCAGGGCATCAAGTACTTCCACGCGAAGTCGACGGCAGCCGACAGCCAGGCGCTCGGCACCGACTCGGTCGCGATCGGCCCGAATGCCATCGCCAACAACACTGGCGACGTCGCGCTCGGCAGCGGCTCCGTCACCGCAGCGCCCAACGCGACGCCGACGGGTACCGTCGGCGGCGTGACCAGCACGTTCGCGGGCGGCAATCCGAGCAGCGTGGTGAGCGTCGGCAACGCGAGCACGGGCACCACGCGCCAGATCACCAATGTCGCGGCAGGTCAAATCACGCCGACCAGCACGGACGCGATCAACGGCTCCCAACTCTTCGCGACCAATTCCATCGTGGATTCGCTGTCGACGACGGTGTCGTCGTCCAGCAGCGCGATCTCGTCGCTGTCGACCGGCATCACTTCGTTGTCGACGGGTCTGAGCTCGACCAATAGCTCGGTGGCTTCGCTGTCGACCTCCACGTCGACGGGTCTCTCGTCGGCTAACAGCTCGATCTCGTCGCTATCGACGTCGACCTCGACGGGTATCAACTCGTTGTCGACGGGCCTGAGCACGACGAACAGCAATGTGACGTCGCTGTCCACGTCGACCTCGACGGGCATTAACTCGCTGTCGACCGGCCTCAGCTCGACCGACAGCTCGGTGGCTTCGCTGTCGACTTCGACGTCGACCGGCCTGTCATCGGCAACCAGCTCGATCGGCTCGCTGTCCACGTCGACCTCGACCGGCATCAACTCGCTGTCCACGGGCCTGAGCTCGACCGACAGCTCGGTTGCTTCGCTGTCGACGGGCCTGAGCACGACGAACAGCAATGTGACGTCGCTGTCGACCTCGACCTCGACGGGTATCAACTCGCTGTCGACTGGCCTGAGCTCGACCGACAGCACGGTGGCGTCGCTGTCGACTTCGACGTCGACCGGCCTGTCATCGGCAACCAGCTCGATCAGTTCGCTGTCCACGTCGACCTCGACGGGTATCAACTCGTTGTCGACGGGCCTGAGCTCGACCGATAGCACGGTGGCCTCGCTGTCGACCTCCACGTCGACCGGTCTCTCGTCGGCAAACAGCTCGATCGGCTCGCTGTCGACGTCGACCTCGACGGGCATCAACTCGCTGTCGACGGGCCTCAGCTCGACAAACAGCTCGGTGGCCTCGCTCTCGACTTCGACGTCGACCGGCCTCTCGTCAGCGACCAGCTCGATCGGCTCGCTGTCCACGTCGACCTCGACCGGAATCAACTCGCTGTCGACTGGCCTGAGCACGACAAACAGCAACGTAACATCGTTGTCGACAGTCGTTTCGGCGACGCGCACTCATTACTACAGCGTCAACGACAACGGTGTCCAGCAGGGTAACTACAACAACGACGGCGCGACGGGAATCAACGCGCTGGCAGCGGGAGTCAATGCGACTGCAAGTGGCAATGCTGCTACCGCGGTGGGCAATGCTGCGAACGCAGCGGGGATTCAGAGTGTTGCAATCGGCAATAACTCGACTGCGGCCGCAGCCTCGACTATCGCAATGGGCGACAGCAACACGGTATCGGCAGCGGCCGGTGCCGGCTCGATTGCCGGCGGCCACAATTCGTCGGTCGTGTCCGGTACGGGTGCGATTGCGTTGGGCGAGAGTCAAACGGCTAATGGTAACGGTGCTGTAGCGATTGGTGATCCGAACACGGCGACCGGCAATGGTGCGGTTGCGCTGGGCGCGAACAACACGGCGACGGGCAATGGCGCGTTGGCGATTGGCAATACGAACGCCGCGCAAGGCCCCGGGTCGGTTGCGCTGGGTCAGAACTCGGTGGCTGGTACGGCCGGGGCGACGACGGGAAGCGTGGCAATTGGTAACGGCGCGACAGCGACGACCAGCCCGGGTGACGTGGCACTGGGTAGTGGCTCGGTGACGGCCGCACCGAATCCGACCGCGACAGGAACCGTGGGCGGTGTGACATACAGCTACGCCGGCACTAATCCGAGCAGCGTGGTGAGCGTTGGCGCGGCGGGCGCGGAGCGTCAAATCACGAACGTAGCAGCCGGCCAGGTGAGCGCAACGAGCACTGATGCGATCAATGGATCTCAGTTGTTCGCGACCAATCTTGCCGTCGATAGCCTGTCAACGACGTTGTCCGGTACAACGAGCAGCATTACTTCGCTGTCGACGGGCCTGAGCTCGACAAACAGCAGCGTGGCGTCGCTGTCGACCTCGACGTCGACCGGCTTGTCGTCGGCGACCAGCTCGATTTCGTCGCTCTCGACTTCGACGTCAACCGGCTTGTCCTCGGCGACCAGCTCGATCAGTTCGCTGTCCACGTCGACTTCGACGGGCATCAGCTCGTTGTCGACCGGTCTCAGCTCGACCGATAGCTCGGTCGCCTCGCTGTCGACTTCGACCTCGACGGGCATCAGCTCGTTGTCGACCGGCCTCAGCTCGACCGACAGCTCGGTCGCCTCGCTGTCGACTTCCACGTCGACCGGCCTGTCGTCGGCGACCAGCTCGATTTCGTCGCTCTCGACGTCGACCTCGACGGGCATCAGCTCGTTGTCGACCGGCCTGAGCTCGACCGATAGCTCGGTCGCTTCGCTGTCGACCTCCACGTCGACTGGCCTGTCGTCGGCGACCAGCTCGATTTCGTCGCTGTCGACGTCGACCTCGACCGGCATCAGCTCGCTGTCGACGGGCCTCAGCTCGACCGACAGCTCGGTGGCCTCGCTGTCGACCTCCACGTCGACTGGCCTGTCGTCGGCAACCAGCTCGATCAGCTCGCTGTCCACCTCGACCTCGACCGGCATCAGCTCGCTGTCGACCGGCCTCAGCTCGACCGACAGCTCGGTCGCTTCGCTGTCGACTTCCACGTCGACTGGCCTGTCCTCGGCAACCAGCTCGATCAGCTCGCTGTCCACGTCGACCTCGACGGGAATCAGCTCGCTGTCGACGGGCCTGAGCACGACCAACAGCACGGTGACGTCGCTGTCGACTTCGACCTCGACCGGCCTGTCCTCGGCAACCAGCTCGATCAGCTCGCTGTCCACCTCGACCTCAACGGGCATCAACTCGCTGTCGACCGGCCTGAGCACGACGAACAGCAGCGTGGCTTCGCTGTCGACCTCCACGTCGACGATGGGCAGCTCGCTGTCCACGGGCGTCAGCTCGTTGTCGACGGGCCTGTCCACGACGAACAGCAACGTGGCATCCCTGTCGACGGTGGTCTCGACGACACGCACGCACTACTACAGCGTGAACGACAACGGTGTTCAGCAGGCCAACTACGCGAACGACGGTGCAACTGGCATCAACGCCATGGCAGCCGGCACCAACGCGACGGCAAGCGGCAGCGCGGCGACGGCGATCGGCAACGCAGCCAATGCAGCAGGCACGCAGAGCGTCGCGGTGGGCAACGGCTCGACGGCGTCCGCGGCTTCGACCGTGGCGATCGGTGACGGCAACACGGTGTCGGCTGCGGCCGGCCCAGGCTCGATCGCCGGCGGTCACAACTCGACGGTCGTTTCTGGAACGGGTGCGATTGCGTTGGGCGAAGGTCAGACGGCCAACGGTAGCGGAGCGGTTGCTCTTGGCGATCCGAACACGGCGACCGGAACCGGTGCGGTGGCGGTTGGCGCGAACAACACGGCGACGGGCAATGGCGCGTTGGCGATCGGCAATACGAACACGGCGCAAGGTCCGGGTTCGGTTGCGCTCGGCCAGAACTCGGCGGCGGGCACGGCGGGAGCGACGACCGGAAGCGTGGCGATCGGCAATGGCGCGACCGCCACGGCGAATCCGGGTGACGTTGCGCTGGGCTCAGGGTCGATTACCTCGGCACCGAACCCGGTTGCCAGCGGCATCGTGGCCGGGAACGTGTACTCCTACGCCGGCACTGCGCCGACCAGTGTGGTGAGCGTCGGTGCTCCGGGCGCCGAACGCCAGATCACCAACGTCGCTGCCGGGCGTGTGAGTGCGACGAGCACGGATGCGGTCAATGGCTCGCAATTGAACGCGACCAATGTCGCGGTCGGTAGCTTGTCGACAGGGTTGTCGACGACGAACAGCAACGTCGCGTCGTTGTCCACGTCGACCTCCAGCGCAGTCAGTTCGCTGTCGACGGGATTGAGCACGACCAACAGCAGCGTGACTTCGCTGTCGACGTCGATGTCGAGCTCGGTTGGCTCGCTGTCGACGGGGTTGAGCACGACGAACAGCTCGGTCATCTCCCTGTCGACGGGACTTTCCGTAACCGACAGCAATCTTGCATCGCTGTCGACGAGCGTCAGCTCGGCCGTGGGTACGACCACTTCGCTGTCGACGTTGGTCACGTCAGCGCGCACGCACTACTACAGCGTGAACGACAACGGGACTCAACAGGGCAACTACAACAACGATGGAGCGACCGGTGACAACGCGATGGCGGCGGGGGTCAACGCGGCGGCATCGGGCGCGAATGCCACGGCGGTCGGCGCCAGTGCGAACGCTTCCGGAGACGGTGCGACGGTGATCGGTGCGAACGCGTTGGGCAGCGGCAAGAACAGCGTCGCACTCGGCTCCGGCGCGAACGCCACCGCGCCGAATTCGGTCGCGCTCGGTGCGGGTTCGATCGCAGGCGAGGCCAACACGGTATCGGTTGGTGCGCCTGGCAGCGAACGCCGCATCACCAACGTCGGGCCGGGCGTCAACCCGACCGACGCCGTGAACGTGTCGCAGCTCAATGCGGTGCAGGGGTCGATCAACACGGTGGCGCGGACGGCCTACGCCGGCGTTGCAGGCGCAACCGCGTTGACGATGATTCCGGACGTCGACCTGGGCAAGACGATCGCTGTCGGCATCGGTGCCGCGACCTATCAAGGCTACGGTGCTGTTGCGCTCGGATTCACCGCCCGAATTACCGAGAACCTGAAACTCAAGGGCGGGGTTGGCGCGAGTAGTGCCGGTCGCACCTACGGCGTTGGATTGGGCTATCAGTGGTAACGCGATCGGCAGGGGCCGAGCATTGCTCGGTTCCCGCCGATCATGCGGGCGATCGGGAATCGCCGAAACAAGACATGAAACATGAGGTACGACATGTATAAGGCAATGTTCTGCATTGCGGCGCTGGCTACCCTGGCGGGTTGCTCGGCATCGTCCGGACCGACCTTCAGCGCGTGGTCGGTCGATCGGCAGGACGGGCAGAAAACCTATCGGGTCAGTTGCTACGGACTGCTTGAAGGAGCGGAAACCTGCTACAGCAAGGCGCGCGAGATTTGTCGCGATCAGCCGATGCGACCGGTCCAGGATGATGCGCCGTTCGGATCCATGACATCGGACGGCAAACCGAACACCCGTCTTCTGACATTCCAGTGCGGTGCGCCGGCGGCGACGCCGGCCGCGTTACCGGCCCCGGCACCCGCCCCCGCGCCGGCCGTCCGATCGGAGCCGCGGCAGATGACGCTGTCAGGCGATGCGAATTTCGAAACCGACAAGGCTTCGCTCACACCGGTCGCGACCGGGCAACTCGACAAACTGGTCTCGGATGCGAAGGGAATGACCTTCGGTACGGTCGACGTCAATGGCTACACGGACAGCGTCGGCTCGAGCGAATACAACCTCCGCCTGTCCGAGCAGCGTGCGCAAACGGTCGCGCGCTATCTGCGATCGCATGGGCTGAACGCGAAGCAGTTCGAGGCACACGGATATGGCAAGGCCAATCCTGTTGCAACGAACGGCACGGCCGCCGGCCGCGCGCAGAACCGCCGCGTGGAGATCGTGTTGCAACAAAACTGATGTACTGCCCCGGGCTCGGTTGGTTCCCGGACGGATCCTCGTGCGTTCCGGCGAATGTTTGGGGCTTGAGGATCGGATTTCCCCGATCCGGTCCTCCTTTTTATTCGATATCGACGAGACGAGGGCGTCGGTGCTCGGGCGTTACCGGTTGCCGCAACGGTGACACCCGATTCCGTCGGAGGCTGGAGTAGCGGCATCGCTGTAGAAATTGTTTCGAGAAAAAACACGAGGACGCCCCACGAGGGCGAGGCGAAACACGATGCGTATTGGAATTTCATTGGCCACCCGGCCAGGCCACACCATTTGGGACAATGGGCTGGGGCAGAACGTATTTTTCCTGGCCAAGCTTCTGCGTGCGCTGCCGGCGGTTCGGGATGTGATCCTGCTCAATTGCGGCTTCGAGATGCGGATGCCGGCGGACGCCGAAGCGCTGATGCCGGACCTGAAGATGTTGCGTCCGGACGAAGCAACGGAGCTGGTCGACGTCGTCATCGAAATGAGCGTCGGGCTCGATGTCGCATGGCTCGACCATCTCCGCGCGCGCGGCAAGAAGGTCGTCTATCTATGCTGTGGGCAACCGTATGTCGGGTTGATCGAGCCGAGCATCTTTCAGCGCGGCGGATATGTCGCGCGCGCCGATCGATGCGACGAGATCTGGATACTTCCGAAAGACCGCGTCTTCGGACCGATGCTGGAAACTTTACATCGGTGTCCGGTCCATGAAGTGCCGTTCCTGTGGGATCCGATGTTCGTCGATCATCGCGCGAACGCACTGAATGCCGAGGGACAGCACTTCGGATACGTACCGGCGACGGCGCCACATGCAGCGCCGCGGGCGCTGCGGGTGGCGATCTTCGAGCCCAATATTTCCGTCGTGAAGTGCTGCATGGTGCCAATGCTGATCTGTGACGCGGCGTTTCGTGCAGCGCCCGACACGATTGCCGAGATGCGGGTTCTCAACGGTGCTCATCTCGAACAGCATCCAACCTTCTCGTTCATGCGCAACGGGCTGGATCTGCATCGCGAGGGGCGCGTCTACGTCGATCATCGGCACGATTTTGTGGACTACATGAGTCGGTCGTCCGATACGGTTGTCGCGCATCAGTGGCAGAACGATCAGAACATCCTGTATCTGGATGCGCTTTATGGTGGCTACCCGTTGATTCACAACTCGGCCTGGCTGCGCGGGTTCGGCTACTACTATCCGGAATTCGAAGTGTCGGCAGGTGCCCGGGCGCTTGTCCGCGCGGCGCGGCAGCATGACGCGAATCATGCCGACTATGTGCGCGATGCGCGCACCTTCCTGGCCGGACTGCATCCGCACTCGCCGGAAAACGGCGCACGCTACTTTCAGCAGTTGCTGAGCGTGACCGCGCGTGGCCGCGGCAGGGAGGCGTGATGTCCCGTCCGATACGAGTGAAGGTCGGCATCACGATTTTTCTGCGGACCGGCCAGCAATCGATCTGGGAGAACGGCATCGTCCAGAATGTCTATTTCCTCGCGATGCTGCTCAGGCGCTCGCCGCTCGTCGACGAGGTATATCTGATCAACGGCGGCGATGGAAGCCCGGCGGAAGCGACCTCGTTCCTCGCGCTATCGCCGGCACCAGTGATCGACCTCGATGTCGCGCGAGAGAAACTCGACGTGGTGATCGAATTGAGCGCGCAGTTGGATCCGGACTGGGCACGCGGATTTCGTGATCGAGGCGGTCGCGTGATCGGCATGCGCGTCGCCAACGATTACGTCATCGACATCGAGCGGATGATGTTCGGCAAGCCCCATGGGCTGCTGCTGTCGGGCACGCCATACAGCGCGGTCTGGACGCTGCCGGCGTTCGAGAAGACCTGCACCGGATACTACGAGGTTAGCTCGCGCTCGCCCGTACACGTGATGCAACACCTGTGGAGCCCGGTGCTGCTGGAGCAATCGATGAAGGGCGCGGGCGTTGACGGCGCGCTGGACTACGTGCCCGGGCGTGCTCGCTGGCGCATTGCCGTGCTTGAGCCGAACATCTGCATGGTCAAGACCGCGCATCTCGCGATGCTGATCACCGATCTCGCGCATCGACAGGATCCTCGATTCATCGATTATCTGCGCGTCTTCAATGCGATGACGCTGAAGGAGGATGCGGCGTTCGTCGGCTTCGCCCTTGGTCTCGACTTGACCCGACAGGGACGCGCCAGCTTCGAGCCGAGGTTGCCGGTGTACGAGATCTTGCCCGTCCAGGCCGACGCGATCGTGTCGCACCAATGGGAGAACGCGCAGAACTATCTGTACTACGAGGCACTGTATGGCGGCTTCCCGCTGATTCACAATTCGACGCTGCTGGGTCGTTGCGGGTATCGCTATGAGGGTTTCGATTGTGGAGAGGGCGCGCTCGCGTTGCGTCGCGCGTTCGCGGAGCACGATCTGCAACTCGATGAATATCGCCGCAACGCGCGGACCTTCCTGGCATCGCTGGATCCGGAGTTGCCTGCGAACGTCGAGCAGTACACCGCGGCGATCGAGTCGGTTTTCAGCGGAGGGTGATACGCATGGTTGCCCGTATGTTTGCCACTCCGTTTGCCGTCGCGCTCGCCGCGTGGGGAGGCGCGATTGCGGCACTCGCGCAGCCGGCGCCTGTCGTGCCGTCGGCCGCCGCGCCAGTCACCGTCCTTGCACATGCCGCCCAGGAAATCGGTATTCGTCGCTGCTACGACGCCGTCGCCCAGGTGTCGGCGCGCGTGTTCGATCATGCGCACCGGGCCGATGTGCTGCTCGACTGGCAGCGCGCGAATCCCGACATCGGTCCGTTCTTTTCGATGTCGGGCATCGAATTCCCGGCATCGTCCGCGCTTTTGTCGCTGGTCACGGTTCCGGGCGTCACCGGCGGCTGCTCGGTGTTGGCCGAGCGGATTTCCAGCGCACCGCTGTCCTGTGCGCAGGTCGCGCGCGCTGAACTGGCCGGCTATCACGCCACTCCTCTCGTCAAATCCGTCATGGTCTATACCGATTCGTCCCACCCGCGCGAAACGGTCGTCCTTGTCGACTCTCCGCCTTCTTGCCTGATCCTGCGCCGTCAGGTGCAATTCCAGTGGGGTGCCGCGCAATGAATACGTCAACGTCGGCGCGTCTCGGACGCGCTGATCAATCCCTGCGCATCGGCGTCACGATCGGCTTGCAGGATGAGGCTGAAAGCCTGTGGGTCAATGGCATCAAGCAGAACGCGCTGTACCTGATGCGCGTATTCCAGCATTCGCCGCTGCGCCATCGGGCGATGCCGGTCAACACCAGGTCGGTTGCGATCACGTCGAAACTGCCATGGGACATCGCCCATCAGTGCGGGCTCGCGCTGAACTACTTCTATTTCGACGTGTGCTGGAACGGCTATTCGTTCGTGCATAACGCGCGTTTATGCAGCGACCTTGGCTACTACGACCCGGGCCAGGACGTCGACGAAGGCGCGCGTCAACTCGTGCAGGCGATTCGGCATCACGACAGTGGGTGGGAGGAGTACCGGGCGTACCAAAGAAAAAGCGTCGGGCGCTTCTTGTCGACAAATGACCGGGTGGTCGCCCGCTACGACGAACTATTACTTCGAGTGAGCCGAATCGATCGCCTGACGGAGAGGACATCATGAGTCGTTATCGGACTTTGCTTGAACGATACGAAAAGCTGAAGAGCGAAATCGAGCGCGAACGTGCGATGGAGAAGGATCGCCTGGAGAGCCTCGTGGCCGCGCGCGTGCGTGCGGTGCTCCAGGAGTTCGGCTTCGATTTCGAAGTGGTACCGCGGAAGACACATGGCCTCGACAGGAGCAGGCGGCCGGTGCCGAAATACTGGAACCCGGCGACGGGGCAGACATGGAGCGGACGCGGGCGGCCGCCGGTCTGGATGGTCGGCGAGGATCGCGAACGATACCGGATTCCCGGTTCCGGCGATGAGGAGGCGGACGATCCCGAATGCAATTCGAATTGACCATGACGTAAAGCGTTTGCGACTTGTATACAACCGGGAAGAACAATGACGACACATGAATCCCCTTCGATACTGATCGACCGGCTGCTCGAACGGGGCGACCTGATCGGTGCATCGCGTCTCTTCGATGAAATTGCCGCGCGAAACTCGTCCGATCTACCGCTTCTGGTCGCCGGGAGCCGGATCATGCGCATGCGTGGCCGCGACGCCGATGCCGATGCGCTGATCGAATGCGCGTTGGTGCTGGACCCCGACTATGGGCCCGCGTGGGTCGAACGTGCGAGGCAGGCTGTCGCCGCGGAAGACTGGACTCGTGCAAGCAGATGGTATGCACGGGCCTATCAGAATGGGAGGGAGGGCGAGCGGTGGATTATCGAGTGGATCGAATTGCTGGCGCGGCACCGGGACGATACGAGCGCGATCGACTTGGCAGAGCGCTTCTGTGAGGCGACGCCGCATAGCGCGTCGGGATGGTTCCATCTCGGGTTGATGCATCAGCGTGCAAGACGGCACCGGGAAGCGTTGGCGGCATACGCACGCGCCGAGCAGATCGATCCGGCGATGCCAATGCTGCAAAACAATATTGCGGCTGCGAACATCGAAATCGGCGAGTTGTCGCGAGCGCAGTCCTTGCTCGACGCACTGGTTGCCCGTGAACCATCGAACGCGCTGGCATGGAACAATCTGTCACTCGTCCTGCTCGAGCAGCATGACCTCGCCGGCAGTGAAGTCGCGTCCGAACGCGCCTGCGCATTGGCGCCCGACTATCCGGTCGCGCTGCTCAACCATGTTCAAGTGCTGAAAGAGAGGCAACAGTGGGGTACGGCGCTGAACGAGATTCACCGCGCGCATCAACTCGATCCGAATAATCCGTCGATCGTCTGGGCAATGGCGATGTTGCAATTGCTGCACGGTGATTACGTGCAGGGATGGACGAACCATGAGGCCCGTTGGCTTGGTTCACCGGAGCTGCGAGACGTGTCGCCGAAACCGCCCGCGCCGCGGTGGACGGGCGAGTCGCTGGACGGCAAAACACTGTTTGTCTGGGGCGAGCAGGGAAACGGCGACGCGATCCAGTTCATGCGCTTCGTACCGCAACTCGCGGAACGTGTTCGTGCAGAAGGCGGTCGGCTCGTGTACTGCTGTTTCGCGCAATTCCTGCCGCTCTTCAGTCGTACCCTGGAGGGTGTCGTCGACACGATCGTGCCGCACGACGTATCGGTACTACCCGGATTCGATTTCGAATTGCCGCTTGCCAGCCTGCCTCGAGCGCTCGGTGTCACGATCGACCGGTTGCCCGGTGCGACGCATTACCTGAGGCCGGATGCGGACTCGGTCGAGCGCTGGCGCAGTCGCTGGGCGCACGACGGCCGGTTGCGCGTCGGGCTGGTATGGAGCGGAAATCGGACACATCGACGCAATCCTCTGCGTTCGATCGAGCCGCTCGCCTATGCGAACGCATTCAAGGACGTCGATGGAATCGAGTTCGTCAATCTGCAACTGGATGCCTCCGACGAGCTGGGCGCGATGCGCGAAGCGGGGATGGTCATCACCGACCCGACTGCCGAGTTGCGTTCATATGACGATACGGCCGCGTTGCTTTCGACGCTGGATCTCGTGATTACGGTTTGCACGTCGGTGGCGCACTTGGCGGGCGCGCTAGGCGTGCCGACGTGGCTGTTGATCGACGTCAATCCCCACTGGGTATGGATGACGGACCGCACGGACAGCCCGTGGTATCCGAGCTTGACGCTATATCGGCAGGCCGAGTACCGGCAGTGGGCGTCGGTACTCGAACGGGTGGCGAGCGATCTTCGGCATCTTGCCGAAAGCCGGCGAGGCAAATCGCAGCCGCGCGATGCACGACCGTCGATGGATAAACCGCCGACGCGGCCGGAAGCCAGCACCGTGCGATCGCCCTGGTTTGGCATACGCCGCGCGGTGCGCAGTGATTAATCGCGAGACAAATGCAAAGAAGACGTGAGCCACATCGTTATCGTCTGGATCGCGATCGGCGCAACGACCGGCTGGATCGCGGGCTTGATCGCCAATGGAAGCGGGTTCTGCCTGTTGATCGACGTCGCGGTCGGAATCGTGGGCGCATTCACCGGCGCATGGCTGTCGGCTACGGCGGGTATTGCTACGAGCGGCGGAGCCGTCATGTCGACAATCTTTGCGATTGCCGGGGCTGTCATCCTCCTGATTTCGATTCGAATCGTGTGCAGATTGTTTTCTTGATCCGGATACCCGATTGATCGTGTCGAAAAGAGATTGCACTTTTACTAATCGCTATGAGAATCGCTATCCTCGATGACGATCCGCTTCAAACGGAATTCGTCAATCAGATGTTGTCGGCCGAAGGTCACACCTGCTACGAATTCACCAGGAGCAGGGTGCTGATGAGGCGTCTCCAACGCGAGACATTTGATCTGTTGGTGCTTGACTGGAACGTTCCGGATGTGTCCGGAGAGGAAGTGTTGAGATGGGTGCGCATGAAGCCGTACGGAGCACGGCTGCCGATCATCTTCATGACCTGCCGGAGCCAGGAACAGGAAATTGCACATATTCTCAATGCCGGTGCGGACGATTACGTCGTCAAGCCGGTGTCGGGAACGATACTGCGCGCGCGAATCGCGTCGCTATTGCGCAGAGCATATTCGGTGGATACGGAGAGCGCGACGCGCGAATTCGACCGGTTTCGTTTCGACATGAACCAACAACAGGCGTATGTCGATGATACCGCCGTATCGCTCACGCAGAAGGAGTTCGATCTCGCATTGCTTTTGTTCCAGTTCTTCGATCGGCCGCTGTCGCGCGCACACATTATCGACATCGTCTGGAAGCAGGTGACCGACGTCTCGTCGAGAACGATCGACACACACATGTCTTCGTTGCGAACGAAGCTCGGCCTGCGACCGGAATGCGGTTATCGGCTGACGTCGCTCTACGGATACGGATATCGACTGGAGCGAACAATTCAAATGAAATCCCGGTGATCGGAGGGGGCGCTCATGAAAGACGGAGCGGGGAGAGTGGCGGCTCGAAATCACGTGAGAAATTGAAAAAAACCGCAGCAACGTGAGTTGCTGCGGGTTCAACTTGGAGAAAACGCCCGCGACGCTTCTCGCACTTTCACGTCGCGCACCAAAGCGCATGACTTCGGTGAGTTGATTATCCGGAAGTGCGATCGCGATCTCCAGATCAGCAGGTAAGCGTGACGATGTTTGACAGTCCGATGTTCGCGTACAACGGGCCTGTTTGGAAGCGAAATGGTCTTTGCTAACATCGGCTCCGCCTTGTCCGGCTCTTCATGGTTCATCGAACAACCCAATTAGTCTGGAGACCTTACCACTATGAAAAGATCGATTATTGCATTGGCGTCCGTGGGGGCATTTGCGAGTCTCGCACACGCCCAAAGCTCCGTAACCCTGTACGGCATCATCGACGAGGGGCTGAGCTATACGAACAACGTCGCGGTGGCCGGCGCGAATGGCAGCGTGACGCGCGGCAGTGTGTTTGCCTTGCAGAGCGGCGTGCTGCAGGGCAGCCGATGGGGGCTCAAAGGTAGCGAAGATCTCGGCGGCGGCATGAAGGCCGTTTTCCAGCTGGAGAACGGGTTTAACGCCAGCAACGGCGCCTTGGGTCAAGGCGGCCGCATGTTCGGTCGCCAGGCGTATGTCGGTCTGTCGTCAGCGAACGCCGGCACGGTTACTTTGGGCCGCCAGTACGATTCGGTCGTCGATTACCTCGGACCGATGACTGCCAACGGCAATTGGGGCGGCGCGTTCTTCTCGCATCCGTTCGACAACGACAATACGGACAACTCGTTCCGCATCAACAACTCGGTCAAGTACACGAGCGCGAATTACGGCGGTTTCCAGTTCGGCGGCTTGTATGGGTTCAGCAATTCGACCCAGTTCTCGAACAATCGCGCCTGGAGTGTGGGTGCACGCTATTCGAACGGGCCGTTCACGGTCGCGGCGGCCTATCTTGATCTGAAGAATGGGGCGACGGTCAATGCGGCGGGCGCTCAGACCGACGGTATTCCGTTCGCGGGTCTGTTGAGCGGCCTCGCCAGTGCCGCGGCCGGGAAGGCCGTCACTGTCGCCTTTGCGAATCAGCATACGGGGGGAATCGGGGCGAGCTATGCCGTGGGTCCGGCGACCCTGGGCGTGATGGCGAGCGAATCGCTGATGCAGACCCCGATGGCGTATGCGCGATTCCTGAACGTGGAAGGCAATGTGCAGTATTTCGCGACGCCTGCGCTGGCGTTCGGAGCGATGTACGACTACACGCGCCTGACGCTTAGTGCAAACGGTGGCCGGGTAGGCGGGAATTTTCATACGGTCGGCCTGATGACCGACTACTTCCTGTCCAAGCGCACCGATCTGTATGCGCAGGCGGTCTATCAGAAGGGTTCCAGCGGGACGGACGGCCTCATTGGTGTCGTGGGCGCCGGCGGGTATTCCACGGGAACGTCGCAGATGGTTGCACGTGTCGGTATCCGACACAAGTTCTGATCGTGATGGCGACGCGATATGTTGATCGCGTCTTGCCATTCATGGCCCTGATGCGCATCTCGTGCATCAGGGCTTTTTCTCGTGCGTGATGCAACAATGTCGGCATGCGGAAATGCTGCCGCAGGATCAAAGCGAACGACCGCGTGATTCCGGCAGCGCGAGCGTGCCGGCGACGGCAATGAGTCCGGAAGCACACATGTACCACGCAGGCATGATCGAATTCCCGGTGACATTGATCAGCCAGGTGACCATGAATTGAGCGGAGCCGCCGAATACCGAGACGCTGAGCGCATAAGCGATCGACAACCCGGTTGCACGTATGCGCTGGGGCAGCATTTCTGGTATGCCGATAATGACTGCTGCTCCGCTCATCGAGGAAAGCAGCGTCAGCAATCCCGTCGACGCCAGCAGCGATCCGAGCGATGGTGCTCCGGTCATCCATATAAACGTCGGTACGGCGAGCAACGAGGCGATCAAGCGTGGCCAAAGCATCACGGGTTTGCGTCCCCATCGGTCTGTCATCCATCCGCCGAGGACGCTGAATACCAATGTGAACAGCCCGTTGACGATCGTCGCGCTCATGGCCGCAGCGGGCGACAGCTTCAGCGTGGAAATCGCGAACGTGGTCATGAAGTTGATCACGTAGGTCGCGATCGTGCCGCCAAGGATGGCCAGCATGCTGAGTACGATGACGTTTCGGTGCTGCTTGAGTTCCGCCAGTCCCGCTTCATGCGCGACGCGCGCGTCATGCGGCAGCGATTCCGGCAGATGGCGACGCAGAAACAGCCCGATAGGCAGGAGCAGCAATCCCGCCGCGAACGGTACTCGCCACCCCCATGCCTGTGTCTGTTCAGGCGTCAGGCACAGAATCACCGTCAACCCGATGACACCGGCAATGAGTACCGCCATGCCCTGGCTCGCGAGTTGCCAGCTGGTATAAAGGCCCCGGCGCGCGGGCGGGGCGATCTCGATCAGATAGGCAGTGGACGGCCCGACCTCGCCGCCGAGGGCGAGACCCTGCACGAGTCGGCACGCAACCACGACGACGGGAGCGACCATGCCGATGGACGAGTAGGCTGGCGTGAGCGCGAGACCCAGGGTGCCGATGGAAATCAGTCCGATCGTCAGCAGCATGGCCGGCTTGCGTCCCGCACGGTCTGCAAACGCACCGATGAGAATACCGCCCAACGGGCGGGCAAGAAAGCCGACGCCAAATACCGCGACCGACAGCAACAGGCTTGCCGACGGCGTCGACGCAGGGAAAAAGGCCTTGCCGATATAAATCGCGAAGAACGCATAGGTGACGAAGTCATAGAACTCCATCGCGTTGCCGGCGACCGTGGCCACGACGAGTTTTTTGCTGACTTGACGGGCGAGCAGCGGGGACGATACGGAATGGGTCATGGTGACTGTTTGGAATCAGATCAGGCTGCGCGGTATGCCGCGGTCGCATGTGCGCGGCAGGCGCAACCGGCAATATCGAAGCTGGGGAGAGGAGCGTCAGTAGGCTGCTTTACGCTTGCTATCCATCGTATTGTTGTCGTGCATCCCGGATTACGTGATCGCGGCGGCGCACGACGGCGTGCCGCATATTGACGCGACTCCGCATTCCGAACGCGTTCGAACGGTAGCACCCGTGAAAGATATGCAGGACAGCGGCAGCTCTGTCTTGCGTCCCAGGCCTTTTGCCCGGTTGTAACCAAATGCCTCGATGTTTGCCGCCTTCATAATCGCTTGAATGCAGATCGGGCACTCGTACAATGGCGCGCCGCCGGCTGCACCAGTCGCGTTATCCGGCATCGCGGGTGCACCGCTTGTGTCGCGAGTGGCTTTAAGCATGCGCTGCAGCGTCCGCTGATGAATCTTGAACCGCCGCGCGACGGCGGCTTCCGACTGGTGCATCAACAGTCCCCGTGCCTGTTCGAGTTTTTCCGCATCAAGTATTGCGCGTCGCCCCGGTTTCTTGCCGCGCATGCGTGCAGCTGCGAGACCCGCCCGGGTTCGTTCGCTGATCAATGATCGCTCGAACTCGGCGAGTGCGGCGATCAGGTGAAACGTGAATCGGCCTGCCGACGATTGCGTATCGATCGCTTCGGTCAGCGAGACGACACGCACTCCGGTCAGGTTCAATTCGCCGATGACTGACACGAGGTGACTCAGCGAGCGTCCGAGGCGATCGAGCTTCCAGACCGTGAGCGTATCGCCGGGTCGCAGTGCCGCCAACGCTTGTTGCAGTCCCGGGCGGTCGGTTCGGGCACCGGAAATGCCCCGGTCGGAGAAAATCCGGTCGCAACCCGACTGCTGAAGTGCGTTCAATTGCAGGTCGAGGTGCTGTTCGTCCGTCGAGACCCGGGCGTAACCTACTTTCATTCGACGTCCTGAATATTATCTGTCCGATACCGATCCGGGCTCATGATCGAGCGGTGCCCCGCTAGCGCGGATGCTGCTCCCACTTGACGCCGTCTCCACCAGGATCCGGTACCGACCGCGGATGCCCGTTTCATGTTCATCAGAAACCGGACAGGGCCCGTATCAGCAATGATCTTCAACCGTCATCGCAAGGCCCGTGGCGTACTCGAGATCTGTCCCCGGGAGCGATTCGTCATGGTCTCCGTGTATTTCCCGAGGATGAGACAAGCTTACGGTGAGGCAAAATGGACGTCCAATGCATTGTTTTGCGAAATATGATGAGTTTGAGTTATGGATAACCCGTCATGACACTCACCCAACTGAGGCATGTGATCCTGCTGGCCGAACTGGGCTCCTTCAGTCGTGCGGCCGATGCCGCGTTCTTGACCCAGCCCGCGCTGAGCCGCAGCATCCGCGCACTTGAAGAGGAGTTGGGCGGCGCTTTGTTCGATCGCATCGGTCATCGTATCGAGGCGACGCCGCTGGGACTACTTGTCCTCGAGCAGGCCCGGGTGATTTGCGCCAATGTGGACGCGCTGACCGACTCCGCGGCTCAGATGGTCGAGGGGTCGCTGGGTCGTCTGTCGATCGGAATGGGGCCCGGCCCGGGCGCGATTCTGATGACGCCACTGCTGCTATACGTCACGGAACACCAGCCGAACCTGAAACTGCAAATCATGCGAACGGAGCCAGAGCAATTGCTGAAGGCGTTGCGCGAACGTTCGCTCGACATCCTGATCGCGGATTCGCGGGCGATTCAGGCGGATCACGATCTCTCGGTCGAACCCATCGGCGTCATGAGAGGGGCGATTATGTGCCGTCAGGGACATCCGATCCTGAAGGGCAACCTGCCGGCCACGTTGGCCGACCTCAAGCGCTACCAGATCGCGAGCACGATCGTGCCCGAAGCGACGCGGCGTGCACTGATGGAACGTTTCGGTCCGGAAGGCCACCCGGACCGTCTGTTCAATCTGCAGTGCGGGGAACTGGGCAATCTGCTCGAATTGGCGCGCCTGAGCGATACCATCGTCATTGGCGTGCGTCACGCGGCACCGGGGCTGGCAGAAATCCCTACTCAGCCGGCCTTGAACATCAACGCGCATTTTTCGTGGGTCTCGTTGAAGGGACGCACGTTGCCCATGGCGTCCAAGGTCATCCGTCCGTTTATTGATGCCCGGCTGCGCGACCCCGATTGACCGGCTTGCCGCGAGATGTTTCGGATGCCGCGCCGGCAATTGCCCGATCGAGATCGCCGGCACGTCTATCGTCGCTGTCGCGGTCCGGGACTTGTCTTCGGGTTCGTTCGTCGGTAGTTCCATTTTCCGGGCGTTTTCTCGGCTTCCTGATGCG
Source organism: Burkholderia sp. Bp8986 (assembly GCF_003854225.1). Lineage (NCBI taxonomy): Bacteria > Pseudomonadati > Pseudomonadota > Betaproteobacteria > Burkholderiales > Burkholderiaceae > Burkholderia > Burkholderia sp. Bp8986. Next base: position 96,925 of record NZ_QTQM01000023.1, on the reverse strand, counting down.
TATCGTTGCGCCGGCCGTATATTTCGTGCAGCGCTTGCCATCGAGAATCGGTCATTCAGCCCGAAACGTCACTAGACGAGGTGGATAACCGAAAGCGGATCGTTTATCCCAGCGCGATAGTCGGGCGCGTTGCCGGCCTTGCCGTTTCAGTCCGGGGGCGTCCTGTCGGACCGAATCGAATGCTCATACGTCCGTCCCTGTTCGAGGTCGTACTCCCCGCACCATTTCGCGACGACGAGCGGTGCAATGGCGTTTCCGAGAACATTCAGCGCGGTACGGCCCATGTCGATCAATCGATCGACGCCGGCGATCAACGCGAGGCCCTCGACGGGTAATCCGGCGCTCGACAGCGTGGCGTACAGAATGACAAAGATGAATCCGGGCACCGCCGCGCCGCCCTTCGTGGTGATGGCCATGGTTATCGTTAGAACCAGTTGTTCCGACAGGCTGAGATGGATGCCGTAGAGCTGCGCGATGAATAGCGTGCTGATGCCCAGGTAGATCGACGGACCGTCGAGGTTGAACGAGTATCCGGTCGGAATCACGAACGTCGCGACGCGTGCCGGGACACCGTAGTCCTGCATCTTTTTCATCAACTGCGGCAACACGGTCGCCGAACTGCAGGTTGAAAACGCGACGAGCAGTTCGCTGCGGATGATGCGCAGGATGGTCGTCAGTCGAAACCCGAACAGTCGTGCCGTAATGCCGAGTACGAGGACGGCAAACATCGCCATCGCAAAGTAGGCGACCGCGACGAGCCTGATCAGCGGAAGCAGCGAACCGAATCCGAACGTGGCCGTCGTCACGGCGATCAGCGCAAAAACGCCGACCGGCGCATATCGCATGACCATTCCGGTGACCCGGAACATGACCTCGGCGATGCCGCGGAACATGTCGACGACCGGTTTCCTCGCATGCTCGGGTACGGATTGCAGCCCGAGCCCGAACAGGACGGCGAAGAAGATGATCGGGAGAAGGTCGCCTTTCGCCATCGAACCGACGATGTTGTCGGGAACGATGCCGAGAAGAAGGTCCAGGAATCCGCGGCTTTCATGCAGCGTTTGCGCCGCCCCGTGGATCTTCTCGACACCCGTCCGCGACAACTGCGACATGTCGATGCCGCCGCCGGGCTGCAGGATGTTGCCGAATACGAGGCCCAGAACGATGGCGATGGTCGTGGTGACCTCGAAGTAGATGACGGTCTTGATGCCGATTCGACCTAACGTCTTGCCACTTCCGGTTCCCGCGATGCCGACCACCATGTTCGTGAACACGATCGGCACGACGATCAGGCGGATCAGCTTGATGAAGATTTCGCCGGCGGGCTGAAGATAGCGCGTAATGATTTCCTGTCGGTACTCGGGGAAACGATTGAGCAAGAGTCCGGCAGCGATGCCGAGCGCGAGGCCGATAAAGATCTGGATCACCAGTCCGCTGCCCGATGCATCCGGACGCGAATCGAGCGAACCGTCGATGATGGCACTCATGATGTCTCCGGATTGGTTGTCTTGAGATGGTTGCGCGCGTTGCGTCGCGCGGAATGTGGGTTCCTCTTGCGCGGAACGTGACCGGCGCGCCAGTCTTCAGCGGTCGGCATGCTGCGTCACGAGGCACGGCTTTCGCATGTGCCGCCGGCACGGGGAAGGCTTCTGGCGGGAAGGGGTTCGAGGTGCCTGGCATACCGGACGACGCGCTGCGCGAGGTTGTCGGTTGCGTCGATTACGGGGCGTGACAGCGGTAGGCCGGACAGCGCTAGCGGAATCTCGGTGCACCCGGCGATAACGACGTCGGCACCTGCATCGACGAGCGATTCGGCAAGCAAGCGCATTTGCTCCCGGGATCGGTCGGTGGCACGTCCCAGCTTGATGTGATGGATCAACTGCATCAGGCATTCCTGTCGATGGTCCGTCAACAGGATCGGTTCGCAATCCAGACGACACATTGCACGTTGGTAGAGGCCCGTTTCCAGGCAACCGCTGGTCGCCAGGATGCCAACGCGCCGCGACGGCTCGGTCAGGCGGCAGGCCGCGTCGCAGGCTTCCTCGATGATGCTGACGAACGGAACCGAAACGGCTGCGCGGATGTAGGCTTCGAATGCGTGTGCCGTATTCGATGCCATGACGAGAAGCGTTGCGCCTGCGTGCTCGAGATGCCGTGCCATGTCGGCCAGTACCGGACCAGGGTTGTCGTCGGCGGAGAGAATGCGTTCGCTCATCGCGGCGATCGAGCGCTGACGGTCGGGTATTTTCGGATTCGAGTCGAGCAGAACACGTAGATACTCACGCTCGTGTACGACCGGCGTCGCGGAAACGAGCTTGTTGACGAAATCGATATCAGCCAAAGGTCCCATGCCGCCGAGTACCCCGATGATCAATTCCGGCAATCCCGATGAATTTTGCATTGGCGTGTCCGTCAAAGTCGAAGCCACGACGGAAGGCTAGCCGCGGCGACAAGCGAGCGCCAATGCCGCTTTTAGCGGTAACTATGCGAATCGGGAATAGTTTTTTCCTGGCAGGGATCGACGTGAAAACGGATGAGGGAGCGATCGATGGAATTGAAGTGGCTGGAGGACTTTGTCGCCGTGGCGCGCCTGCAAAATTTTTCCAGCGCCGCCAGGACACGATATGCAACCCAACCGGCATTGAGCCGGCGCGTGAAGGCGCTGGAGAACTGGTATGGCGTTGCGCTGATCGATCGCAGTCGTTACCCGGTCGTGCTGACGGCGGCGGGCGAGCAGTTCCTGGATGTGGCGGAGCGCGTCATCGGCGAGTTGTACGGCAGTCGCTCGCAAGCGCGCGGTTCGATGTCGGCGGCTGACCGGACGGTTCGATTCGTGATGCCACACTCGCTGGCGGGAGCGTTTTTCCCTGGTTGGTGGGTCGACCAGGAACAGGAAGAGGTGACTACGATGATCGCGACCGCTAACTTCGACGAATGTGTCGAACTATTGCGCAGTGGTGCGAGTCAGCTTCTGATTTGCTGGCGAAGCGTCGGCGTTGCCGACGATCTCGAGCGACACGGCATCCGCTGTATACGAATCGGACATGATCGACTGGTTCCGGTGGCCGGCTGCGACAGTGGTGGGCATCCGCTCCACTCGCTGGATGCGGTGGCGGGACAGCGAATTCCGATCCTGGGTTACAGAAAAACGTCGTTTCTGGGGCGTGTCACGCGCAATCTGTACGACCGGCTGGATATCGAACGCCGAACGACGCTTCATTTCGAGGCGGAACTGGTCGAGCCGTTGAAGGCCGTCGCGCTGCTGGGCGAGGGAATTGCCTGGCTTCCCGAACTGACCATCGCTCGGGAGCTGCAATCGGGTTTGCTGAAAATCGTCGGCGACGATTCCACCGTGGAACCGTTGAGCATCGAGCTGTGCCGAATTGCTTTGCAGGAAGGTGATCCGGACAGCACGGTGGAGCGGATCTGGAAAAACGCTGCGTCGAGGGTCGACGAACTCGACGGATGCAGTAACCGCGAGCGCTAAGACTTCGAGGACTGGAGGCCGGGTCTGCGCGCGACAGGCTGGTGCGGCCGCCATGGATGTTCCGCGCCCGCCATTCGGAAGAGGCGGCTGGCGCGCGGGAACATCAATCCACCGAAGAAGCGAGGCCATGCGAGCGCTTCGCGGGTCTTCGACCGGACCCGAGATGGCCGCCCGGAAACTGCATGACGGCGATAGCGTGGAGCGGCTTCTCGTCGGGATCCGGATCGACACAGCTCCGTCTGACCTTGAGGTCGCGGACGCGCCCCTTCTCGTCGAGCCAAACGCGCACCAGTACACATCTTTGTGTCAGTGGCTGTTCCATTCCGCGGGACGACAGGTGATCCATCAGCGACACGATCTTCTCGGCAACCCTCCGGTCATTTCTCGTTATCACCGAGTTCGGCGACGGCTCGGGACGCGTCGCGCCAGGCCTCACGCGACGTCTTGCGCTCCCGACGCCGATATCGCGCGTTTCCAGTGCCAACCCTGCTTCCCGATCGCGGCCACCACGGTGCTGCCCGCGTCGCTAGCGTCGCTCGAGCCCGGTCAGCATCGTCTCCCAGATTCCCCGATACACTGGATTGCTTGCTCCTTCGCCATGTCCCGGGTTCTTTCCTTTCGGATGGCGAACGGGTTTGCTCAGCAAGAATTGATGCGATGCCGGTATACCCATCGCTCGATAAGATGCCGCAATCGCTGACGCGAACTTCTCGGCGACGTGGTAGGTTCCGTACCAGCGTTCCGGCGGCGTTGCGCTCGGCGCGGAATACCAGGACGCAATATCGTCATCGGAGCGCATGTCCCAACCGCCCGAGAAGTCGATCACGCCGCCGATCGCGATACGTTTCGCGATGTAGGCCGCCATTCCACCTCCTTGCGACTGCCCGGACAGGACGATCGCACGCCAATTCAACTGTGCGCCCACGAGATACTGCTCCCAATGGTCGCCGGCATCGTGCGCCGCAAGATAGCGAATCAGGGCAGTCAAGCGATGAACGATGGCGTCTTGCGGCGCATCGTTGATCCGTGTGGTCGTGCCGTCGCCGAATGCGCGCTTCTGGCGTACCTGTTCGGCGCAGGCCGGGTCCTTCGCCAGAACGCGCTTGGTACAGACTTGAGCGATCGCCGGTGTATCGATGTACGACAGAACGATGACTCGATAACCGTGGGTGAGCGCTGTCCCGATGAATGCCTGTTCGGTCTTCGCGGTTTTAGGTGTTTCCCCGCCGGTTCCGGGAATAAAGACCAGAAGCGGGCCCGGTGCGCCTCCCCGCGCCGAATAGACAATGTACGGCTCGATGCCGGCGGAAATCGTGTCATCGGTATCGGACGGTCGCACGACCTGTCGATCGATTGTCGCCAAGGCGGGAGGTGCGACAGCGACGGCTAGTGCGACCGCCACGACCGCTCCGATTCGTCTTTGCCACGGATGCCGAATCTCTTTCAATCGCACTGTCTCACCTCATGAAGATCTCGCCCTGACGGTGCAAGGCGTCACTGAACCGATGGAGTCGGACGGCGATGGCCTGGTGACGTTGACCTGGATAGAACGCAAACGTGCCACTCAAGTTTGCCATTGAAATGTGGCCAATCGATTTCCAGCGCGCTCTATCACGCGGGAGCATCGGACCGGCGTCGGGGCGTGCAAGGCTGTTGGCGAATCCGTGCTGTCGCCCGCTCGGCTGCCGATATGCGATGCCGGAAAAAAAGAACCACCGGACCCGGGGGAGATTCGGTGGTTGACTGACACATCCGACTCGGACAAGCAACGATTGGAGGATCATTGCAAGAACAAGAATACGTCTTAAATCAGGGGCCGACTGTCATGAATTGTCACGCTCGTCCGCGAACACGTCGATGCAAGCGAGGGGCAAGCGGCTGCGACAATCAGCTTCTTCATTGTCATTACCCACAGTTCGAATGAGAAAGGTTTAAAGTGGAACGGATGGAGTCGTTGTGACAATTTGCAGTGCCGAATAGTGAAACTGGTTTTCGGTCAGGCTGGCGCGACCCGAATGCTCGCGTGAAGAGACATCGTCCGAATCCGTGTCAATGACAAATGTCCAGACAAATTCAGGATCGCATGAACGTCGTGCTCGACTGTGTGTTCAGTTGCGGATCGTCTCAGAGGCGGAAATATATGTATGAGAAATAGACGCAATGAGGCAAGGTATTGTCCGAACCCTGCATGTCACCACGTGCTGGACGCGCGAACGATGGACCCGTGTCCCGGATGTCGCCGCGCCGACCCGATCGGGAATGTGGCCAGGCGCCGACGCAATTTTCTGATCGCTATCAATACGACGTGCATCGTGGTGCTGGCTATTCTCGTTTCATTTTTCTTGTTCGCCGATGTGATTTAGTGCTCTGGCGTGCAGCACCGTAGACCCGTCGCATTGCGCGAGCCATACTGATTGCAGTACCGAGCGGCCGCAGGTCGTCCTGCAAGGTGTGTTGATCGATGCCGTTCGTTGAGGCGATGCTGGAATTCCGCAGGCGGGGAACGGAGCTCATCAAATGGCGATGCATCCGCAGGATCCGATTGCCGTGGAACAGGTGAAGATCGTTTACAGCACCGTGACGTTGAGCGTGTCCGGCGGCACGCTCCTGGCTGCTACGCTCGCGATTTCGCTGAATCGATTGGGGCACCTCGATCCATTTGCCGGTCCCGCGTGGGTTGCGTACATTGCGGCCTGTTCCATCGTCCATGCCGTTTTGGCCTGGCGCTATCCGCGCTCGGCGACGAAAGTGCGTCTTGGATCGCGCTGGGCGGCGGCCTTCATTGCATGCAGCGCGGCGGCTGGCATCGGCTGGGGCTGGTCGTCTATCCGGCTCGCATACGGGGGCGGTTTCGAGGTCGAGAGTCTTGCAGTGACCGCCACGCTCGGCGTGGTCGCAGGCGCGGTCCCCGTCTTCGGCACCTACTTCCCCGCGTTCCTTGCATTCCTGTTGCCGGCCACGGTTCCGTATGTTCTGGTTGCTGCGTTCTCGGCCAACCGGGTCCAGCAGGCGACCGCTCCCATGATGTTCCTGTTCATATGTGTCATCGCCTATCTCGGATTGCTCGCCAACCGGAGCGCGACACAAAACATCCGCTTGCGCTTCCAGGCCGAACAGCTCGCGACCGATTTGCGTGCGCGCAACGAAACCGCGAAGCAGCTTGCGGTCGACCTGTTGCGACAGAAGCACATTGCTGAAGAAGCGAACCTGGCCAAATCGCGTTTTCTCGCGGCGGCGAGTCATGACCTGCGCCAACCGTCTCACGCGCTGAGTCTGCTGGTCGGTGCGCTGCGCGGCGCGGTGACGTCTTCCGAAAAGGAGCGAATCCTTCTTCGGATCGAGCAGTCGACAGACACGCTGAACATGCTTTTCGGTGCCCTGCTCGACGTCTCCCGGCTCGACGCCGGAGTAATCGAGGTACACCGGCGGCCGTTCCAGCTCGATGCATTGCTGGCACACGTATGCAACGACCACGTACTCGACGCGTCGGAAAAAAATCTTCGGCTGTCACGCGTACCGTGCCGAGCGATCGTCGATACCGATCCGGTGCTACTCGAACGTGTCATGCGCAATCTCGTGTCGAACGCAATACGTTACACGGATACCGGCCGGGTAGTAGTTGGCTGTCGCCGCCGGGGAACACGCATCGCGATTCAAGTATGGGACACGGGGCGGGGTATTCCACACGATCAGCTTGATCTGATATTTCAGGAGTATTACCAGCTTGACAATCCCGAGCGCGATCGCGGTAAAGGCCTTGGATTGGGCCTCGCGATAGTACGCCGCATGGTTGACCTGATGGAATGCGGTCTGACCGTCCGCTCGGAGCCCGGTCGCGGGTCATGCTTCGAAGTGTGTCTGGACCGCTCCGACGAGACACCCCGGCAATTGAGCACGTCCCCGGAGATCACTCGCGCTTTCATTCAAACCGGAGGGTTCGTCGTTATCGTGGATGACGAGCCCGCGATTCGGGAGGGGATGTCAAGACTGCTTGGCATGTGGGGTTACGAGACGGTTGTCGCGGACTCCGACGAAGATGCGGTCGAGCAACTATCCGCGTGTTCCAGGCTCCCGGATCTGATCATTTGTGACTTCCGACTCCGCGGCACCAACGGCCTCAAAGTCATCGAGAGACTACGCAGCGAATACAACGTGGAAATTCCCGCAATGCTCATCAGTGGCGACACGGGAGCCGAACGGCTCGCAGAGGCGCATGCCAGCGGTTGCTTGCTACTCCACAAACCGATCCCGAATGGCAAGCTGCGTGCCGCGATTGGCAATCTCATCGCGGCCGGCGCGCGTGCGCGGGCCGGGAGCGATGAAGGCTAGCCGGAACGCTTGCCCGGGTGCGGCGGATTTTTCCTGGGCATCATGCGACCGACCCGCAGATCGATGGCGCATGCCGGCCTGCGCTTGCCTGCACGCGCCGGCAGATGGCACCCAACGCAGCGCGGCTGACGACGAACGTCATGGCAATACGCGATGAATCTGGCGCCGCATTCGACACACCGAACGGTACCCAGTACGGCGCCGTCGACAAATCGCACCAGCATCCATGCGCGCGTCACGGTCAGCACGGGCCCCGACCGGACCATCTCGCAACAAGCCGTGTACTCGTCGTACGCCTTGGCGAGTGCATCGAGCCGGCGGCAACCCGCCTCTTTCCGTAGAAACCGGTAAATGCCGAAGAACAGCGATGCGTGGAGATTCGCCATCCAGGTCATGTACCAGTCAGTGGAGAAGGGCAGCATTCCCTTCGTCGCGAAGGTGCCCGTTACCTCGCGATGAAGGCGGGCCAGCCGATCATGTGCAAGCGCAACCTCGCTCTGCAGCATCGGGAGGCGCGCGCCGAGCCGGATCAGAACAACCGCATCCATCACCAGCTTCGCGTCATCGGCCAGTTTCGGTCGCTCGACGTTGCGGTTCATACGGCCTCCTCGGCGTCCGGCCTGCTGGTCGCCAGCGTCATGGCGACATGCAGGCGCCCGATATCGACGGGTGGCGTCGGCCGCATCAAGGCTCGCACGACATCATGCGTCCCCGGACGAGGTATGCAAAGCAACTGTCCTGACGACGCAAGGTCGATCATGTGCTTCATTGACAGCGAGCTCAGCGCGGCGGCCATATCGGCCGTCAGGCCGAGACGAAACATGCCCTTCGCGTGATCTTCCTGCAGCAAGCGTTGCGCGAGCCACAGATACGACATATTCAATTCCCATACTGCGTCGCCGGTATTGGTAATGTTCATGGCTTACTCCAATTGCATCGAAGATACAATCAAATCAATGCCGTTCGGGTTGGTGGGCCTGAAATCGTCATCGCGTCGTCCATTGACGATGAGTACCCGAATTTACTCCCACGCAGTCGACTCGCATTAGGAACTAACGAGATTCAGTCTTGGCAATTTTCGAGAAAATGTAAACGCGACGTTGGGCCAGCGAGGCGAGAAATTAAAATAAGACTGAAGCATTACGACCTTTGACTATCCTATTGATATAGGAAGCCTGAATAGGGCGAAGGTCTTAAGACCTTTCCTTACATCGATTACTCGTCTGGTCGATTGCAATGAAGATACTCATCGTCGACGACCATCCGGTCCTTCGGGACGGTGTAGCGGCCCTGCTTTGCCAGAGCGAGGAAGGCCTGATTGTCGAACAGGTCGGCAATGCAGACGAAGCCATGCAAATACTTTGTCAGGATACCGAGGTAGATGCCGTTGTGCTCGACCTGAAGATGCCCGGGATGAATGGCCTCGAAGCCATTTCTACGATTGCGGGCCTTCGTCCTGAAGTACAGATCATCGTTCTGTCGACGTCCGAAGATCCCGGCGATGTACGCGCTGCATTTGGGCGCGGCGCACTCGGCTATGTGCCGAAATCGGCCGGCCCGCATACCGTCCTTTCCGCGATCAAGATGGTGCTGAACGGCGAGCACTACGTGCCGCCGCTGGTGCTCGACCAACAAGTCTCACCGAGTGCCGACGACTTCCCGCGTCCGGCACCGTCTTCCCCCAGCGGACCACTCACGCAGCGACAGATCGAAGTACTCCGGTATCTCGCCGATGGCGTCCCCAACAAAGTCATCGCAGACAAGCTGGATCTGTCGGAGAAGACCGTCAAGGCCCACGTGACAGCCATCTTCAGAGCCCTGAACGTGCTGAATCGCACCCAGGCGGCGGCCGCCGCGAGAAAGGCCGGTCTCCTGTGAGGTCCGGGTCGATGCGGGTTCGGCTCATCACTGGCGTGCAGGCTCATGACGAATCCTGAGCCGAAGGAAGAGCCCTCACGCTGAACCGCCTGGATTTTCCGGCGCTTGCCGACTGAATCCCGGAATTCGAAACCTGGTTCCGGAAATATCCCGTCGTTGTCGACGCCCGCAGCCATCCGCGACCACTGCATCCATCGAGTCGCCTTGCGGCGCAGGCGCGCGTCCACGGGATCGGCGATCCGCATGTTGGCGCCGTCGGACATCAACTTCTCTCGCTTCGGCTTCACGTGAGTCACCCGGTTCCAGTTTTTGGTCCTCCACACCGGGGGAGTCCTCAAATGTCTATTGGCTCGGTATCATGCCGGCACTTCGCGGCGGAGCGCCCGGGAGCGGAAGCTACAGCAATCAGAGCCGGAACAGAGGGGGGGACGATATGGGGATGACAGTCGACGAGGCGTCTCGCGTCGGTGGAATGAAGGAGGCTCGACTGATCGCCGGAAAGGGCGGCCAGACGAATGTCGTGCATCATGTGAATGTACTCGAGACAGTCACCGAGCATGAGGAAGACTGGGATATTCGCCATCATCTGTTTCTGACGACATTGAGTTTTACGGGAAGCGACACGAATCGGCAGGTCGCACTGATCAGACAATTGAGCCGCGGCGGTTGCGCGGCTCTCGTGTTTCAGGCCGGACTGATCGATCCGTTGCAGCCGGCCGTATTGCAGATGGCGGACGAGCTCTCGCTGCCGCTTTTTGAGCTCCCGCTCAGCGTCGATTACGCGGAAATCCTGACGCCGCTCATCTGCGCCGTTCAGCGCGAGGACGGCTACGTCGCGCGCGAAGCCGGCATGATTCAGCAGCAGCTGCTGACGGAAATGTTGAACGGCGGCGGATTAAATACGCTCGTGTCGTTGCTCGCGCGCGTGCTGCGACGGTCGGTCGTCGTGCTGGACGATCGCGGTGTGCTTTATGCGGCATCGGACGAATGGGGGGCCGCCGACATCGCCGCCAATCTGCCGGCGTCCATCGTGCCGACCCGGACCGTGGTCAGGAGTGCCGCCTGGATGGTCGCCCTCGGCCGCCGGCCCGATACACCGGTCGACGGCTACCTGATCGTGAACGTGCCCGACGGGCTGGAACCCAGCCCGCTGGAAGTCGCGACGATGGAGCAGGCGGCGGCACTTCTGACGCTGGAACTGACGAAACAGCGCGTGGCCGACGAGGCCTACGCCGAGCCGTTCAGGGATTGGCTCGCGCAGCTTGCCGCAGGCGACGTCGATCGGGCGGATGCGCTGGCGCTGGCGAAGTCGCTCGATCTGTCGTCGCTGAGCGTGGCGGTTCTGTTCGAGCCCGCGCGGCCGTCATGCGATGCGTCGACGCCGCTCGAGGCAAGAAGCCGGGCGATCTGGCGGGCGATCTATGCAATCGAATCGAAGCCGCTCGTGTTCGAGTGGGACGGACGCTTGCTCTGGTTGCCGTCGATTCCGCGCGGTGCGTCGTCCGACGGCACGCGGCAGGCGATCGACATGCGGCTTCGCCGGATCTGGGAGCGCCTCGCGGATACCGGGCGAGAGGCCTGGCGGATCGCATGCGGCGCGCCGGTCGACTCCGCGCTCGACCTGTATCGAAGCGTGCTGGACGCACAGGCAGTGTTGGCGCTCGACGCTGCCGCGCTGGCCGACGGCCCGGTCGCGTACGACGATGTCGCGCTCGACGTGTTGTTCCGCCAGATCGCGTCGCAGCCGGCCGCGCGACGCTGGGTCGACAGCATGGTCGGTGCGCTCGCATGTCACGACCGGGCACAGGAAAGCGATCTCGTGCGTACGCTGGAGGCGTTCTTCGACGCGGGCCAGTCGCATAAGCTGGCGGCCCATCGCCTCGGCATTCACCCCAAGACGCTCAAATACCGGCTGGACAAGATCGAGCAGATCGTCGGCTGCGTGCCCCTCCGGGACGCCGCCCAGTTCGGGCTGCACTTCGCGCTGAAGTTGTCGCGTAGCGCCGGCTGACGCGGCTTCGCCCCGTACGGCCGCCCTGTTATCCCGCCGGGATAAACGCCCCGTTTCCCGTTGCGTATCTTGTCTAGTGACCGTCCGAATTTGGCGCCCGATTCTCGGTACCACGCTGCCGGATGCGAGTTGCATCCGGCGTGGCGATCCAACCCGAGAACCGAAGGGGCACTCAAGACATGGAACGACGGACAAACGAACCGGGCAGTCGACCGGGCGCCGCGGCAGGGGGCATGCATGCGGCAGCTTAACGAAGACGCGGTGAGAAACATCGCATTGGGGGCGGCAGTCCTGGGAACGGGCGGCGGAGGCGACACGGCGATCGGGCTTTATATCGCGCTGGACGAAATTCGCCGCAGCGGCCCGATCGAACTGCTGGACGTGAACGAGGTGCCGGCCGGCGCGCTGATCCTGCCGACGTCGATGATGGGCGCGCCCGCGGTCTCGATCGAAAAATTGCCGTCCGGGCGGGAGCTGGACATCGTGTTCGACGATATGCAGGCCGCGCTCGGCAAGCGGGCGTTCGCGACGATGCCGGTCGAGATCGGCGGCGGCAATTCGCTGGTGCCGCTCATCCTGGCCGCGCGACGCCGGCTGCCGGTCGTCGACGCGGATGCGATGGGACGCGCGTTTCCGGAATATCAGATGGTGTCGTTTCATCTGCATGGCCTGGCTGCCCGCATCGCCACGTTTGCCGACGAGCGCGGCAATCGCGCGACCGTGCATCCGATCGATGGTGAATGGGGGGAACGCCTCTGTCGTCCGCTGGTGGACGCAATGGGTGCGAACGCAACGGCTTGCGATTTCCCGCTGACCGGCGAGGAAGTACGCCGGTGCGCGATACCGGGCTCGATCACGCTGGCCGAGGATATCGGCCGGCTGATTTCGCGCGCCGGTGATCGTCAGACCGGCAACGTCGTGACCGATCTGGCCGACGCGCTGAACGGCTACCTGCTGATCGAAGGAAAGATCGCCGACCTGAAGCGTCGCACGACGGGAGGATTCACGCGCGGCTCGATGGTGATCGCGGGCATCGAGCAGGACACCGGGCGCAGCGTGACCGTGAATTTCCAGAACGAGTTTCTGGTTGCGCGGGATGCGCAAGGCGTGCTGGCGACCACGCCTGACCTGATCACGCTCGTCGATCATGAAACCGGCCATGCCATTCCGACGGAAACGTTGACCTACGGCATGCGGGTCGCGCTGCTCGCCTGCCCGTGTCACGACCAGTGGCGCACGGAGCAGGGTATCCGGACGACCGGCCCCCGGTATTTCGGCTACGAGGTGGACTACGAGCCGGTCGAATCGATCGCAAGGAGGCGCGCATGACCGTCTATCGAATCGGAATCGACGTTGGCGGCACGAATACGGACGCCGCGATCCTGAATGAAAACCTGACCTGCATCGCGACGGCGAAGGTGCCGACGACCGTCGACGTGTTCGGCGGCGTGCGCACCGCCATCGAGCAGTTGCTGTCGGATACCGGCATTGCGCGTGACGAGATCGGACTGGCGATGCTCGGCACCACGCATTGCACCAATGCGATCGTCGAACGCAAACGGCTGCGGCGCGTCGGTCTGCTGCGGCTGGCGGGGCCGTCATCCGCGTCCGTGCCGCCACTGGCCAACTGGCCGTGCGATCTCGCGGCGGCGGTGGGTTTGCAATGGCGCATCGTGGGCGGCGGTTACGAATACGACGGCCGTCTCCTCAGCAAGCTCGTCGAGAGCGAGATCCGGAACACCGTTCGCCAATGGCGCGGCAACATCGACGCGATTGCCGTGTGCGGCGTGTTTTCCAACATCAATCCCGAACAGGAGTGCCTGGTCGAGCAGTGGGTGCGGGATGAACTCGGCGCGATTCCCGTCACGCTTTCGCACCGGATCGGATCGGTGGGCTTTCTGCCTCGCGAGAACGCATCGATCCTGAATGCGGCGCTGGGCGACGTGATCGAGGACGTGATCGCCGGTTTCGGCAACGCGCTCAAGGCGACGCGGCTCGACCATGCGCGCGCGATGATCGGACAGAATGACGGCACGCTGATGGCGGCCGATGTCGCGCGTGCGTTTCCGGTGCTCACGATCGGGTGCGGGCCGACCAATTCGCTGAAGGGCGCGGCGTTTCTCTCGGGGCGCAAGGACGCGATCGTCATCGACGTCGGCGGCACTACCGCGGACATCGGGATGTTGATGAAGGGATTCCCGCGCCAGTCCGCGCTTGCCGTCGACATCGGCGGCGTGCGGACGAACTTCAGGATGCCGGACATCATTTCGCTCGGCATCGGCGGCGGCACGGTGATCGCGCGCGGTCCGGACGGTGTTCCGGTGATCGGCCCGCAAAGCGTTGGCTATCGACTGACCAGCGAAGCGATGGTGTTCGGCGGATCGACGCTGACGCTGACCGACGTCGCGTCCGTTCTCGGCACGGGACTTTGCATCGGCGATCGTGTGCCGGACGTGTCGGCCGGCTTCTGTCGGGCTGCATTCAATGCGGTGCTGCGGCAACTGGCGGGCGGTGTCGAGCGAATCAGGACCAGCGGTGTGCCGTTGCCGGTCATTCTGGTCGGCGGCGGAAGCGCGTTGTTTCCCGATCGCATCGACGGTGCCGACGAAGTCATCCGGCCGGCCAACTTCGGTGCGGCCAACGCGATCGGCGTGGCGATCGGCGACGTCAGCGGCGAGGTCGATCGCATCGTGACGATGCGCGACGACATTCGCGACGAAACGCTGGCGTCGTTGCGCGACGAAGCGATCCGGGCCGCCGTTCACGCGGGCGCCGATCCGGCGACGGTGGAGATCCTCGAGCAGGAGGACGTGCCGCTTTCCTATCTTCCCGGCAATGCGACGCGAATCCGGTTCAAGGTGGCCGGTCGCCTTATGTCGCCGGCGCATCCTTCACATCGTCAATAGGTGCATGACAGCCATGCTTACTCAATCCAATCTGAAGGCGATTATCGCGGCGGTTTCGTGCGCGATCACGGCGGCGGTCTGTTGCACGGCGACGCATGCCGATGAGGCCAAAGTGCTTCATGTGTATAACTTCTCGGAAAACATCGCGCCGGGCACGGTCGAGAAGTTCGAGAAGGAAACGGGCATCAAGGTGACGTACGACGTTTACGACACCGACGACACGCTGATGACCAAGCTGCTCGCGGGGCGGTCGGACTACGACATCGTCGTGCCGAGCAACAACTACTTCGCGAAGGAAAAGGATGCCGGCCTGTTCGCGCGGCTCGATCCGGCGAAGTTGCCGAACCTGAAGAACCTCGATCCGCAGATCGTCAATCTGATCAGGATCAACGATCCCAAGGGGGAATATGGCGTGCCGTACGTATGGGGCATCACGGGGCTGGCCTACAACCTGACCGAGGTCAGGAAGCGTGCCGGCACGGATGCGCCGCTGAACAGCTGGGACATGATCTTCGACCCGAAGTGGGCCGGCAAGCTGAAGTCGTGCGGGATCTCGCTGCAGGACAACGGCGGCGAGACTTTCCAGGATGCGTTGTTCGGGGCGAAGCTCAATCCCGATACGCAGGACCCGAAAGACTTCAAGACCGCGCTCGACAAGCTCAAGGCGATTCGTCCGTATGTCACCCAGTTCAGCTCGTCCAGCTATATCGCGGATCTCGCGGGAGGGGACGTATGCGCCGCCGTGGCGTACTCCGGCGACGCACAAACGGCGAAGCTCCAGGCGAAGGCGGCAGGACGAAAATTCGATCTGACCTTCGTCATTCCGAAGGAGGGTGCGCCGCTTTGGGTCGACATGTTCGCCGTTCCCGCAGGCTCGCCGCACAAGGAGAATGCGATGAAGTTCATCGATTTCATGTTGCGCGCGGATGTATCGGCCACGCAAACCAATGAGCTCAAGTATCCGACTTCGGTCAGCGCTGCGCGTCCGCTGATCGATCCGAAGATCATGAACGATCCGGCCATCTTTCCGCCCCCCGAGGACATGAAGCGGGTGACGCTCGAGAAGCCGCTGCCGATTTCCCTGATGCGCCAGATCAATCGGGATTACCTCGAGCTGAAAGCCGGGCGATAAGCAGGCGCGACGCCGACATGACGGCGTCGCACGCGATGAATACATCCATATTGATATGCATAACGAAATAATTGGCACGGTGAGGAGGCGCGGGATGAGCAAGCGGAT
Organism: Burkholderia sp. Bp8986; assembly: GCF_003854225.1. NCBI lineage: Bacteria > Pseudomonadati > Pseudomonadota > Betaproteobacteria > Burkholderiales > Burkholderiaceae > Burkholderia > Burkholderia sp. Bp8986. Next base: position 81,074 of record NZ_QTQM01000023.1, on the reverse strand, counting down.
TGGAGCGTTGCTGATGGCCTGTGTGCCGGCAGTTTCCCATGCGGACACGGTCGTCGACGAACTGAAGGCGCAGTTGCAGGTGTTGCAAAGAAAGGTCGAAAGTCTGGAGCGGGCCGCGAAGGATGCGCCGGCGAAGTCGGGGAGCGCGAATCCGGGTGTTTCGGAGGAGGAATTCGCCGATCTCAAGCAACAAGTGGCCAGACAGAATCTGCAGGTCGAGACACTCAGTACGGCAGCGAGCGAGGGGCCGATCGCCGGCCTGTCGATCACCGGCTATCTGGATCCGATGTATCTGTACAACCGGAATGCGCGCAGCGGCGGCGTCTCGTTTCTCGATCACAACAGCGGGTATACGTACTATGGCGGCAACATGGGCGACGTATACCTCGACATCAAGAAGACGTTCGGCGTCGGGCCTACCGCCCCTTCGGCCGAAATCCAGATTCAACCCAACCGCGGTGCCGGCAATACGACGCTCGACGGTGCCAAGGGAAACAATATTTTCAATACGGCCTTCGTGACGATCCCGCACGACGACACGAACCAGTTCCTGTTCGGCCTCATGCCCAGCGTCGCAGGCTACGAGTCGCAGCAATCCAACCTGCTGCCGACGCTGACGCACAACCTCCTGTACGACTTCAGCATTCCCGGCTATTTCGTCGGCGCCGGATACAACGGGTCCAAGGGCGACTACAGCTGGAAGGTGATCGTCGGCAATGCGCAGAACCTGACGCACGCGGCGATCGCATCCGATTCGAGCGGACGCCTGCATACGAGTCTCACGCCGATGATCAACTGGCGGATCGATCGCAGCAAGGGCGCCTGGGACGTGGGGTGGTCGGGTGCGATCGGCCGCCAGCCGATCTATTCGGGCAATGCCGGCGGGGATTGCGCGTCGGGAGGCTTCGGCTACAACTGTACGGCTGCATCGCCGTTTTCGACCTACATGTTCATGGACATCGACGCGACCTACGCGGTCGCGGACACGACGTTCAACGCGGAAGTGGACTTCGGCAAGCAGAAGCATGCGGCATGGAACGGACGGGATGCAACGTGGTGGGGGCTTTCGATGCTGTATACGCGCAAATGGCACCTGCCGACGATCGGCCTGATGGGTGTCGCGTTGCGCTGGGATTATCTGAACGACAGCCGTAACGGCGGCGGAGGCGGGAATACCTATGTCGGCGGCAGCGCGCTGGCGGGCAACGCCTCGGCCGGAACCGACGGCCTGAACGGCTTCGGGATCGATCCGTCCTGTCTGGCCGCGTCGAGCGACAACGGACTCGAATGTCGCGGGGCGAATCGGCAGGGCGTCGCGTTCGACCTGATGTTCTACCCGGCCGTGAACTACACGATCAAGGTCGAATACCGCCATGACTGGGCAAACAAGAACGTGTTCCAGCGCGCCGACGGCTCGTGGCGAAAAAGCAATGACGTGATCGGCACGACGCTGGTCTATACGTTCTGACCTCGGGCATCGCGCATGACGCGCATGCCGACGGAATCCGATTTCATTTTCAGACGAGCGAGCACTCCATGAATCTCACCGACGCCGCACCGCTGTTTCAGCGGCCGGCCAACCTAAGCGACCCGGCGCACAGCGATGCCGGATTCGTCCGCATCGAGAAGCTGGTCAAGAAGTTCGGCGATGCGGTTGCCGTGCAGGAGGTCGACCTCTGCGTCGGCAAGGGCGAACTGTTCGCGCTGCTGGGCAGCTCCGGATGCGGAAAGTCGACGTTGTTGCGGATGCTGGCCGGCTTCGAGGCGCCGACTTCGGGCCGCATCCTCGTCGACGGCACGGACATCACGGAATGTCCACCGTATCGGCGGCCGGTCAACATGATGTTTCAGTCGTATGCGCTGTTTCCGCATCTGAGCGTCGCGCAGAACGTCGCGTTCGGGCTGAAATGGGAAAAGATGACACGGCATGCCCGCAGGGAGCGCGTCATGCAGATGCTCGAACTGGTGCAGATGGCCTCGTTCGCGAACCGGCGGCCCGATCAGCTTTCCGGTGGGCAGCAGCAGCGTGTCGCGCTTGCTCGATCGCTGGCGAAACAGCCGAAGCTCCTGCTTCTCGACGAACCGATGTCGGCACTGGATCGGCAGATTCGCCAGCAGACCCAGCTGGAACTCGTGAAGATCATCGAGAAGGTCGGCGTGACCTGCATCATGGTGACGCACGACCAGGAGGAGGCGATGGCGATGGCTGACCGTCTCGCGATCATGAGCGCCGGAAACATCGTGCAGACGGGAACGCCTCGCGACGTCTACGAATATCCGAATTGCCGGTTCACGGCGAGTTTCATCGGCACGACCAACATTCTCGAGGGAACCATACACGAGAGCAGCCCGGATCATACGGTGATCCGCTGCGGGCAACTCGAGTCGGAGATATACGTCGGCCACGGCATCACGGGTTCGCCCGGCATGGCGGTCGCCGTTTCGGTCCGGCCGACCCGGGTCAGGGTGTCGCGCCGACGGATTGCCGATGAACGCAACTGCGCTGTCGGCACGGTCGTCGACACGGTGTACATGGGCGATTATTCGAGCTTCCATGTTGCGCTTGCGAGCGGCAGGACATTGCTGTCGCATGTGCCGGTCGCGGGCGGGACGGTTGATCGCCTGCCCGCCGCGGGAGAAGAGGTCACCCTGTGCTGGGATGCAGACGACGTGATGGTGCTGACGGCATGAACATCTCCCGTATTCAGTTGACGCAGCGCCGCCGGTTGCCGACCGTGCTGCAACGCGTGCCGGCATGGTTCGGCTCGATTGCGCCGAGCCGGCGCAGCCTCGCGATCGCCGTTCCGTCGGCCTGGCTCGCGCTGGTGCTCGCCATTCCGTTTCTGCTGGTCCTCAAGATCAGTTTTTCAGACGTCGCGCTTCGAAGCCCGCCCTATACGGACACGATCGTCGTGTCGGATTCGCTGATTCGGATCATATTGAGCCTGCAGCATTACGCCAACGTGCTGACCGACAGTCTCTATGTGTCGACCTACTTCAGTTCGCTGAAAATCGCGGCGATCTCGACCGCACTGTGTCTCGTGCTCGGCTTCCCGTTCGCGTATTGCATTTCGCGGGCGTCGCCGGCGCGCAGGAACGTGCTGCTGCTCGGAGTGATGTTGCCGTTCTGGACGTCATTCCTGCTGCGGGTCTATGCGTGGAGCGGCATTCTCAAGGACGACGGCATCCTCAACCGCGCGCTGATGGCGGCCGGTCTGATCGCATCGCCGCTGCGCCTCTATCACACCGATATCGGCGTCTATATCGGGATGGTGTACTCGTACCTGCCGTTCATGATCATGCCGTTGTGCGCGCACCTGATGAAGATGGACATGCGCCTGCTCGAGGCGGCCTACGATCTCGGTGCCGGGCCGGTGGAGGCGTTCTTTCGCGTCACCATCCCGCTCGCGCGAAACGGCATTGTCGCCGGCAGCTTGCTCGTGTTCATTCCGTCGGTCGGCGAATACGTGATTCCTGAATTGCTCGGCGGATCCGACACGTTGATGATCGGGCGGTTGATGTGGGACGAGTTTTTCAACAATATGGACTGGCCGGCAGCGGCGGCCATCACCGTCGCGATGATGGTGTTGCTGCTCGTGCCGATCGCTGCATTTCAGCATTACCAGAACCGCGAGCGTGGAGGCACGGCGTGAAGAACATGACTGGCAAGGCGAGTGTGCTCGTGCTCGTTCTCGGATTTGCATTCCTGTATTTTCCGATCGCAAGCGTGATCGTTTACTCGTTCAACGATTCGAAGCTGGCAAGCGTGTGGTCCCATGCATCGTTGAGATGGTATGCCGAGCTGACGCGCGACGACGAACTGCTGCATGCGGCCGGGCTTTCGTTGAAGATCGCGTTTTGCACCGCATGCCTGTCGGCCCTGATCGGCACATGGGCGGGCTTCGTTCTCGCGCGCTTCAATCGCTTTCGTGGGCGGTCCGCGTTTTCGCTGTTGATCAATGCGCCGCTCGTCATTCCGGAAGTGGTACTCGGCATCGCGTTGCTGCTGTTGTTCGTCGCGCTCGAGCAGTGTCTCGGCTGGCCGTCCGGGCGCGGCTGGATGACGATGGCGATCGGACATACGGTGCTGTGCGTCTCGTACGTCGCGGTCATCGTTCAGTCGCGCGTGAAGGAGCTGAATATCGCCATCGAGGAAGCTGCGCTCGATCTGGGTGCCGGCCCGGTCGCCGCGTTCTTTCACGTGACGCTCCCGGCGATCTTTCAAGCGATCGCGTCCGGATGGCTGCTGTCGTTCACGATTTCGCTCGACGACCTCATTCTGTCGGCATTTCTCTCCGGGCCGGGTTCGACCACGCTGCCGCTGGTGGTGTTCTCCCGGGTGCGGCTCGGGATGAATCCGGAGATGAACGCGCTGGCAACCGTGATGATCGGGGGCGTATCGCTGATCGTGCTGACGGCGAGCGGTCTGAAACGCCGGCAGGTTCGATTTGCGCGGTAACGGCGAACTCGGCTGCCGGCCGGGATCCGACGGCGCATTCTTCGAAAACAGGGGCGGACCGTGACCGGGCAGTCCGGGAAATTCCTACTAGTTGTCTAGGGAGGTTGCCCTCATCATGTTTCTTATTGTGGAACTTAGTTCCAAAATATGGAACCGATGATGGGCTCTCTCGAAAACACCAGTGCGATTTTTCAGCTTCTGACTCGTCTGCGGCGGGCTGTGACAGTCAGCGATGTCGTCCAGCACCTCGATATGCCGAAGAGTTCGGCGTCGCGTGTCTTGAAGCAGATGGCGGAGCAGAAGCTCCTCGAACGCGATCCCGGGACGCTTGCCTACGGGCCGGCGTTGATGCTCCTCGAACTTGCGCACATGGTTCGGGCGTCGACGCCCCTGCTCAGCATGATGGACAAGGCGCTGAGCGGATTGTGCGAACAGACCGGACATACCGGGTACATCTCCGTCCTCGACGAGCAGGAAGTCGTCGTGCTCCGCGTTCACCCCGGCATTCATCCGTTGCGCGTCGTCACCTTTCCGGGGCAACGCGGGCCCGCATGGGCCGGTTCGACCGGCCGGGCACTCCTCGCGCGAGAGACCGACGACTCTGTCGCGCACCGATTCGCCGCCGGGTTGCCGGCAACCTCGTCGGCTGCGCCGGATACAGTCGCCGAACTCTTGCGGCGGATCGCGGAGACCCGTCGCACCGGCTTCTCGGTCGCGCTGGACGAATCGCTGCCGGGGATCGGTGCGGTCGGATGCGCGGTCGGCGATCCTTCCAGCGGTGAATCGCTGGCATTCAGTCTGACGTTTCCGCTCACGATGAGCACGCCGGCGGAGATCGAGCGTCTCGCTGCGACGATGCGCGAACAGGCATCCCAGCTGGGCCGCACGGTCGGTGATCCGTACTGGTCGACGGGACCGGCGGCGGCTGCCTGATGCTGCATCGAACGCAGCACCGTCGCTCGTACGCGGGTTTCTGACCGGTATTCAGTCTGGAGCGGCAGGCTGTCGATGCCATTCCAGATAGCTGCGCGGTCACTTAAATAAGTATGACTAATCGAAATTGATGGTGTTACAGAAAAGGAATACTGATATGTCCTCAGTCGGGAAGTCGATGCCGGATGACGAGTTGTCTCAGGAAGTTCATCCGGGTACGTTTACTTTTTCAAATGCAATTCTATTGGTAGTACTGAGTATAGTCGGGGCGATCATCGGCATCGAAGTGGTAACTTCACTTGGCGTCACGCCGATCACGTCGATTGTCGGCGCGCTTGTTGCGATGGTGCTGGGGCGTGTACCGCTTCGTCTGTTTGCCGGATACCGGTCGATTCACGTGCAGAACCTGGCTCAGAGCGCGATTTCCGCCGCGACGTTCGGCGCCGCCAACAGTTTGTTGCTGCCCATCGCCATTCCATACGTATTCGGTCGCTCCGACCTGGTAATGCCGATGTTCGCCGGCGCCGCGCTGGCGATGCTGCTCGACGGCTATCTGTTGTATCGGATGTTCGATACGCGATTGTTTCCCGCGTCCGGTGCATGGCCGCCGGGCATCGCCGCCGCGGAGGCGATCAAGGCCGGTGACCAGGGCGGCCGCCAGGCTCGTCTTCTCGGCGCCGGGGTGGCGGTGGGGGCGATCGGATCGTGGTTCAACATTCCGATGTCCGCGTTCGGCACGGCGTTCATCGGCAATACCTGGTCGCTTCTGATGTTCGGCATCGGTCTGCTGCTGCGCGGCTATTCGCAGCCGATCCTCGGAATTGATATCGCCAAGGCGTATATCCCTCACGGGATCATGATTGGCGCGGGCGTCGTTGCGCTGACGCAGGCCGTGATGATCATTCGGGGGCGGCGCGATGCCGACGCCGAGCATTCCGATTCCGCCAGGGGCGTCCGGGTGCTCGGCCAGTCGCTGCGGTTCGGCGCGATCGCCTACGTGTCGATCGCTGCCATGCTCGCGGTGCTGGGCGGGTTGTTCACGGAGATGTCGCCAGGCATGTTGATGGCGTTCGTGCTGTACGCGGCGCTGGCGGCATTCGTGCATGAGCTGATCGTCGGCATCGCCGCGATGCATTCCGGATGGTTTCCGGCATTCGCGGTCGCGCTGATTACGTTGCTGGTCGGCATGCTGATCGGCTTTCCGCCGATCGCACTGGCGTTGCTGTGCGGCTTTTCCGCGGCGACGGGCCCGGCATTCGCCGACATGGGCTATGACCTGAAAGCCGGTTATCTGCTGCGTGGTCGCGGCCAGAACGCGAACTTTGAAATCGCGGGGCGGCAGCAGCAGTTCTTTGCGGCGACGCTGGCGTTCGTCATCTCGATTCTGGTCGTCTATTTCGCGCATCGCAGCTATTTCCACGCCGGACTGATTCCGCCCGTCGCGAAGGTTTACGTGGCGACGATCAAGGCCGGTGTCGCGGCGGACGTCGCGAAGTCATTGGCGATCTGGGCGATTCCCGGTGCGATTGCCCAATGGTTGGGCGGCCCGAAGCGTCAGATCGGCGTGTTGCTCGCAACCGGCCTCCTGATTGCAAGTCCGCTGGCGGGCTGGTGCGTATTGACCGGCATCGCGTTGCGTCTGGTGATCGAGCGCATGGGTGGCGAAGCAGCGCGCGGCGGCATGGAGACGTTCGCCGCGGGCGTCATCGCCGGTGATGCGCTGTTCAGTTTCGTCAGCCCTCTGGTCACGTTGGGCAAGACGGGTAAATAACCAAGGTAAGTCACATGAGTTTGCATCAAACCATCCAGGTATTCGAAGCGCTCGACAGCGCCTATGCGTCGGGTCAAACGATTCAAGCGCTCTTTCGATTGTTTCCTGAAGTCGAGATCGAGGTAACACCTCTTGTCGGGGCGAAGGGCGATACCGATTTCGTCAGGATGACGATCCCGGGACGCGCGGGAAAGCGGGCGGGAGGCCATGCACCGACGCTCGGTATCGTCGGACGGTTGGGCGGTCTGGGCGCGAGGCCGGCGTGCATCGGTCTGGTATCCGATGCCGACGGTGCCATCGCGGCGGTGGCCACGGCACTCAAACTGGCAACCATGCGCGAACGGGGCGACGCATTGGCAGGCGACGTGATCATCACGACGCACGTGTGTCCAGACGCACCGACCCAACCGCGCGAGCCCGTCGACTTCATGGATTCGCCGGTCGAGTTCGAAAAGATCGAAGCTCAGGAAGTGCTGCCCGAGATGGATGCCGTCCTTTCCGTCGATACGACGAAAGGGAACAGGATTCTCAATCACAAGGGGTTCGCGATTTCACCGACGGTCAAGCAGGGCTATATCCTGCGCGTGTCGGAGGACCTGCTGCGAATCATGGAGATGACGACCGGCCGACTGCCCGTCACGTTTCCGGTGACGACTCAGGACATCACGCCATACGGGAACGGCGTGCATCATCTGAACAGCATCATGCAACCGTCGATTTCGACGTCTGCGCCGGTGGTCGGCGTCGCGATCTCGACCGAGGCGACGGTGCCCGGTTGTGGTACGGGCGCGAGTCATGAAATCGACATCGCGTCGGCCGTCGCATTCATGACCGAGGTTGCGAAAGCATTCACGAACGGAAAATGTCGGCTTCACGACATGGAAGAGTATGACCGTCTCGTCGAACTGTACGGCTCGCTCGCGCACCTCCAGCAGCGACGCGCGCTCGGTTGATGCAGAAATGAGTCATCGAGTGCTTGCCACGCTGACGATCGGCCAGGCGCCGAGGCCGGATATCGCACCGGTCGTCGAGGCATCGATGCCGCACGGCGTGAGGTGTGTTCATGCCGGAGTGCTGGATGGACTGACACGCGCCGAAATGAATAGACGCTTCGCGCCCCGCAAGATGCAACCAAAGCTCGTTACGCGGATTGCAGACGGTACGACCGTCGTCCTCGACAAAGAGGCTGTCGGCGTTGCAATGCAGGAAATGCTCGGGCGCCTCGAAGCGCGAGGATGCGACGCAGTTCTGCTGCTGTGCACCGGCGAATTCGACGGCCTTTCGTGCAGGCGTGCTCGGCTTTTCGAGCCCGACAAGATGATTCCGGCGGTAGTCGGTGTGATGGCTCAATCGTGGAAAGTCGGGGTCATCGTACCGCTTCGCGAACAGATCGAAACGGCGACGTCGAAGTGGCAACGCCTGGCGACGCCGGCGTTGTACGAAGCGTGGTCACCCTATACCGGCGACAACCGGGCGTTGACGGCGGCCGCGCGTGCGCTACGCGCACGCGGGGCGCAGATGCTGGTGCTCGACTGCATGGGATATGAACAGCGTCATCGCGAATATGCTTCTCACGAGGCGCGATGCCCGGTGATCCTGTCGAATTCTCTGGCGGCCAAACTGGTCGCCGAATGGATATGAATGTTGTCCGCGCCGTCGTCGCGGCAACGGTATTGTATTGAAGGAAGAAAATTGAAACGTCTTCTGTTGATGAGCAGTTCTCGCAAGGGCGATCTCGGATATCTGGCGCATGCGCGCGAGCAGATTGATGTTGCGCTCAAGGGGCGTGCAAAGCGGATTCTGTTCGTCCCTTATGCAGGTGGCATTACGTCGACCTACGACGAATACGAACAAATGACGCGCCCCGTTTTCGAACAGATCGGCTTCGAACTCGAGTCGATTCATCGCACCGATCCGCTTCGGGCGATTGCCGAAGCGGAGGCGATCGCGATCGGCGGCGGCAATACGTTCGCGCTGCTCAAGCGTCTGTATGACGAACGCATCGTCGATGCGATCCGGGAACGTGTGAATGACGGCATGCCATATATCGGCTGGAGCGCCGGGTGCAACGTCGCATGTCCGACGATCCGTACGACCAACGACATGCCGATCGTTCAGCCGCCGACCTTGCGCGCGCTCGGATTGGTCCATTTTCAGATCAATCCGCATTTCATCAGCGGAAAACCGGCGGGGTTCAACGGCGAAAGCCGGGAGGAGCGAATCGCCGAGTTTCTCGCGATCAATCCCCGGGAGCACGTCGTCGCATTGCCGGAGGGTACCGCACTGCTCGTCGACGGCGCCGCCGCGATGGTATTGGGCGACCAGGCCGCACTGCATTTCGTCGATTCACACAGGGCGATTCGCCTGACGGCGAACGAGATATTCAACCTGGGTGAAATCAAGGGGCCGGTGATCGACGGAAGCTGGCCCATCTCCAGGCAGTGATCGGCGCGTCGATCGTCAGCGGGCACCGGAATCGATGGTGGCTTGTCGTTGATCGACGGAACGGTGCCGCGCCGGGCTTCGCGCCGATTCCGGATACGGTAGGCGTTCGATAAGCGGCACTTCGGGATTTCATCAAGTACCGGTTCATTTCAACGTGGGAAATCAAGGAGGAGAAAATGGGGAAATATAAATTAGGAATGCTTGCTTGTGCGATATCGATGTATGGCGGTGTGGCTCAGGCGCAGAGCAGCGTGACGCTGTACGGAGTCATCGATGCAGGGATCACTTATGTCAGCAACACTGGCGGGTCCGGTGTCGCCAAATTCGACGACGGCGTATCGTATGGAAACCGTTGGGGCCTGAAGGGAACCGAGGATCTTGGGGGAGGGCTGGCGGCGGTCTTTGTGCTCGAAAGCGGATTCAGCGTGGCGAACGGGCAACTCGGATTCGGCGGCGCGGCGTTCGGGCGGCAGGCATACGTCGGGCTTCGGAACGAGTGGGGTACGTTGTCGCTCGGCAACCAGCTGGACATGACGAAGGAGTTTGTCACGTACTACAACGTATCCGGATGGGGGAGCGGGTACGCGATTCACCAGGGCGATTTCGACCGCTTCAATGGGGACCGGTTGCCGAATTCCGTGAAATTCAAGTCAGCCAACTTCGGCGGACTCGAGTTCGGCGGCATGTATTCCTTCGGCGGGGTGGCCGGGGCATTTCATCAAAACAGCGCCTACAGCGCCGGTGCGCATTATGCCAACGGTCGATTTTCGATGGGTGCCGCATATACGCAGCTCAACAATCCGCACGGGATATACGCGTTCGATCCATACCTGATGATCGGCACCAGCACGTTCCTCGGGAAGCCGACGGTCAGCGTCGATTCGGCAACCGGAGCCGTGACCGACTTGTATGCGAGCACGCCTTTTGCGGTCGACAAACAGGCGACGTTCGGTATTGGTGCGAGTTATGAAATCGGCAAGGTAACCCTGCTCGGCAATTTCACGTATTCGACCATCAAGGGAAACGGGCAAACGTCGAGAATGAAAGTCGGCGAGGGCGGTGCAGCCTGGCAGGTGACGCCGTCGTTCAGCGTGATCGGAGGGTATCAGTACACGACGTTCGAAGGCCATCACTGGAACGAAGGGGCGCTTGGCCTCCATTACCTGTTGTCGAAACGGACCGATGTCTATCTGTCGGGAGACTACGTGAAGGCGTCGAGCGGTGTGAACGCGGTGGTGGGTTACAGCTTCGTGCCGTCGTCGACCACGACGCAGGCAGACGTACGGATCGGGATGCGCCACTCGTTCTAGCCGCGATTTTGAGTAACGGATACTGTCCGCCTCATACCGGTTGACGTTCCTCGCCGAGCCCGCATGCAGGAAGATTGAATGGGGAATCCTCCTGATGCGGGCTCGCCGTGTAGGGAGCCAGACGCGAGGCGATCGTGAAGATAATGCGGAAGACGAGGGGATGGCTTCCGAACGGATTGCGCGAATTCACGAGCATCATGAAGAACGCGGAACGCCGGGGAGCGTCGTTGGCGGCAGGTGCGCGGCCCATGCCCTTGGCATCCGGTCGCCCAAGGGTTTCCGGTGTCACCGGGGACCAAGTGTGAGAGCGGTGGCGACGAAATAAAAAAAACCGCGAAGCGTTGCGCTGTTGCGGTTTTTTTGCAAATGCACGAAACACGGAAAAACCGTATCTGGTGCCGACGGCGAGACTCGAACTCGCACAGCTTTCGCCACTACCCCCTCAAGATAGCGTGTCTACCAATTTCACCACGTCGGCACTTCAGTACTGCAAGGGGCGCAATTCTAGCGCCACATTGCGCGTTTGTGAAGGGGGTGTGACGCGATCGCGGGGCAGGCGAGGGGGAACCCGGTAAAATTCGCCGGATCGATCCGACGATCCTCGCAACCGCAACCCGTTTTCTCCCCGTGACGACGACCCTCGACCAACTGCAGGCCGGCCAGCTGTCGGGCGCCCGGCAACTGAAGCTCGCGTGCGGGCTGACCGAATTCCCGCGCGAGATCTTCGATCTGGCGGATACGCTCGAAGTGCTCGATCTGTCCGGCAATGCGCTGTCCGCGCTGCCGGACGACCTGTCGCGGCTGCATCGCCTGCGCATCCTGTTCGCGTCCGGCAATCGCTTCACCGAATTTCCTGAAGTGCTCGGCACGTGCGTGCAGCTCGACATGATCGGCTTCAAGGCGAACCGGATCCGCACGGTGCCGCGCGATTCGCTGCCGCGTGCGCTGCGCTGGCTGATCCTGACCGACAACGAAATCGACGCGCTGCCCGCCGAGATCGGCGATTGCGCACGCCTGCAGAAACTGATGCTCGCGGGCAACCGATTGCGTGCGTTGCCGCCCGAGATGGCCGCCTGCCGTGCGCTGGAGCTGGTGCGGCTGTCGGCGAACCGGCTCGACGCGCTGCCGGACTGGCTGTTGCGCCTGCCGCGCCTCGCGTGGCTCGCATCGGCGGGCAATCCGTTCGGCGCCGCGCCGGAAGCCGCGGCTTCGGCCGAGCCGGGCGTCGCGGACATCGACTGGACGTCGCTGACCTGCGACGAGAAGCTCGGCGAAGGCGCGTCGGGCGTAATCTACCGCGCGCAATGGCGTGTGGACGGCGCCGTGCCGCGAGCGGTCGCGGTCAAGCTGTTCAAGGGGGCGGTGACGAGCGACGGCCTGCCCGATTGCGAAATGGCCGCCTGCCTGCACGCCGGGCGCCATCCGAACATGATTCCGGTGATCGGCAAGGTGCGCGGTCATCCGGACGGCACGCACGGCCTCGTGATGGCGCTGGTCGATCCGGCGCTGACCAATCTCGCCGGGCCGCCGAGCTTCGCGTCCTGCACGCGCGACGTGTATGCGGCCGATGCGCGATTCGCGCCGGCCGACGCGTCGCGGATCGCGCTCGGCATCGCGTCGGTCGCCGCGCATCTGCACGCGCGCGGCATCATGCACGGCGACCTGTACGCGCACAACATCCTGCACGACGGCAAGGGCGGCGCGCTGCTCGGAGATTTCGGCGCGGCGTCGGTCTACGACGTGAACGACCGCGAGCGCGCGGCGCGGCTCGAACGGCTGGAGGTCAGGGCGTTCGGCCATCTGCTCGGCGAGTTGCTGGCGCGCTGCGAGCCGCGTGCATGGGAAGGCTCGCACGCACTCGACGCGCTGGCGGCCGAGTGCCTGAACGAAGATATCGACGCGCGGCCGTCGTTCGGCGAGATTGCGGCAGCGCTGGCCGAATCGAAGGGCTGACGATTCCGCCCGCGCCGCGGCGCGGGCCCTCGCCGTGCGGATGCTTACGCCTGCCGCGCGGTCAGCAGCTTGATCCCGAGCCCGACGAACAGCAGCCCGCTCGCGCGCTTGGCCGCGCGTACCCACGGGCTGATGCCGAGGCCACGATGGAGCCGGCGCACGCCGAACGAATAGACGCTGTGCACGATGACGACGGTGCAGGCGATCGTCGCGTACATCGCGACGAACTGCATCGCGAGCGGGCGATCGTGCGCGATGAACTGCGGCATGAATGCCGACAGGAAGATCATCGTCTTCGGATTGCTGCCCGACACGAACAGCGCTTCGCGGAACAGTTTCCTGCGGTCGGGCTCGACGATCGCGGCCTCGCCGTCCGGCGAACGGCGGTTGCGCCCGCCGCGCAGTTGCCGGATGCCCAGATAGATCAAATACGCGGCGCCGACGACCTTCATCGCGATGAACAGCGGCGGCATCTCGGCCAGCACGGCGCCGACGCCGAACGCGACGAGCATGACCACCGCGCCTTGCGCGACGAGGTTGCCCGCGATCGTCGCGGCGGTGCCGCGCGAGCCGTAGCGCACCGTGTTGCGGATGACGAGCAGCACGTTGGGGCCCGGCGACAGCGTGGTGGCGAGATAGGCTGCGGCAAACAGCAGCCAGGTCTGAATGGACATGCGGCGCTCCGAAAGGCGGGTTCTGCGGTCGGGGTGAATCCGTGCATGATGCCACGGCGGCGCGGTTCACCCCGACACACGGCGTCAACGCGCGTCGCGCACGCAGTAGGCGGCGATCGACGACGGCGAATCGATCGCGGACGGCCGCGTCATCCAGGCGATCCACCCCGCCCATAACCCGCAGACGATCAGCACGGCGACATTCAACGGCGTCCGGTAGCGGACGATCAGGTTGGCCAGCGGCAGGCGTTCCTTGCTCATGTGCATCTCCTTCGGTCGTTGCGCAGGCGGCGTTACTGGCCGGTGTAGGACGGCGCCTTCGCGTCGCAGGTCACGGACGCCGTCGCGCCGTCGGCGAAATGCAGCCGCAACGGCACCTTCGCGCCGGGCGCGACGGGCTGGCGCGGCTCCTCCAGCATCACGTGATAGCCCTTCGGCCTGAACGTCACCGTGCCGTGCGCGGGCACGTCGACCGCTTCGACGTGAACCATCTTCGCGGTGCTGCCGGCCGTCTGCGTTTCGTGCATCATCGCCATCCCGAACGCGGGCGTATCGATGCCCGTGAGCGTGACGGGCTTGTCGCCGTCGTTCTTCAGCGTGAAATAGCCGGATGACGGCACCGTCGCCGGCATCGTGCGGATCCAGCATGCATCGGCCTGGACGGCCGACGCGGCGAACGTGGCGGGCGCCTGCAGCGCCAGCAGGGCGAACAGCAGGCTGGTCGGAATCGAGCGTTTCATTGTTGGTGTTCCTGATCGGGTAGGGAAGCGCGGGCAGCGTATGCGGTTACTTCAGCGTGAACGCGTAGCGGCCCTGCGTGCGATGGCCGTCGCTCGCCACCGCAACCCATGCGACCGTGTACGTGCCGGGCGTCAGGTTCGCCAGTGCGACATGCATCCGCTTCCGGTTGCCGGCGTCGACCGCGGATTTCCCGTCGGCGACCGACTGGCCGTGGCTGTCGGTGACGGCGATCGAACTGAATGCGGGTTCGAGCGTTTCGCTGAAGTCGATCGTGACCGCGTGCGGCGCGCTCGACAGCGTGGCGTCGGCGGCCGGTTCCAGGGTTTTCGGGTGCGCGTGCGCGTGTGCGGCCTGGGCGACGACGAAGCCGAGAGCGACGAGTGCGCCGCGGAGGAATGCAGTGGTTTTCATGACGGGATGATCCGGTTGGAAATAATAAGGAAAACGATGTATTCGAATTCGGCACGCGGCCGCGCGTTCGCGCACGCGCAACCGCCTGAAGCGGGCGAGCGCACGCACGGCACGGCGCCGCGAGCAATACGGTCGAACATGATCGTCCTTCGAAACGTGACACGGCGTGCACGCGCGGGCGCGTGCGGACGGCGCGATGCGCTGCGGCATCACGCGCGGTGACGACGAATCAGGACGCGAGCGGCGGGGCGCGCGGCTGCGCGGCCGTGAGCGGCAGCGCGCGGCGCAGGCTTTCGAAGCGGGTTGCTTCGCGGTGCTGGAGCGGGTGGACGTTGGCCGCGAACGTCAGTTCGGGCGCGGGCAGGGCCGGCGTATGGGCGAGCAGGCTGCAATAGCCGCAGGCCTGCAGATGCGCCTGCAGGCTTTTCGACGACGCATTGCCGGCGTGGCCGCCGTCAGCCGGCGCGGCCGTGCAGTGGCCGGCAAGCAGCGCGTCGACGCGGCCTTGCGTCGTCAGCGCCTGCGAGATCGTCGGCGCGAGCGCCGTCATCAGGATGGCGAGCATCCCGATCAGACTGACGATCTTCCGGAAACGACGACTCAGCATGCGATGCGCGGGGCGGCGTAGGGTAACGATGGAGCGGATTATGCCATGCACCCGCGGCGAGGGCATGCGGGCACGTGGATACCGGGAATGACGCGCGGCGCGCTCACGCGTGCTTCGCCAGATATTTCGTGATCAGCATCATCTGCGCGGCCCAGCCGTGATCGTTCATCTCGCGCGCCTTCGCACGGCGCGCTTCGATCAGCTGGTCGAAACCCGTCTCGGTGACCGTCAGCAGCGTGCCGCCGTCCTTTTCCGCGAGCGCGAACGTGACGAGCGTCATCGGCTCGGACGTGTAATCGAAGTTCGGGTCGATCGCGAACGGGTGCCAGCGAAAGGAGAACAGTTGTTTCGGCTCGACGCGATCGACGACGATTTCGAACACAGTGCCCGCATACGGCTCCTGTGCCTTGGCGATGTCGTCGTCGACGCGCGTCGGCGTGATGCGGCCGAACAGCGGCTGGTCGGGCACGAACGGCCCGTCGAACGACACGCCGAACCAGATGCCGAATTCGCCGGCATTGCCGACGGCTTCCCAGACGCGCGCCAGCGGCGCGGCGAGCAAGGCTTGTTTCTCGATGCGATCGGTGGACTGGGTCATCATCTTCTCCAGGCAGGCATCATCGTTGCGGGACGGCGCGCGGCCGCGCGCCGCGTTCAGTCGATCATGACCGCATCGGGCACGTCGAGCACGACATCCGAAGTCGCGACGGCCACGCACGGCAGCGTATAGCCGTCGGCCTTTTCCTCGCGGCTTAGGCCCGGCCATTCGATCGTATAGCGTACGCTGCCGCTGACGATCCTGCACAGGCAGCTTCGGCATGTGCCGTTGCGGCACGAGCGCGGCAGCCTGACGTGCGCGAACGCGGCGGCCTCGAGCAGCGTCAGCGAATCGGGCGCGTCGAACGTCGCGCCGAGCGGCTCGATGCGCACGAGAGGCGGGTGGTCGGGATCGGTCATGGGTGAAAGCGGGCGGCGAATCGGCAGCGAAGCGAGGAAAGGCAGCGCGATGCCGGAAGGCAACGCAAGCGCCAAGCATACCCGAAGCCGCCTGCGGCCGGCGCCCGGCGGGCGGACATCCGGCCCGGAACGTGTCAGTGCCGGCGCAGGTAGCGGTACACGGTATTGCGCGCGAGCCCGAGCTCCCGCGCGGCGGCCGATACGTTGCCGCCGTGCCGTGCGAGCACGGCATCGATCACCGCGGCCTGGTGGCTCTGCAGCGTCGTCGCTTCGCGCACGTCGGCCGGTGCGGCTTGCGCCGCGGGTGCGTCGTCGCAGTCGAGCCAGAAATCGTCGGGCAGGTGCGCGAGCGTGATTTCGGCTTCGTCTTCGGCGAGCATGCCGGCAGTGCGCAGGACGTTGGTCATTTGCCGCAGGTTGCCGGGCCAGCGGTGCCGCATGAACGCGTCGAGCACGTCGGCCGCGAGGCGGCCCGGCATCGGCTCGCTGCGCGCCAGCCGCGCGAGGATCCGCTCGACCAGCGCGGGCAGGTCGGTGCGCGCGGCGAGCGGCGGCAGCGTGACTGCGAGCCCGTTGATCCGGTAGAACAGGTCTTCGCGGAAGGTGCCTGCGGCGATCATCGCGCGCAGGTCGCGGTGGGTCGCGCAGACCACGCGCACGTCGACCGGCACCGCGCGTGCGCCGCCGAGCGGCATCACCGCGCGCTCCTGCAGCACGCGCATCAGCCTGACCTGCTGCGCGAGCGGCATGTCGCCGATTTCGTCGAGAAACAGCGTGCCGCCGTCGGCCTGCACGATCTTGCCGGGGCTGCCGCGCTTGCGCGCGCCGGTGAACGCACCGTCCTCATAGCCGAACAGTTCGGCCTCGATCAGCGAATCCGGCAGCGCCGCGCAGTTGACCGCGACGAACGGGCCGTCCGCGCGCGGCGATGCCTGGTGCAGCGCACGCGCGAGCCATTCCTTGCCGGTGCCGGTCTGGCCGAGGATCAGCAACGGCAGGTCGCGTCCGCGGATCTTCGCGACGCGTTCGAGCACGGCGGCCATCCGCGCATCGCCGGTGTCGAGCGTCGCGAACGTGATCGCGTCGGGGTCCGGCGCCCGCGTGCGCATGGCGGGGGCGGGCGGCGTGACGGCGACGGCCGTCTTGTGCGCTTCCGCGAATTCGCAGCGGGCGAGCACGCGCACGCCGGTCGACAGCGTGAGGCGGAACGGTGCGCCGGCCGCGCGGGCCGCCTGCTGCGCGAGTTGGCCGAAGTGCATGCCGAACAGCGCGTCGCAGCCTTGATGCTGCAATGCATCGAACGTCGCGCCGAGCTGGAATTGCGCGCTCCGGTTCGCGGCGATCAGCCCGCCGTCGGGGCCGAACGCGACGAGCCCGGCGAACAGCGAGTCGACGCAATCCTCGTGGGCGTGGAAGCGCAGCCGCAGCGCCTCCGCGCACTGGTTCGCGAACAGGTGGTTCTCGATCAGCTGCGCGGACATCCGCACCAGCGCGAGCGTATGGGGGCTGAAGCCGCGCGGGTCGCCGCTCACGTCGAGCGTGCCGAGGGTGCGGCCGAACGGATCGATGATCGGCGCGCACGAGCAGGTGAGGATATGGTTCGCGCGCAGGAAGTGTTCCGAGCCGTGCACGGCGACCGCCTGGCCCGATGCGAGCGCGGTGCCGATCGCGTTGGTGCCGCGCGCGCCTTCGGCCCATGACACGCCGGTGCACAGCGCGACGCGGTTCGCCTTCTCGATGAAGTCCGCGTCGCCGATGCTGTGCAGGATCACGCCGTCGGCATCGGTGAGCAGCACGAGGCTTTGCGTGTCGGCGATTTGCGCGTGGAGGTCTTCCATCACCGGGCGCGCGTGCGCGAACAATGCGTGGTTCGTGTCGAGCAGTTCGCGCAGCGCGAGCCGCGACAGCGGCGAGAAATCGGGGCGCTCGTTCGCGCGCAGGCCGACCGCGGTCGAACGGGCATGCGCCTGCGCGAGCAGGTCGGTGCGGCCCGCGGTGGCGGGCAGCACGAAAGATTGAGGCATGTCTTGTCTCCTGTCGGCCCAAGTTAGCGCTTTAGCGCTTACTTGGGCCCCATGCTTCGCGGTCGGTCCGAGTTGGCGCTTTAGCGCTTACTTGGGCCCCATGCTTCGCGGTCGGTCCGAGTTAGCGCTTTAGCGCTTATTTGGGCCCCATGCTTCGCAGTCGGCCGGAGTTGGCGCTTCAGCGCTTACTCTGGTCCCACGCTTCGCGGTCAACCCGAGCCCGCACATCAGCGCGTTCCGAGGCCCCCGCTTCGCAGTCGAACCCTTTGACGCCCTGCACCGCACCATCCGCCACCCGGGCCGCCGTCGATATCGCCTCATCATACAAGCGCCGCGCACGTTGTGCGACTGCGTACAAAAACCCCTTGCTTTTAAGCGCCCGCCTGCAATGATGGAAATGGGACACGCACGCGCCGTGTTCCGCATCGCAACATGCATGCGACGCGACATGCATCCGTTCGGGAGACGCATCATGGTTCGGACGGAACTGAGAGTCGTGCTGGCGGCCATCGCCACCTTCATCATGCTGGGCGGCATCGCCGTGGCGATCCACGGGCTGCTGTTCGACCTGAGCGACGCGGTGCAATACGGAGCGGCCGCGATTGCGGCGGGCGCCACGACCGCCGCGATCGCGCTGAACGTCTGGCCCACCGATCCTCACTGACGCCGTTCGGCAAAACGGTGCCGGATGTCGCGCTGGTCAGAGGAAATGCGCGTCGGAACGACGCACATCGCAAATTTTGCCTCCTGCGCGAAACCGTCTAAAGTGGAATGCAACCGGCATGCATTAGTCCGCGCCATACCCCGTGGATCGTGCCTCTGCCGGCGAGCCCGCGTAAATTTTCGTCCGGCCGGTAGCGGACGACGGACGCGGTCATTTGCTTTCTACCGGTCGAGGCGGCTCCCATGCAGATCCATTTCACGAATGAGAAGCCCGAATATTCGGGGCGCGACCTGATGCTTGGTTTCACGGCGCTGGTCAATGGCGAGCGCGTCCAATGTCAGATCACCGCCGAGGCGCTGGAGGATCATTTCGGTGCGGCATCGCCGCGCTTCGAGGACATGGTCGGTGCGTACGATCAGCACCGCGAGCGGATCGAGGCAGCCGCACGGCGGTTGCTGTCCGAGACGCGCGCGCAATGCGTGACGCTGCGCAGCGGCTACGTGCGCTTCTACGAAGCGAACTGGCGCTGAGCCGGACGACCGGGCAGCGACGGAGCGGGCGCCGGATACCGGCGCCCGTGTCATATCGGCGCGGGCTCGTCCGGTAGATCGATCGCTTGTGCGGGACGATGCGCTGCACGGTCCGGGCATCGTGCGGCGCGATGGCGTGCCCGCGTTCCGTTTCGCTTGATCCCGTTTCGCTCAATCTGAGTCGATCAGCGCGTACGCGCCGCCCGTTGCGTCGTGCGTGCGCGCGATGCGTGCGAAGCCTGCGTCGGCGAGGTGCATGCCGGCAATCAGCAAGCGATCCGAAGCGACTTCGGCGAGCGTGGCCGCGCGGGTCGCCGATGCCTGCGACGGATCGTGATCGAACGCGATCGACACGTCGGGGCGAGCAACCTGGATCGGCGCGAAATGCACGAGATCGCCCCAGATCAGCAGGCGCTCGCCCTGCGATTCGACGCGATAGCCGGTGTGGCCGGGCGTGTGCCCCGGCAGCGGCACGGCGGCGATACCGGGCAGCACGTCGCCTGCCGCGATGGTGCGCAGTTGCGCCGCGCAGGCGTCGAACGCGCGCCGCGCGATTCGGACATTGATGCGCGCTCGCTCGCTGGCTCTCTCGTACATATCGTCGTCCAGCCAGAACATGCGTTCCCGTTCGTCGATGAGCACCTCCGCTTGCGGAAAGGCCGGGCGCCCGTCTGCGTCGAGCAGGCCGCCGATGTGGTCCGGATGCGCGTGCGTCAGCAGGACCGTGTCGATCTCGCGTGCATCGATGCCGGCTTGCGACAGCGACGGACGCAGCAGGCCGCCCCAGTTCCGGATGCCGCCGGCACCGGTGTCGACGAGCACGGTGCGGCCGTTGCCGCGTATCACGTAGCAGTTGATGTTGACCGCCGACGGCGTATGCATGCCGGCCCGGTGCATGATACGGGCCGCGTCGTCGACGTCGATGTTCGACAGCAGGTCGAGGCCGGCCGTCAGCGTGCCGTCGCTGATCGCGGTCACCGTGAAATCGCCGACTTGGCGGCGCGGGAAAGAAGGGCGTGGAATCAGTGCGCTCATGGGGTCAATGTCGGGCGTGAAGGTGGGTGGTGTCGTAGCCGAAGCAGCGGATGCGTGCGATGGATCCGGTGTGGCGGAGAATCTCGCGATCCAGTTCGGCCATGAACCGGTCCATCAATTCAGTGGTGCGAAATGACGCGATGCGAAAGCGGATCTCCGCACTGACCGGATGTCCGCGGCCGAGCCGGATCGGAACGTACGCGACGTGGATCGTGCCGGGTACGGCGCGCAACACCTCGGTGCAGAGCGTCTCGCAGGGTGACGACAGTGCATCGAGTGCCGCGCTGGACGGCATGCTCGTCCCGGGGATGAGAATCGTGACGCTGGGCATGGCCGGGCTCCCGTCAGCGTGCGGCCGACGTCGTTGTCGCGCTGACGAGCCGGTCGCCCATCGGCGCATAGCACCGGATCGCGGCGCCCGACGCATCGGACGCGAGCCGCGCCTGATCGTGATCGAGGACCGCCAGCCAGCGAGCGGCCGGCTGGCGGTCCAGCGCGACCGCATGCATGGCGGTGGCTGCGATACCTGCTCGCGCGAACGGGGCGGCGTCGTCGCACACGGCCAGCCATTGATGGCCGGAGACGGCCGGCGCAGCTGCCGCGCTGTCGTACACGTTACGGCGCCATTCGACGATGTGCGGCTGCCAGCGCGCGAAATTGCCGCCGCCCTTGTCGCGATACTCGGCCGACGTCAGCACGTCCGGGCCGTCGATCGTATGCAGCGCGAGGTAGACTGGGCCGTCGCCGCCGAGGGCGCGAAAGCGTTGCGATGTGCGGAAGCCGGATACCGAGATCAGCGCCGGCAGTTTGACGCGGCTGTAGAAGTCGTTCCACCCGGCTTCGACGGCGGGCTCGGCGATGCTGCATTCAACGGCATAGATCATGACATCTCCACGGGTGGCGAGTGGCCTTCTGAGCGATCGGCCGGCTCGACTGGTTGAGTTTTTGTCATGATAATGAGCGGGAGAATGGGCGGAAAACGATGATTCGTCACCATTCAATGACATTTGATCAAGCCATGACCGACGGCGGTCGGACCGGGAGCAATCGTGACGCGACGCAGGATTCCGAGCAATTCGGCATTGATGGCATTCGAGGCCGCGGCGCGGCATGGGAGCTTCGCGCGCGCCGCCGACGAACTGGCGTTGACGGAAGGCGCGATCAGCCGGCAGATCGGCCGGCTGGAGACGTTCCTGGGCGTCGCGCTGTTCGAACGGGTCGGCAACCGCGTGCGGGTGGCGCCGAACGGCGCGCGCTACGCGGCGCAGGTTCGCGAAGTGCTGGACCGGCTCGAGCGCGACAGCCAGTACATGATGGGGCAGCCCGGTGACGGCGGCAGCGTCGACATCGCCGTGACGCCGACGTTTGCGACGCGCTGGCTGATTCCGCGGCTCAAGGGATTCCAGACGCAGCATCCGAACATCACGGTGCATTTCGCCGATCGCGCCGAGCCGTTCGTACTGGCCGGCAGCGGCTTCGACGCGGCGATTCACTTCGAGCATCCGGCCTGGGCCGGCATGCATACGTACCGGTTGTGCGAGGAGGTGCTGGTGCCGGTCTGCCATCCGTCGCTGCTCGCGGGCGGGCAGCCGGACACCTTGCTGGGCACGCTGCCGCGCCTGCACAAGCGCCAGACGCCCGATGCGTGGTCGGCTTACGTGCAGGAGACGGGATTGCCCGTGAACAATCCGGCCGCCGGCGCCCGCTATGATCTTTACTCGATGCTGATCGCCGCGGCGCTGGCCGGGCTTGGCGTCGCGCTGGTGCCGCGCCTCTATGTCGACGCCGAAATCGCGCAGGGGCTGCTCGCGGCGCCCTGGCCGGACGGGCGGGGCGTGGTCAAGCGCTTCTGTCTCGTGTTGCCGGAGGCGCTCGAACTGGGCGAGGGGCCGTTGCAGACCTTCGCGCGCTGGGTGCTCCGGCAGGCGGACGCGTGACCTGATGTCGCCCGCACCAGGCGGCTACCCGAACGAACACGCGGTCCTGCGGCGTCATGCCGTTCAGTTCTTCACGGAAAGGAAAGGCATCAGGCTTTCGGGCCGCTTTGGTCCGCCGCTTCACGAACCGCCTGTCTGCAAATCCGTCCATCGCGGTTTCGGCTTGTCCATGCCGCGAAGCGACAAGCCGAAACCGGTCATTCAGTCGAACCCGGACTGCCGCACCCGGTTATCGAGCCGGGTTGGTCGCCGTGATGAACGGGTCGAACGACATATGGACGTTACCCTCCAGCAGCAGGTTGATCGAGTATTGAACGTTGGTTCCCGCGCTGTTGACCCGCCCGCCCCACACGGCGCCGTCGAATTGCGGATATTGTTGCGGGTTGACCATGTTGGGAATCGCGCTCCCCCAGAAGCCGAGAATCGCGATGGATTCACCCGGGTCGAGGGAAACGGCGGACCAGACGATCGTGTCGCCGTTTTCGCATTTCGTCCGCAATTCATTGCTGCCTTCCGAACCGTCCCCGCTGTAGCCCGTCGAATCCACCATGAATACATATTTCGGCAGATTGTTTTCGGCAATGGCTTTCGCGACATTGACAATCACGTTTACGTAGATCGTTGCCATGACGACTCCTGATTATGAAACAGGCAATGTTTTTCCGGCCCCATGCCCATTCGCGTGGAGGATGCCCCGTGCGTGCTTGATATATTGAATCACGCCGACCCGAATAAAACCGAAAGAATCACTCCTTTTGATGAGCGGGAAGAGCGCGCGACCACAGAGATTTTCGGCCGTGCAAGCGGAATATAGCAGCCGGATTTTATAAATCAACCCGATAATTCCGGGGATAATTGCGGGCGTCATCAAAGTCATGCGTCGTATCGATTTGCGAAAATATCGATAGAAAATGGTGCTGTGCGACGATTAAGTGATGTCTTGTATTTTTAATATATCAGTCGCCAATATTTCGATTGGATATTTGGGGTAAATTCAATGATTTTTGATACGCCGAAACGCATTGTTTCGCGTAATACAACCATCAATCCCGCCCGGGAAAATGCCCCCGGGCATGCAGCTAGGCGGGCGCCCGCCGAAACAGGGCGCCCATGTGAAACGACCCGGCCGCAAATGCGACCGGGTCGTCAGGGGCCGTCCTTCTCGCCATGCCGTTCGGTTCCGCGACAGGAACCGGGTGGCACTACACCTGAAGGTGGCGTCTTTTGATCATGCCACGCACCGATGCGCGTGCGTCACTCGCTGCCGAGATAGAAGAAGCGGAACAGGAACACGGCCGCGATGATCCACACGATCGGCTTGACCGTGCGGGCCTGGCCCGTCAGCAGCTTCAGGCCGCCGTAAGCGATGAAGCCGAACGCGACGCCGTTCGCGATCGAGTACGTGAACGGCATCAGCAGCGCGGTCAGCGCGGCCGGCACGGCTTCGGTCGCGTCGTCCCACGGCACGTCGACCATCTCGCGCAGCATCAGGCACGACACGTACAGCAGTGCCGGTGCCGTTGCGTAGCCCGGCACGACCCCGGCGAGCGGCGCGATGAACAGGCACGCGAGGAACAGCACGGCGACGGTGATCGCCGTCACGCCGGTGCGGCCGCCGGCCTGCACGCCCGATGCGCTCTCGATATAGGCGGTGGTCGACGACGTGCCGAGCACCGAGCCCGCGACGATCGCGGTGCTGTCGGCGAGCAGCGCCTTGTTCAGGCGGTTCATCTTGCCTTCGACGAGCAGGCCCGCGCGGTTCGCGACGCCCATCAGCGTGCCGGTCGCATCGAACAGCTCGACGAGGAAGAACACGAGGATCACGTTGATGATGCCGGTCGACAGCGCGGCGCCGATGTCGAGCTTGAACAGCGTCGCGTCGATCGACGGCGGCGCGGAGAACACGCCGTGGAACTGGTTGCCGCCGAAGAAGAACGACAGGACGGTGACGCCGATGATGCCGATCAGGATCGCGCCGCGCACGCGCAGGTGGTCGAGCGTGACGATCGTGAAGAAGCCGATGATCGCGAGGATCGTCGTGGGCTTGTGCAGGTCGCCGAGCGTGACGAGCGTGGCCGGGCTGCCGACGATCACGCCCGAGGTCTTCAGCGAGATGATGCCGAGGAACAGGCCGATGCCGGCGGTGATCGAGATGCGCAGCGATTTCGGAATGCCGTTGACGATCGCCTCGCGCACGCGGAAAAGCGTGACGAGCAGGAACAGGCAGCCGGAGATGAACACCGCGCCGAGCGCGGCCTGCCACGTGAAGCCCATTCCCTTGACGACCGTATACGCGAAATACGCGTTCAGGCCCATGCCGGGCGCGCAGGCGATCGGATAGTTCGCGTACAGCCCCATGATGATCGATGCCAGCGCCGCGACGAGGCAGGTCGCGACGAACACGGATTCCTTCGGCATGCCGGCATCGCCGAGGATCGCGGGGTTGACGAAGATGATGTAGGCCATCGTCAGGAACGTGGTGACGCCCGCGAGTATTTCGGTGCGGAAGTCGGTGCCGGCTTCAGCGAAGCCGAAATACCGCTTGATGGATTCCATGAAGGCGTTTTCTCCGGTCGGGTTGTCGTGTTGCTTGTTGTTCGTGCCGAATTGTTGTAAGGCAGCGCGAGGCCGGCCTACTGTAACCAGCCACTATTGCCGCGCTATCGGCGGATTGTAATAGCGCGGATAGCTCGGACGATATAGTCGGGGCACGATCGGCCGCGTTCGCGCGAACGGTCGGACAGGCCGGCCGCGCGAGGAAGGCGCGCATTTTACCGGTTCGGACGAGGCGGGCAGGTAGAAACGATGGAAACGATTCGATGAGGGGCGGCGGGCCGGGCCGGCCGATGCGGGCGCAACGACATGGCCGGCATGCGGCGCGCGGCCGCCGCGCGATGACATGCGATGACATGCGACTGCAATCGCGCACCCGCATGCTGGCCGAACGCAGGACGGTCCAATGCATGCGCGAACGCGCGCGGCATGACCGGCGCGGGTGCGCAGCGGCGTGCAGCGGCCATTCATCAGTCCAGGCGGTTGCAGATATCGGGCTATCCTGCGCCGAACCCGTTCCGTCCGCAACTGTCATTTCGCGACGCGGGCCCGACTGTGGTTTCTGTGTAAAAGATTGCAAGACGTCATCGCGTTAACCGGCAAGTCTTTCTAGGATAGATACACCGCGCGCACACGCCGGCCAGTCGTTGCCGACGCGGGGGAGTCGCAGTCCGTGCAGGGCAGGCGGTGAAGTGCGGTGACGGTCGTTGCGCATTCGGGCAGGCGCGACCGGTTGCGATTGCCCGATGCGGGTTCGTCCGTCATCCCGGAGGTGAGCATGTTGAACTGGATCAGCCGTTGGGCGATGCGGCACGCCCCCACGCCGGAAAAAACCGCTGCGTCGATGCTCGTGACGGCGCGCATGGAACTGTTCGCAGCCGAACAGCGCGTCATCGATGCGAAATTACAGGCGGATTACTGGCGTACGCGGGTGTCATTTCTCGAGGAGGTGCAAAAGCAAGGCATCGACCCGTGGGTGACCTCGCAGGCGGCGCAACGCCCCGACCTCGATGCCACTCCCCGCAGCACGGGCCCGCGTCTCGCCGCCAGCACCTGATGCACGCGATGCATGCAAGGGTTGCGCACGGCGCGCGATCGCTCGCGGCACGCACGCGCGTGCCGCGTCATTCGATACGCACCCGCGACGCATGGCGCCGCGGGTGCGTCCGTTTCCGGATGCGTTGATTCCGCGCGTTCCGGTGTCCCGTCGCGCGACGGAATCGCGCATCGTCAATCCCGTCTTCGCCATCGTCCGGCGAGCAAACGTTGCATTCGCGCGAGCGTGCGTCTCAGCCGTTCGCCGCGCCGCACGTACGCCGTCGTGATCGACGCTTCGGCCGGCCGGTCGTCATCGGTGCCGAGCCAGATGCGATCGCCGCGCGCGATGCGCAGCACGTCGCCGGGTTGCACCCAGTAGTCGTCGACGCTCGGCGGCCGCGTGATCCACAGCGGTGCACCGTGCGCACGAATTTCCGCATCGCCCGGCGCGCGCCAGGTCAGCGTCGTGCGCGGCGCAACCGCGAATCGGATCACGACGGTCGGTAACGCGATCGCGCCGGCGCGGCGCGAATCGGGACGGTCGAACAACGGGCTTGCCTGGTCCATCGTCTTCTCCATTCGTTGAGCCGGACGGATGACGCGCACCAGAACAAAAAGGCCTCATCCGTTTCCGGTGAGGCCTCGTGTGACATGCGGTACTGCTCGGATGCTAACGCACAAGCGCCTCCCGTGATCCATTCTTTCGAATGTTCACCGGGCAATGATTCGCGATGGCGATGAGCTTGAACGTAGGCATGCGAACGAGTTTGTCGATGTCGTACGGCGTTGTCAACGACTATTTTCGAGAAACGTGGCGCGTCACGCGTCGCGCTGGGCGAGGCCGTTGACGAGCAGTTCGGACAGCAGGCCCGTCATGCCGTTCGGATGCGTGGCGGCGCGTGCCTTCAGCTGTTCGACGAGTTCGGCGTTGAGCTTGCACGCGAACGGCACGAGGCCCTGTTCCTGGTCGAGCTTGCGTTGCGCGCGGCGATCGAGCTTCGCCGCGTCCTCGGCGCCCTTGCCGAAACGGGCGGAGCTCGACTGCTTCATCGCGTGCGTCAGCTTGAGCGCCTTGTTCTTTTCTAGATCGGTTTTCTTCATGGCCATCGCGGCACCTCCGGGAAATGAAGCCGCGATTGTACGCATTTCGGCGGACGCCCCCGCCGAAACCGTCGCGAACCCGCCGGCGAACCCGGTCACGCGCCTTTCGTCGTGCCCCAGTTGCCGCCGTGCGCGGCCGCCTGCGCGGCCGGCGAGCGCGCCAGATACGCGAGCGCCTGCTCGGTCGAGCCTTCGTGGTGCGGCGTATAGCCCGGCCTGAAATAGCGCAGCGCCGCGCCGATCACTTTCCAGAACGAAGGCAGGTGCCCGCGCCGCGAACCCTTCCACCACGCGAGCACGAAACCCGGATAGCGGCCCGCGGCCGGATCGCGCCGGTACATGAACTTCGCGCCGCTCGTGATGAAGTAGAGCAGCAGCACGATCACGAACGCCATGTGCAGGCAGCGCTCCGGGTAGTTGCCGCCCATGTGGTTGTAGATGTCGAACGCGACGGTCCGGTGCTCGACTTCCTCCGCGCCGTGCCAGCGCAGCAGGTCGACCATCGTCGGGTCGGCACGGCCTTCGTCGAGCCCGTGCGCGTTGAGCACCCAGTTGCCCAGATAACCGAAGAAATGCTCGAGCGACGCGATCACCGCGAGTTGCTGGCGCAGCCAGAAGCGCGTATGGCCGATCTTCAGCCCGAACGGCGCTTCGCCCAGCACGCGCGTGAACAGCCAGTTCAGCTTCTGCGTGAACGGCTTCGTGTCGATCCCGTGCCGGTCGTAATAATGCTTGAGCACGCCGCCGTGCGAGCGCGAATGCACCGCTTCCTGGCGCAGGAAGCCTTCGGCTTCGTCGCGCAGGCGCGCATCGGTGATGTGCGGCAGCGCCTTGTTGTACACGCGGCAGAACCACAGCTCGCCTTCCGGGAACAGCAGGTTCAGCGTGTTGATGATGTGCGTGCTGCCCGGGTCGTTCGGCACCCAGGTGATCGGCGTGTCGCTGAAGTCGAACTTCACGTGCCGGGCCTTGATCTTGTGATAGTCGGCGGTAGCGGTCATCTGTGTCTCCGTTCCTGTGCGGCGCGCTGCGCCGTCAATGCGATGCCATGCTGATGCGGGCCAGCATCCGGCCGAGCCACGGCATGAAGCGGCCGACGAAGCGCAGCGCGTGCGCATCGGTGCCCACCGCCACGACCGGCCGGTTGCGCAGCACGCCGTCGACCATCGCCTGCGCGACGGTTTCCGGCTTCAGGCCGCGCATCTGGTACAGCTTCGTCGCGCGCTTGCGCAGCCGCGCTTCGTCCTGTGCGTTGGCGCCCGCGTATTGCGTCGACGCCATGATTCCGGTTTCCGCGAAACCCGGGCACACGGCCGTCACGCCGATGCCTTTTTCCGCGAGTTCCGCGCGCATGCATTCGCTGAGCATCAGCACGGCGGCCTTCGTCGTCGCGTAAGCGGGCAGGTCCCGCGACGGCCCGAACGCGGCGGCCGACGCGGTGTTGACGATGTGGCCGCCCGCGCCGCGCGCGGCCATCTGCTGCGCGAACAGCCGCGAGCCGTGGATCACGCCCCACAGGTTCACGTGCAGGATGCGCTCCCAGTGCCGCTCGCTCGTGTCGAGGATGCCGCCGGCCATGCCGATGCCCGCGTTATTGATCACGATGTCCGCGCCGCCGAGCTCGCTGCCGACCCATGCCGCGAGCGCTTCCATCTCCTCGGCGGCGCCGACGTCCACGCGTTTCGCGTATGCCTGCGCGCCGGTCAGCCCGAGCAGCAGCGCGGTGCGCTCGGCGCTCGCGAGATCGATGTCGCACGCGACGACGGTCGCGCCTTCGCGGGCGAACGCGAGCGCCGCGCAGCGGCCGATGCCGCTGCCCGCGCCGGTGACGACCGCGACCTTGCCGCTGAACCGGCCGCTGGTCGCGCGGCGGCGTGCGTTCGCGAGCGCGGGCGGTTCCTCGCCCGATTCGACCGCGTCGATCAGCTGCTCGGCGAGGCCCGCGAAACGCGCGGGATCGGCGAGCGGCAGCCAGTGGCCGGCCGCGACTTCACGGCGGTAGTACTGCGGCACCCAGCGCGACAGGTTCTCGGACAGCGCCGGGCTCACGTATTTGTCGCCGAGCGGCACGATCGTCTGCACCGGTGCATGTGCGTAGCGCTCGCGCGGCGCGAACAGGCAGCGGATGAAGTTCGCGCGATAGAGGCGCACGCCGCGCGCGCCGTCGTCGGCCTGCGTCGGGCGTGGCGTGGCCGGGGTCTTCTCGATCCGGCGCAGCAGGCCCGGCCATGCGCGGCCCAGCCACAGTCGCCAGCCGAGTTCAGGGACGAACGGCAGGTGGAACAGGTACACGTACCACGAGCGCACGAGCTGGCCGCCGAGTTTGCCGAGCGATGCGGGCGTCGGGTGCAGCACGCGTTCGCGCAGCCAGAAGCCGACGTGGTCGAGGCACGGCCCCGAGCACGACGTGTACGACGCGATGCGGCCGGCGAGCCGCGGATCGGTGACGAACTCCCAGCCCTGGATCGAACCCCAGTCGTGCGCGATCAGGTGCACCGCGCGGCCGGGGCAGAGCGCGTCGATCACCGCGACGAAGTCGTCGGTCAGCTTCGCGAGGTGATAGTCGGCCGTGCGCTTCGGCACGCCGGACAGGCCCGCGCCGCGCACGTCGTAGGCGATCACGTAGTGCCTGCGCGCGAGCAGCGGCGCGACCTGCTGCCAGACGCTGCTGTCGTCGGGGTAGCCGTGTACGAGCACGACCGGCGAGCGGGCCGGGTCGCCCCAGGTTCGCACCGCGAGCGTCAGGTCGCCGGAGGCGACGGCCGTTTCGCTGTGGACCGATTCGAACAGGGCCAGCGGCGCTTCGTCGGAAAGAGGCTGCATCGTGAGTCCGTCGTTCAGGGATTCGGGAGGAAGGCGCAACGTGTGCGTGTCAGGCGGCGGCCTGCACGGTCGCGACGGCCGGCGCGCGTTCGGCCTGGCGGCGCTGCCAGCGGCGCACGTGCGGCAGGTCGTCGTCGAGCCAGTACGCGTCGTCGTCGGTGATCACCAGCAGTTCCTCGAATTTCGCGCCGACGCCGGCGAAGCCGAGATGCGGCTCCACGGCCCACAGGCCCGGCACGGGCGCATGCTCGGAGCGGCGGTCGATCGACCACAGCGGCGACCAGCCCTGCTGCTTCGCCGCGCGGCCCTGGTCGAGCAGCAGGTTGCGCGTCGCGTTCAGCCCGAAGCGCGCGACGAAGCGCGGCTTCGACAGCTTGTGGATCTTCGCGACGCGATGCGCGAGCACCTTGAACGGATAGGCCTTGTGGCGCGGCTCGACGCCCTGGCGACGGCACAGCGCGTCGACCGCCTGCGCGACCTCGGCCATCGGGCGGCGCGCCTTCACGAGCTGCACGATCAGGTCGCGATGGTCCATCAGGTCGTCCTGCAGCTGTTCGAGGATCGGGTTGTGGCCGAGGCAGTGCGCGTAGCCGACGTCCGCGACGATCCCGTCGAGCACGGGCGCGACGTCGAGGATCACCGGCATGTCGGTCTCGAGCTGGCGGTTGCTCGGGAAGAACGCGAGGTTGAAGCCGCCCATGTGCTTCAGGCCCGAGAAGCCCTGGAACGCGGTGCGGTCGCCGAACCACGCGAACGGCTTGTGCAGCCAGTCGTGCACGCCGTTGTCCTGCAGCCATTCGGTCAGCAGGTGCGCGGCTTCCTTCTCGGTGATGCCGGGGTAGAGCATCGCGCCGACGGTCTCGACGCAGCGGTACGCAAGCTGCTGGACCGCGCGGAATTGCGGCAGCTCGTCGAGATGGACTTCCGGCAGCGGATGGTGGGCGGTCATGGTGCGTCTCCGTGTGTCGGCCCGGGTTCGCGCGTCGGCGCGACGGGGGTCCGGTGCAAGGCTGGGCGCTGATCCGGAATGCATCCGCCGGTGATCCGGCGGCGGGTTATTCAGTCAGCATTTAATGTGTCATTGATCGATGTAAAGATCATAGCGGGTTCGACGTGGCGCGGAGGTGAGGATTTCTCCTAATGAAGGCCGAAATGGAGGGGAAGCTCTAGGTTTGCGGCGGTCGGGGCAGATGGCCGTCGCTGCGCACGCATCCCGAGCGGGGCAGCCGGCCGGGGAGCGCCACGCGAGGCCGCGGCGCGGGCCTGGCATGTCGCGCTGGATCAACTCCCTGTCGTGTCGCGGCGCGACGCTGTCAAATTGCCGAAATAATTTCGTCACATCATTCGCCCCCGATTCGAAGCCTTCGCGGCTTCGCGGGGCCGGTGTGCCGCGCGTCGCGCGGGGGCAGCGACCGAAGCCGATTCGACCTTCCTGTGGAGACAGACCATGCAACGCCGCAAGTTCATGAACACCCTGGCCGCGGCGACCGCTGCGACGTCGCTGATGCTCAAGGCCGGCATGGCCGGCGCGAAGAGCGCGACCGCGCCGGACGCGCTGGACCCGGGCCGCTGGTCGCCGTTCAACGCCGCGCGCCTGCAGGCGGTGCTCGACCAGCACGGCGTCGCGAGCGCGCGCTACGACGGGAAGCGCCGCCCGTATGCGGTGTTCGACTGGGACAACACGTGCATCATGAACGACTGCGAAGAAGCGTTGCTGATGTACCAGATCAACCATCTGCAGTACAAGCTGACGCCGGACGAGTTCGTCGGCGTGATGTGGAAGGACGTGCCGAAGGGCGCGTTCATGAAGGACTACACGACCGTCGACGGCAAGCCGGTGACGATGGAGGATCTCGCCGCCGACGTCGAGTCCGACTACCGCTGGCTCTACGCGAACTACAAGGGTTTCGGCGGCGACAAGAGCCTCGACGAGATTCGCGAGACCGACCAGTTCAAGGATTTTCGCGCGAAGCTGTACTTCATGTACGACGCGATCTGCGATACGCATCCGCTCGAAGTCGGCTACAAGTGGATCATCTACTTCTACAAGAACATGACGACCGCCGAGCTGCAGGCGATGGCGGAAGCGTCGAACAACTACGGGATCGGCGACGCGCTGCGCAAGGTCCGCTACGAAAGCCCGAAGGCGCTGCCGGGCAAGGCAGGCGTGGTGGCCGACACGCATTTCCACGGCATCCGCATTCACGAGGAAATCCGCGCGGTGATGCATACGCTGCGTGCGAACGGCATCGACGTGTACGTGAGCACCGCGTCGCTCGACGATGTCGTGCGCGTATTCGCCGGCAATCCGAACTATGGCTACGGCGTGCCGCCCGAGAACGTGATCGGCCTGCGTCTCGACATGCAGGACGGCAAGTACACGAGCACCTATCCGGCCGGCTGGCATTTCAACTGGGGGCCCGGCAAGACGGTGGGCATCCGCAACGTCCTCGCGTCGAAGAAGGGCTACGGCCCGCTGCTGGTGTTCGGCGACAGCGACGGCGACGCGTGGATGCTGCGCGACTTCAAGGACACCGCGGCTGGCGTGATCGTGAACCGGATGAAGAAGGGCGAGATCGGCGCGGACAGCAAGCTCGCGGCCGAGCAGATCGGCAAGCCGGACGCGCGCTTCCTGCTGCAGGGGCGCGACGAGCACACGGGGCTGATGATCCCGGACGAGAAGTCGATCAAGTACGGCAAGACCGACCGCAAGCTGCTGGCCTGACGCGGGCCGGGCGGCGGGCATCCGGCATCCGGCTTCCGGTTTCCGGTTTCCGGTTTCCGGCCGCGGCGGCCCCGCGCCCGAGCGTCGCCCGTCGGCATCGGCCGCGGCGTCGCTCGGGCCGGCGCCCGCCCGTCTCACTGCTCGCGCGGCGGCCTCAATCGCTCCAGCAACGCCCCCAGCAGATCCACCGGCAGCGGAAACACGATCGTCGAATTCTTGTCCGCCGCGATCGTCGTCAGTGTCTGCAGGTAGCGCAGCTGCATCGCCTGCGGCTGCAGTGCGAGCCGCTGCGCGGCCTGCAGCAGCTTCTCCGACGCCTGCAGTTCGCCTTCCGCATGGATCACCTTCGCGCGCCGCTCGCGTTCGGCCTCGGCCTGCCGCGCGATCGCGCGGATCATCGTCTCGTTCAGGTCGACGTGCTTGATCTCGACCGTCGACACCTTGATGCCCCACGCATCGGTCTGCGCGTCGAGCGTTTTCTGGATGTCGGCATTCAGCTGCTCGCGTTCGGCGAGCAACGCGTCGAGCTCGTGCTTGCCGAGCACCGCGCGCAGCGTCGTCTGCGCGAGCTGGCTCGTCGCCTCGAAGAAGCGCGCGACCTGGATCACGGCCTTCTCCGGATCGACGACGCGGAAATACACGACCGCATTGACCTTCACCGACACGTTGTCGCGCGTGATCACGTCCTGCGCGGGCACGTCGAACACGACGGTGCGCAGGTCGATCCGCACGACCTGCTGGACGATCGGGATGATCAGCACGAGCCCCGGCCCCTTCACCTTCCAGAACCGGCCGAGCATGAAGACGACGCCGCGCTCGTACTCGCGGAAGATGCGGATCGACGATGCGACGAGCACTACGACGAAGACGATCAGGACGCTGCTGAAGCCAAACGTGTAGCCCATCATGACGGTGCTCCCTGGTGTTGTTGTTCGTGTGCCGGCACGTCGTAGAGCGGCGCGACGGTGAGCGTCAGCCCGTGGCGGCCGGTCACGCGCACGCGGCAACCGGCGGCCAGCGGCGTGCTGCTCGCGACGCGCCAGCGCTCGCCGTGCACGCGCGCCCAGCCCGCCGCCGACGGTGCGGCGCCGGCCGCGCCCTGCGGCTGGTCGGCGTGCAGGCCGTCGTCGAGCACTTCGCCGATGCTGCCGACCATCGCCTCGGCGCCCGTCACCACCGGCCGCCGCCGCGCGCGCAGCGCGACGCTCGATACGACGGCGACGAGCAGCCCGCCACCGGCCGCGAGGCCCACGATCACCGGCCACGGAATGCCGTAGCCGGGCACGTCGGTATCGATCAGCATCAGCGCGCCGATCGTGAAGGCGACGATCCCGCCGAAACCGAGCACGCCGAAGGTCGGCAGGAACGCCTCGGCGACGAGGCAGCCGAGCCCGAGCAGCACGAGCCCGAGGCCCGCATAGCTGACCGGCAGCAACTGCATCGCGAACAGCCCGATCAGCAGGCAGATGGTGCCGGCGACGCCCGGCAGCACGAAGCCGGGATTCGCGAACTCGAAGAACAGCCCGTAGATGCCGATCGTCAGCAGGATCAGCGCGACGTTCGGATCGGTGATGATCGACAGGAAGCGGCTGCGCCAGTCGGGCGCCAGCACGACGAGCGGCGCATGCGCGGTCGCGAGGTGCAGCGTGCCGGCGGTCGTCGTCACGGTGCGGCCGTCGAGCTGGCGCGCGAGGTCGGCCGGGTCCTGCGCGACCAGGTCGACGACATGCTGCGCGCGCGCCTCCGTTGCCGACAGGCTCAACGCCTCGCGCACCGCGCGCTCGGCCCACGCGGCATTGCGTCCGCGCAACTGCGCGAGGCCGCGGATGTACGCGGCGGCATCCTGGGTCGCCTTGCGGATCTCGGTCGACTGCGTGTCGTTCGGCAACTCGGCCGGTGTCGCGGATGCGCCGGACGCGCCCGATGCGCCGGCCGGCGACGGCTTCGTCGCACCTGGCGCCCCAGGCGCTCCCGGCGCTCCCGGCGCGCCGCCGCCGATGCCGAACTGCACCGGCGATGCCGCGCCGAGATTGGTGCCGGGCGCCATCGCGGCAATGTGGCTCGCGTAGACGATATAGGTACCGGCGCTCGCGGCCCGTGCGCCACCCGGCGCGACGAACGCGGCGACCGGCACCGGCGAGCCGAGGATCGCCTTGATGATCAGCCGCATCGACGTGTCGAGCCCGCCGGGCGTATCGAGTTGCAGGATCGCGAGCGGCGCGTGCTCGCGCGCCGCGCGGTCGAGCGAGCGGACGATGAAGTCGGCGCTGGCCGGCCCGATCGCGCCGTTGACCGGAATCACGACGACAGGCGGCGCGGCGACGGGTGCGGTGGCGGGCTGGGTAGCGGGGGGCGGCGCGGCAACCGCCGCGCACACGACGAGCAGCGCCGCGAACAGCGCGGCGCGCGCGACCCGCGCGGACAGCGGGTGACGGGGGCGGGCGCCGGGCGATGCAGGTGCCGGCGGCGGCCCATGACGGTGAATGTGCATCGGGGCGTCCGGGCGGCGCGCGGCCGCACGCCGTCCGGCTCGCGGAAAGGGCGTTGGCCCGATATTTGAAGATTAGGCGGTTTCGGCGGAAAGCGCGAAGGCGGTGCCGCCGGCCGCGCACTCAGCCGGCGGCGCCGCCCCGCGCGAGCGCTTCTTCCCGGTACTCGGCCGGGCTGCGCCCGCTCCATTTGCGAAACGCGCGGTAGAACGCGCTCGGTTCCGCGAAACCGGCGGCGGCCGCGACGTCGGCGATGGTTCGCGCCGGATCGGCCAGCGCCTCGAACGCGAGGTCGCGCCGCAGCGTGTCCTTGATCGACTGGTACGCGTGGCCTTCCTGGTGCAGCTTGCGGCGCAGCGTCGCCTCGGCCACGTGCAGCCGCGCGGCCATCCCGCCGGCGCCGGGCCACGCGGCGGGCGGCATCCCGCGCAGCACCGTGCGCACGCGCTGCGCGAGCGCGTTCGGGTTGCGGTACTTCACGATGAAGCTGGCCGGCGCGTTGCGCAGGAAGGTCTTCAGCGTCTTCGCGTTCTGCACGACCGGCAGCGTCGCGAATTCGGGATCGAAATCGACATACGAATCGGGCTGGTTGAAGCGCATGTCGTCGCACAGCATCGACGGGTATTCATGGTCGGCCGGCGGCGTGTCGCAGCGGAAGCTCGCGTGCAGTACCGGGATGCGTCGCCCGATCAGCCAGCAGGTGAGCCCGTACACGATGATGAAATAGGTCGCGTACGTAAACATCGCGGGCGCCGCGGCGCTGTTGCGGTGCACGAAGCGCAGCCGCACGCGCTGCGGGTTCGCGTCGAGCTCCGCGTGCAGGTCGTCGAGCACGCAGTGCATGAAATTCACCGCGCGCGCCATCGCGTGCAGCCCGTCCTGCGCGGACAGCGCGGCCTGGCTCATCGCAATGAAGCTGCCGCTGCGCATCGGGTGGCGATCCTGCCCGAAAAACTCGTCGTCGAGCGCGCGCGCAATCGCGTTCCACAGCGCGCCGTATTGCTGCGCCGACACCCGCGCGCGCGGCTGCGCGAGCAGCGCGGGCGCGATGCCGGCCTGCGCGAGCAGCGGCTCGGCCGCGACGCCGCGCCGGGTGGCGAGCGCGACGCTGTAGGCGACGAGGCTGATCGCGACGGTTCCCTTCTCTTCCTGCTTCATCGAAGCCGCCGGTATGGCAAAAACGCTCAGTGTAAATGAGCGGCGCGAGCATCGAACAGTCGCGCGCGCTTGCCTACACTTGTTGCATCGAAACGAAAGGTCGGTCGCGGCACGCGGCCGCAGGAGACAGCAGCGCCATGGACGAGCTTTACACCGAAGACCAGCGGATGATCCGCGACGCCGCGCGCGCTTTTGCCACCGAGGTGCTGGCGCCGAACGCCGCGCAGTGGGACCACGACGCGCACCTGCCCGACGCCGTCGTCGCGCAGCTCGGCGAACTCGGCCTGCTCGGGATGATCGTGCCGCAGGAGCTGGGCGGCGCGTATACGGATTACGTCGCCTATGCGCTGGCGATGGAAGAGATCGCGGCGGGCGACGCCGCCTGCGCGACGATGATGAGCGTGCACAACTCGGTCGGCTGCGGGCCGATCCTCGGCTTCGGCACGCCCGCGCAGAAGGATCGCTGGCTGGCCGAGATGGCGGCGGGCCGCATCATCGGCGCGTTCTGCCTGACCGAGCCGCAAGCCGGCTCGGAGGCGCACAACCTGCGCACGCGGGCGGAGCTGCGCGACGGCAAGTGGGTGCTGAACGGCGCGAAGCAGTTCGTGACCAACGGCCAGCGCGCCGGCGTAGCGATCGTTTTTGCCATGACCGATCCGGAAGCCGGCAAGCGCGGCATTTCCGCGTTCCTGGTGCCGACCGACACGCCGGGCTTCATCGTCGGCAAGCCGGAGAAGAAGATGGGCATCCGCGCGTCCGATACGTGCCCGATCACGTTCGAGAACTGCGCGATTCCGGAAGAGAACCTGCTCGGCAATCGCGGCGAAGGGCTGAAGATCGCGCTGTCGAACCTGGAAGGCGGCCGCATCGGCATCGCCGCGCAGGCGCTCGGCATCGCGCGCGCCGCATTCGACAAGGCGCGCCGCTATGCGGGCGAGCGCGTGCAGTTCGGCAAGCCGCTCGCCGAGCACCAGGCGATCCAGCAGAAGCTCGCCGACATGGCCACCCAGATCAACGCGGCGCGCCTGCTCGTGCATCACGCGGCGAAGCTGCGCACGGCCGGTCTGCCGTGCCTGTCGGAAGCATCGCAGGCGAAGCTGTTCGCGTCCGAGATGGCCGAGCGCGTGTGCTCGGACGCGATCCAGATCCACGGCGGCTACGGCTACCTCGTCGATTACGAAGTCGAGCGTCACTATCGCGACGCGCGCATCACGCAGATTTACGAAGGCACCAGCGAAGTGCAGCGGATGGTGATCGCGCGACAGCTTTGAGTCGCGACGCGCGCTCCATCGACAACCACGCAAACAAACAGACATACAGGCAGGCAAACAGGCAGGGCACGAGGGCAGCGCGGCAAACGCGGCACGCAACGACGTGACCGTGCGCCGCGCGATACGGAACCGGGCATGCGCTGCAGCGCGTGCCCGGTTGACCGCTGGGCATGGAGACTCGCCAGGGCATGGGACGTGAGTAAGCGCTAAAGCGCTAACTCACGTCGACCGCGCGAGGCATGGGACGTGAGTAAGCGCTAAAGCGCTAACTCACGTCGACAGGAGACTGGAGACGACACGATGACGGTACAGGCATTCCTGGACGCACGCGACTTTCTGCTGCGCCATCGCACCGACTACGAAACCGCTTACCGCGATTTCGAATGGCCGGTGCTCGATGCGTTCAACTGGGCGCTCGACTACTTCGACCCGATGGCGCGCGGCAACGACAAGCCCGCGCTGTGGATCGTCGACGCGGCAACCGGCACGGGTGACCCGTATTCGTTCGCGCAGATGTCCGAGCGCTCGTCGCGGATCGCGAACTGGCTGCGCGGCATCGGCGTCGTGCGCGGCGACCGGATCCTGCTGATGCTGCCGAACCGTGTCGAGCTGTGGGACGCGATGCTCGCCGCGATGAAGCTCGGCGCGATCGTGCTGCCCGCGACCACGCAGCTGTCGGCCGACGACGTGCGCGATCGCGTGCAGATCGGCGGCGCGAAATACGCGATCGTCGACAAGAACGAAACCGCGAAGTTCGAACAGGCCGATCTCGGCCTCAAGCAGAAAATCGTCGCCGGCGCGCCGCGCGCGGGCTGGCTCGCGATGAACGACGGCTATGCGGCGAGCGCCGCGTTCGAGCCGGACGCCGTCACGCACGCGAGCGATCCGATGCTGCTGTACTTCACGTCGGGCACGACGTCGAAGCCGAAGCTCGTCGAGCATACGCATCGCACCTATCCGGTCGGGCACCTGTCGACGATGTACTGGGTCGGCCTGCAGCCGGGCGACATCCACTGGAACATCAGCTCGCCGGGCTGGGCGAAGCATGCATGGAGCTGCTTCTTCGCGCCGTGGAATGCGCAGGCGTGCGTGTTCGCGTTCAACTACGCGCGCTTCGAGCCGAAGGTCGTGCTCGATGCGCTCGTCAAATACCAGGTGACCACGCTGTGCGCGCCGCCGACCGTGTGGCGCATGCTCGTGCAGCAGCCGCTCGCGTCGTTCGACGTGAAGCTGCGCGAGATCGTCGGCGCGGGCGAGCCGCTCAATCCCGAGATCATCGAGCGCGTGAAGAAGGCGTGGGGCATCACGATTCGCGACGGCTACGGCCAGACCGAGACGACCTGCCTGATCGGCAACACGCCGGGCCAGCCGGTCGTCGCGGGCTCGATGGGGCGGCCGCTGCCCGGCTACCGGATCGCGCTGCTCGACCCGGACGGCGCGCCGGTGACCGAAGGCGAGGTCGCGCTGCCGATCGGCGCCGGCGTGACGCGCCCGGTCGGCCTGATGACCGGCTATGCGAACAATCCCGACGCGACTGCCCACGCGATGCGCGACGGCCATTACCGCACGTCGGACATCGCGATGCGTGGCGACGACGGCTACTACGTGTACATCGGCCGCGCGGACGACGTGTTCAAGTCGTCCGACTACCGGCTGAGCCCGTTCGAACTGGAAAGCGTGCTGATCGAGCATCCGGCGATCGCGGAAGCGGCCGTCGTGCCGAGCCCGGACCCGCTGCGGCTGTCGGTGCCGAAGACTTTCATCACGCTGCGCCAGGGCTACGAGGAGAGCCCCGCGCTCGCGCTGGAGATCTTCCGCTTCTCGCGCGAGAAGCTCGCGCCGTACAAGCGCATTCGCCGCCTGCAGTTCGCGGAGCTGCCGAAGACCATCTCGGGGAAGATCCGCCGCGTCGAGCTGCGCCGCCGCGAGATCGAGCGCGGCGACGATGCGAGCACGCGGATGCCCGGCGAATACTGGGAAGAAGATTTCGCCGCCGAACTGAAATGACCGGCCGCGGGCCGCGCGCGCCGCGTTTTGCCGTGCGTCGCCCGCCACCGGACTGAACCGAACCGGCCGCGCGTGGCATCACGCCATGCGGCCCACTGCAAGGAGAGTGCACTGATGAACGCGAATCCGACGCCCCGCACGGGGCAAGACGTGCCGACGGTCAAGCTGCTGATCGACGGCGCCTTCGTCGAGTCCACCACGAGCGAGTGGCGCGACATCGTCAACCCGGCGACGCAGCAGGTCCTTGCGCGCGTGCCGTTCGCGACCGTCGCCGAAGTCGACGCGGCCGTGCAGGCCGCGCACGCCGCGTTTGCGACGTGGAAGAACACGCCGATCGCCGCGCGCATGCGCATCATGCTGAAGTTCCAGGATCTGGTGCGCGCGAACCTGC
Organism: Burkholderia sp. Bp8986; assembly: GCF_003854225.1. Taxonomy (NCBI): domain Bacteria; kingdom Pseudomonadati; phylum Pseudomonadota; class Betaproteobacteria; order Burkholderiales; family Burkholderiaceae; genus Burkholderia; species Burkholderia sp. Bp8986. Next base: position 41,067 of record NZ_QTQM01000023.1, on the reverse strand, counting down.
AGCGCATCGCGAAGACGCTGACGGCCGAGCAGGGCAAGACGCTGCCCGATGCCGAAGGCGACATCTTCCGCGGCCTCGAAGTGGTCGAGCATGCGTGCTCGATCGGCACGCTGCAACTCGGCGAATTCGCGGAGAACGTCGCGGGCGGCGTCGACACCTACACGCTGCGCCAGCCGCTCGGCGTGTGCGCGGGCATCACGCCGTTCAACTTCCCCGCGATGATTCCGCTGTGGATGTTCCCGATGGCGATCGTATGCGGCAACACGTTCGTGCTGAAGCCGTCCGAGCAGGATCCGATGTCGACGATGCAGCTCGTCGAACTCGCGATCGAGGCCGGCGTGCCGAAGGGCGTGCTGAACGTCGTGCACGGCGGCAAGGAAGTCGTCGACGCGATCTGCACGCATCCGCTCGTGAAGGCGATCTCGTTCGTCGGCTCGACGGCCGTCGGCACGCACGTGTACAACCTCGGCAGCCAGCACGGCAAGCGCGTGCAGTCGATGATGGGCGCGAAGAACCACGCGGTGGTGCTGCCCGATGCGAATCGCGAGCAGACCCTCAACGCGCTGGTCGGCGCGGGCTTCGGCGCGGCCGGGCAGCGCTGCATGGCGACGTCGGTCGCGGTGCTGGTCGGCGAGGCGCGCGACTGGCTGCCCGATCTCGTCGCGAAGGCGAAGTTGCTGAAGGTGAACGCGGGCGCGGAAGCCGGCACCGACGTCGGCCCGGTCGTGTCGCGCGGAGCGAAGGCACGCATCCTGTCGCTGATCGAAGCGGGCGTGAAGGAAGGCGCGAAGCTCGAGCTCGACGGTCGCGACGTGAAGGTGGCCGGTTACGAGGAGGGCAATTTCGTCGGCCCGACGATCTTCTCCGGCGTAAAGACCGACATGTCGATCTACACGCACGAGATCTTCGGTCCGGTGCTGGTCGTGCTCGAAGCCGACACGCTCGACGAAGCGATCGCGCTCGTCAACGCGAACCCGATGGGCAACGGCGTGGGCATCTTCACGCAGAGCGGCGCGGCGGCACGCAAGTTCCAGAGCGAGATCGACGTCGGCCAGGTCGGCATCAACATCCCGATCCCGGTGCCGGTGCCGTTCTTCAGCTTCACCGGTTCGCGCGGTTCGAAGCTCGGCGATCTCGGCCCGTACGGCAAGCAGGTCGTGCAGTTCTACACGCAGACCAAGACGGTCACCGCGCGCTGGTTCGACGACGACACGACGGCCGGCCCGGTGAACACGACGATCCGGCTGCATTGAGCCGCGGAGGACACGAACATGAAGATCGGTTTTATCGGACTGGGCCACATGGGTGCGCCGATGGCGCTGAACCTGTTGAAGGCCGGCCATGAAGTGCATGCGTTCGACCTGAGCGCCGACGCATTGCGCGCGCTGCAGGACGCCGGCGCGCAGGTCGCCGCATCGCCGCGCGACGCGGCATCGGGCGCGGCCTTCGTGATCACGATGCTGCCGGCCGCGCCGCACGTGCGCTCGGTGCTCGCCGGCGAGAACGGCGTGCTGGCCGGCCTCGGCGCCGGCGCGACCGTGATCGATTCGAGCACGATCGACCCGGCGAGCGCGCAGGCGTTCGGCGCGCTCGTGCGCGAGCACGGCGGCGCGTTCGTCGACGCACCGGTGTCGGGCGGCACCGGCGGCGCGGCGGCCGGCACCTTGACCTTCATGGTCGGCGGCAGCGATGCGGATTTCGAGCGCGTGAAGCCGGTGCTCGCCGGGATGGGCAAGAACATCGTCCACTGCGGGCCGACGGGGATGGGGCAGGTCGCGAAGGTCTGCAACAACCTCGTGCTCGGCATCTCGATGGCGGCCGTGTCGGAAGCGATGTCGCTCGGCGTCGCGCTCGGCATCGACCCGAAGGTGCTGGCCGGCATCGTCAACACGTCGACGGGCCGCTGCTGGAGCTCGGACACCTACAACCCGTATCCGGGCGTGATCGACACCGCGCCGTCGTCGCGCGGCTACAGCGGCGGCTTCGGCACCGACCTGATGCTGAAGGATCTCGGCCTCGCGAACGACGCCGCGAAGCAGGCGCGCCAGCCCGTCTATCTCGGTGCGCTCGCGCAGCAGCTGTACCAGACGATGAGCAGCCGCGGCGACGGGCAGCTCGATTTCTCGGCGGTGATCCGCCTGTACCAACCGGCCACCAAGAAGGACGCCTCATGATCGAACTGGACTACGTCGACGACGGCGCGATCGCGTGCGCGACGCTCAAGCGTCCGCCCGCGAACGCCTTCACCGCCGACGGGCTGCAGCAGCTGCAGGCCACCGTCGCCGAATTGAATGCGAACCCGCGCGTGCGCGCGCTGGTGATCACCGGAGACGGCCCGAAGTTCTTCAGCGCGGGCGCGGACCTGAATACGTTCGCCGACGGCGACCGCGCGGTCGCGCGCGCGATGGCCGCGCGTTTCGGCGCGGCATTCGAGGCGCTGCACGACGCGCGCGTCGTGACGATCGCGGCGATCAACGGCTATGCGATGGGCGGCGGCCTCGAATGCGCGCTCGCGTGCGACCTGCGGATCGCCGAGACGCACGCGCAGATGGCGCTGCCCGAGCCGTCGGTCGGCCTGCTGCCGTGCGGGCTCGGCACACAGACGCTGCCCTGGCTCGTCGGTGAAGGCTGGGCGAAGAAGATCATCCTGGCCGGCACGCGCGTCGACGCGGCGACGGCCCTCAGGATCGGCCTCGTCGAGGACGTGGTCGAAAGCGGCGCGGCCCGCGATGCGGCGCTGGCGCTCGCGCGCAACGTCGCACGGCAGAGCCCGCATGCGGTCGCCTACAGCAAGGAGCTGATCGGCCTCGCGCGCCGCGGCGTGCCGCGTAGCGCGGCGCTCGCGGTCGAGCGCGAGCGCTTCGTCGACCTGTTCGACACGAACGATCCGCGCGAAGGCGTGGCCGCGTTTCTCGGCAAGCGCGCGCCGCAATGGCACACCGACGGGGAGTCGCAACGATGAGCACGCCGGTGACGACTCATGACAGCTTCGCGCAACCCGCGCCGGAGGTGCTGTTTCGCGTGGTGAACCGCGTGGCGCTCATTACGCTGAACCGGCCGGCCGCACTCAATGCGTTGTCCTATTCGATGATCGGCGAGCTGGCCGCGCTTCTCGAGCGTTGCCGCACCGACGACCAGATCGTCGCGGTCGTGCTGCGCGGCGCGGGCGAGAAGGGCTTCTGCGCGGGCGGCGACGTGCGCGCGCTGCACCGGATGGTCGCGCAGCGCGAGACCTGGCTGCCGTTCTTCGTCGACGAATACCGGCTCGACTACGCGATCCACACGTTCCCGAAGCCGGTGGTCGCGCTGATGGACGGCGTGACGATGGGCGGCGGAATGGGGCTCGCGCAAGGCGCGGCGCTGCGCGTCGCGACCGAGCGCAGCAAGATCGCGATGCCCGAGACGCGCATCGGCCTCGTGCCCGACGTCGGCGCGACGCATTTCCTGTCGCGCATGCCGGTCGAGCTCGAGCTGTACGTGGGGCTGACGGGCGCGATGCTGTCGGGTGCCGACGCGCTGAGCGCGAAGCTCGCGGATCTGTGCGTGCCGTCGGCGTGGCTCGATACGTTCGAGACGCGCATCGACAGCATCAAATGGGACGGCGACGTGCTGCCGGCGCTGCGCAAGGTGTTCGAGCCGCCGTGCAACGTCGTGCCGCATGCGGCGCTCGATACGCAGATGGCGTGGATCGTCCGTCACTTCGACAAGCGCTCGACCGTCGAGCGGATCGTCGCGACGCTCACGCAGGAGCTCGCGCGCGACGAGCTGTCGCGCGAGCATCGTCAATGGCTGCAGGCGACGCTCGATGCACTCGCCGGCCATTCGCCGACGATGCTGTGCGTGACGCGCGAAGCGCTGCTGCGCGGCCGCCAGATGACGCTCGCCGAATCGTTCCGGATGGAGCTCGGCATCGTCGCGCGCGCGATCGAGGAGGGCGACTTCTGCGAAGGCGTGCGCGCGCATCTCGTCGACAAGGATCGCAAGCCGCGCTGGGCGCCGGCGTCGCTCGTCGAGCTGCGCGCCGAGCGCGTGCGGCATTTCCTGACGTCGCCGTGGAAGCTGTTCGCCCATCCGCTCGCCGATCTCGGCGCGGCGTGAGCGCCGCGTGACGGCCCGGCGCGCCCGTGCGGCGCGTCGGTTTCAACCGGTTTTCTTGATGCTCGCGGGCTGCGGCCGCTCGATCATCGGCGGCACCGCCTGCACGAGCGCGTCGATCACGCAGCGCGTCTTGCGCGGCAGGTAGCGCGTTTTCGGCCAGATCGCGTGAATGTCGCCTTCGCATACGAAGCAGCGATCGAGCACGACGACCATCTCGCCGCGCTTCACGTAATGATCGAGCAGCCAGCTCGGCAGCCACGCGATCCCGAACCCCGATGCGCCGGCCGCCGCGATCGCCTGCACGTCGTCGAAGCTGAGCTGGTGCGGCATGTCGATGCGCACCGTCGAGCCGTCCGGCGCGCGCAGGTCCCACGGCTGCGCGACGCCCGAGCGTGAGTACGCGATCGTCCGGTGGTTCCTCAGATCGTCGAGCGATTGCGGCATCCCGTAGCGCGCGAGATACGACGGCGCGGCGCCGAGGCTCCCGTATTGCGTGCCGAGCCGCCGCACCGCGAGGCTCGTGCTGTCCGCGAGCGAACCGATCCGCACCGCGAGGTCGATGCCTTCCTCGACCAGGTCGACGAAGCGGTCGGTGATCGACACGTCGATCCGCAGGTGCGGATAGATGCGCGCGAGATCGAGCACGATCGGCGTCACGCAGTGATGCCCGAACGCGAGCGGCACGCTCAGCCGCAGCTTGCCGCGCGCTTCGTTGCGGCCGCAATCGAGATCGGCTTCGGCCGCTTCCAGCTCCGCCAGCGCGCGCACGCAGCGGTCGTAGTACGCCTGGCCGTCGTCGGTCAGGCTCTGGCTGCGCGTCGTGCGCTGCAGCAGCCGCGCGCCGAGCCGCTTCTCGAGCCGCGCGATCGCCTTGCCGACCGCCGAGCGCGTCATGTCGAGCCGTTCCGCGGCGAGCGCGAAGCTGCCGGATTCCACCACCTGGACGAAGGTCGTTACGCCGTCGAGTTTGTCGGTCATGGCGGGGTGTGCTGGGGTTGCCCTGATTGCGTCCTGTGATTCCCGAGTCCGGGGAAATGGACGCATCAATGGGGAGGGAAATTCTCACTATAGTACCGATTCCCGCTCAGCGTGCGTTGCCGGCCGCACGCGGCGCATCCTTCTCACCTGGAGGCGCACGGCCTGTCGAGGGCCGTCGCGCAATACGCATGACCCTATCCGACTCCCGCAGGAATGCGGTCGCGCTGGCGGCCGTCTGTCTCACGTCGCTGATGTTCGGCCTCGAGATCTCGAGCGTGCCGGTGATCCTGCCGACGCTCGAACGCGTGCTGCACGGCGACTTCAACGGCATGCAGTGGATCATGAACGCGTACACGATCGCGTGCACGACGGTGCTGATGGCGGCCGGCACGCTCGCCGACCGGTTCGGCCGCAAGCGCGTGTACGTGATCGGCACCGTGCTGTTCGGCGCGACGTCGCTGCTGTGCGGGCTCGCGCCGAACGTGCCGGTGCTGGTCGCGGGCCGGCTGCTGCAGGGCGCGAGCGGCGGCGCGATGCTGATCTGCCAGATCGCGGTGCTGTCGCATCAGTTCCGCGAAGGGCGCGAGCGTGGCCGCGCGTTCGGGATCTGGGGCATCGTGTTCGGGATCGGCCTCGGCTTCGGGCCGATCGTCGGCGGCGCGATCGTCGCAGCGGCGAGCTGGCCGTGGGTGTTTCTCGTGCATGCGCCGCTCGCGGCCGTCGCGCTCGTGCTGATTTGCGGCGCGGTGCAGGAGTCGCGCGATCCGCATGCGGGCACGCTCGACGTCGCGGGCATCGTCACGCTGTCGCTCGCGGTGCTCGGTCTCGCGTTCTATATCACGCAGAGCGCGGAGCTGGGGCTCACGAGTGCGGCCGGCCTCGGCGTGCTCGGCGCGACCGTGCTCGCGCTGGCCGGCTTCTTCGTCGCGGAGCGCACGAGCGCGCGGCCGATGTTCGACTTCTCCGTGTTCCGGATTCGCGCGTTCACAGGCGCGATCTTCGGCTCGATGGGGATGAACTTCAGCTTCTGGCCGTTCATGATCTACCTGCCGATCTGGTTCCAGGTCGCGCTCGGCTACGACAGCGTGATGGCCGGCCTCGCGCTGCTCGCGTACACGCTGCCGACGCTGGTCGCGCCGCCGTTCGGCGAGCGGCTCGCGCTGCGCTACGGGCCAGGCGTCGTGATTCCGGGCGGCCTGTTTACGATCGCGGCCGGCTTCGCGCTGATGCGGATCGGCAGCGGCGTCGAGCACGCGAGCTGGCTCACGATGCTGCCCGGCTGCGTGATCGCCGGCATCGGGCTCGGGCTCACCAACACGCCGGTCACGAACACGACGACGGGCGCGGTGCCGAGTTCGCGGGCCGGGATGGCGTCGGGCATCGACATGAGCGCGCGGATGATCTCGCTCGCGCTGAACATCGCGACGATGGGCTTCGTGCTGGTCGCGGGGATCGTCGCGAGCCTGAAGGCCGGCGTCGCGGGAGCGGTCGATGTGGAGGCGCTGCGCGCGCTGGCGCAGCAGATCGCGTCGGGCCGCACCGACGGGCTGCAGGCGATCGCGCCGGCGCTCGCCAAGGCCGACCCGAACGGTGCGGCGCTGCACGCGGCGCTCGTGCACGGCTTCGGCTGGGTGATGGTGTACGGCGCGGCCGGCGTGGCCGTGCTTGCGACGGCAAGCGCGGTGGCGTTCGCGCCGGCGCGGCGGGGGGTGACGGTGTGTGAATGACGCGTGCGCCGCGCGTCGGGTGACGCGTCGTTGCCGTGACGCGGCAACGAGCGCCATCATCGGCCGGTCGCGTTCCTCGCCGCGCGCTGGCATCGCGCCGATTCCCGTCCGTTCAGGTGCGTGCGCATCTTGTGCGATTGCCGCACGCGGTGTGGTGCGCGGCTGGTTCCGCGCGCTTACGCGCCGTCGCCGCGTGTGTCGATCCTGCGTTGCGTGTCCGCGTCGACGATCGCACGGATCGCGTTGAACAGCGGCGCCGCGTCGGTGTAGCGCCGGCCGTAGCCGAGATTGAACGCGTAGTCGAAGTCCGGCGGATTGCTGCCCTGGTTGTGCTGCAGGATCGTCTCGAGCTTGTCGAGTGCCTTCGCGGCGCGCGCTTCCGGTGATGCCGCCGCCTCGTATTCGTCCCACAGTGCGACGATCTCGTCGCGCAGCGCGCGATCGAGCCCGGCCGTCAGCGTCAGCAGATCGTCGCGTTCGTGCGTGCTCTTGTCCGGATGCGCGGCCTGCTCGATCGCGGGGATGTCGCCGTGCAGCGCTTCGCCGAGATCGTGGACGACGCACAGTTTCAGCAGCTTCGTCGTGCCGACGTCGGGCAGCGCGTCGGCGAACACGAGCGCCATCAGGCACAGCCGCCAGCTGTGCTCGGCCGTGCTTTCGGCGCGCCCGCTCGACGTGTGGCCGCTGCGCAGCACGTCTTTCAGGCGTTCGGCTTCGCGCAGGAAATCGAGCCGCGCGTGGATCGTGTCGAGGTTCATGGCTGGTGGGAATGCTTGGATCGTGCCGTCAAGCGTACGCCGTGCGGCCGCGCTGCGTCCACGCATGAAATATGCGCGCCGCGCTCGTACCCCGCGACCGCCGCGCGAGCTACAGCGTTTCGACGAGGCGCGCGGCGGAGCCGTCCGACAGCGTCATCCGCGTCCATCGGCAGGTGCTGCCGCGGATCGGCACGACGCGCGACGCATTGGCGCCGGTCGCGAATTCGACGCTCGGCGGCCCCGCGTGATCGTGCCAGCCGAGCGGGTCGAGCGCGGCTTCCATGCGGACGATCTCCGGCGACGCATAGCGCCACAGCGACGTGCCGAGCAGCGTCGGCAGCGGCCGCGAGAACTCGGCTGCGCGCGACGGCGAGCACGCGAGCAGACGGTGCGTGAGGTCGCACACGAGATGCATGCGCGCCGCGCTGCTCGCGATCAGCCGCGCGAGCGCGTGGTCGCCCGCCGAATCGAGACGCGCGGCAAGCAGCCGCTCGGCCGTCGCGCGCTCGTCCGGCGACATCTGCTGGATGCCGGCTTCCCAGCGCGAGATCGTCGATTGGGCGACGCCGAACAACTCGGCAGCATGGCTCTGCTTCACGCGATGCAGCGTGCGCCAACGCTTGAGTTGCGGGCCGAGCGGCGGGGTGTGAAGCGGTGAGGCGGGCATGTTCGTATTCCGTTCGGGATGCGGGCCGCGCAGGCGCCGCGTTGCGCAATGGATGAATGGGGCCGTCATTTCCGGGATGCCTGGATTACGACGAACCCGATCGGAACGCGCGTCGTCCGCCAAGGGCGGGTGTGCCGTCGGCGGTGATCGGTGTGCGCTGCATCGTGAGATCCAGACCTGCGATCGCCATCGTGACATGCCGAGCTTAGATCGTGTACGGCTGGTCGAGCAACGGTGCGGCCATCCCGGACGGTACGTCGAAACCCTCGGCGGAATAGCAGCCGCAACCCCGCCAATCGCGCCGTCTCTATCGACACGCCGGGCGTCCGGCTCCGCCGGCAATGTTTTCGCCAGGCTTTCAACCGGCTCCGCCATATCTTATTATTCGGCGAAAGCGGAGCGCGCCGGCCGTCATTGGACATGTCGATGCATGACGCGCCGGTCAGCATTGCCACCGTCCGACTTCCGCATCGCACGATGCACGATCGGCACGACCGGAGGCGCGTGATCTGCGCGTATCCCGAAAAAATCAATACGAGGGCGCCATGGTACGACTGGTGTTGCTGCTGCTGGGCATCGAATATCTGCGAACGCGCTGGCGTGGACTGACCGTGCTGGGCTGGCTGTGGGTCGTCGCGGGTGTCGGCATCTTCGTCGACGCACTCGACGGCGCGCTGCATTTTCCGATCGAACTGTTCGCGTGGCTGTTCCTGATAGAGGGGCTCGCGACGCTCGCGGTGGCCGGCAGCGGCGTCGGCGGGCAGCGCATCCTGCGCTACGTGAAGGGCATCGCGGTCGTGGTGGCCGCCGCGCTCGTGTTCGCGGGCCATCATCACGGACACTTCCTGCTGTCGATGATCTTCGGCACGCTGTTTCTCGTCGACGGGCTGCTGCAGTGCACGTCCGCGTGGATGGTGCGTTACCGGCGCTGGCACGTCGCATTCGCGTGGGGCGTCGTCGAGATCCTGCTCGCGATCTTCTTCTACCAGCCGTATCCGACTCACTATGTGGGCACCGTGCCGTACTGCCTCGGCTTGCTGCTGATGTTCGGCGGCATGCACATGCTGAGCCTCGCCGCGCGCGTGCGGCGGCTGACGCGCAACCCCGCGTTCGTCACGTCGCCGGCGCCGGCGATCGTGCCTGACATCGATACGGCTGCCGACCTCCCGCGCTTCACGCAATCCGAATGGGACGGCCCGCCGGCCGACCACGAGCACGCGCTGACCGTGCACGTGTGGACGCCGACCGGCACGTCGAAGGCCGAAGCGCAGCGCTATCCGGTGATCGACCGCTACATCGCGGCGGTGGACGTCAACGGGGTTATCTCCACCGGCCATGCGGCGCTGGAGTCGCCCGAGGGCATCTACATCAGCCTTTATCCGGCCGTCGAGATCGATCGTTCTCCCGATGAATTCACGCGGATCCTGCGCGCGACGCGCGAGAACGACGTGCCCGGGTTGTTCCAGCCCGACTATGCGACCGAGTCGAAGGCGTGGTGTCCGTCGACCGTGCGTGTCCGCATTCGCAACTACGATCCGGCGAAGCTGGCCGCGTTCTGGTCGTCGTATCGGCAGACGGTCACGTACAACCTCACGCACCGCAACTGTTCGAGCACCGTGTCGAACGCGCTCGAAGCGGCGCTCGACGGCGCGGTGTGGCGGCTCAAGGGCACGCGGGCCGGGTGGGGCGCATTCGTGCGGCTGCTGCTCACGCCCGAGCTGTGGGTCGCCGCGCAGATCCGCAAGCGCGCGGTGACGATGGCCTGGACGCCCGGGCTCACGCTCGACTATGCGCGCGCGCTCAGCATGCTCGCCGATCCGCGTCCGTTCGCGTGGTGGAAGGTCGCGCGCTCGGCCGTGCAGGCGATCATCGCGTCGCGCCGCGCGTGGCGCGAGCAGGACAGCGCGGCGATGTCGTCCGGCGGATCGGAGGCCGCGTCGGTGAAATGATCGCGTGGCGCCGGACGAGGGCCGGCGCGTGAGCATCGGCGTGTGACAGATTCTCGCGCTCGAAGGCGCGGATTCGGCCGCGCGTGCGCGCATGCAGCTTGGCAGCAGCGAGCCGTGAGCAGGGGCATGCTGTCCGCGAGTTCGATGCTTTGCCCGTTCCGATCGCGACGCGATAGGGCCTGCCCGGCCGGCAGGCCGTCATCGTGGGGATGCTCCGTTGCAGGGCGAGCCGGCGTCTCCGGCGGAGAAGGGCGCGTATTGGTACCGGTGCCGGCGCTGACAGGGGTGGCGTTCGACTACGAATTCCTTCGTCCACCTTCATATTGATGCCACGTTGCGCGAGCAACAATCGCGGGCAGACATTCGACAACCTTGTGGCGCATCCCGCGACCGCAAGCCTTTTCCGAGGAAACGCCATGCTCAAGACGCTCGCCCGCGCCGCGGCCGCAATCGCCGTCGCATCCGCCTCGCTGCACGCCGTCGCGCAGACCAGCTACGACTACCTGCTGCTCGCTGCTTCGTGGGAACCCGGCTTCTGCGCGTCGCACGACACGCCGGAGTGTACGAACCTCGCCGGCACGTACGCGGCGACGAGCCTGTCGCTGCATGGTCTCTGGCCGAACCGGTACGACGGCAACCAGCCGTTCTACTGCGGCGTGCCGCAGAGCGACGTCGATCTCGACAACGCGCACCAGTGGTGCAGCATGGATGCGTATCCGGTCAGCACCGCGACCCGCAGCACGCTGTCGACCTACATGCCGGGCGTGGCGTCGTGCCTCGACAAGCACGAATGGTTCAAGCACGGCACCTGCTCGAACTCGGCGTCGCCGGATGCGTACTGGAACCAGGCGGCCGGCATGATCAGCCGGCTGGGCAACACGTCGTTCAACGCGTTCCTGCAGGCCAACGCGGGCAAGACGGTGACGCGCAACCAGCTGCTGTCCGCGTTCGAAGGCGCGTTCGGCAGCAATACGCGCAGCGCGGTGTCGCTGAAGTGCACGAAGACCAATGGCGTCAGCTATTTCACGGAAGCGTGGATCGCGGTCAAGACGAACGCGACCGCGCAGTTTCCGAGCGCGGCCTCGCTCGTGACGGACGGGAATACGCAGGGGACGTGCCCGACGTCGGGCGTGTATATCGCGAAGTAACGCGCGAAGTCGCGCACGGCGTGATGCGCGAGGCGCCGTCCGGAAGCGTTCCGGCCGGCGTGGCGCGGATATCGTGCGCCTAAGCGAGCAGCCGCAGCGCGTCCGCGAGCGACAGCACCGTCGTGCGCGTCTCGAACGCCGTCGCGAACAGATGCTCGTGCACGACTTCATCCGGGTCGTAGCAGCAGTCCTTCACCGTATACAGCCGGAAATCCGCGTCGCTGGCGTGTGCGACCGACGACAGCACGACGCCGGTCGACGCAATCCCGACCAGGATCAGCGTATCGATACCCCGCGCGATGAGCCGCGCCTGCAGGTCGGTGCGGAAGAACACGCTCGCGCGATGCGCGATAGTCAGCGGCTCGCTGTCTAGCCGGCCGAGCTCCGGGCACGGGCCGTCGTCGACGAACAGGCCGAGTTGCTTGATCCCTTGCCCGTTCTTGTTGCGGGGGCTGACTTCCGGATAGCCGGGGCTGAAGCGGAGATTCGCGAAGCAGACGTGGACACCGCTCACCCGGGCTGCATCGCACAGCTTGCGCGTATTGGCGAGCAGGGTGGGGGCGACTGACGGAAAGAGGCCGAGGATGTCGGTCTGGTAGTGCATCACGATGAGCGCGGTTTTTGCCGGAACGATCGAGGGTATCGGCGCGTGCGTGCTGCCTTTCGCGCCTGCATGGCGAGTCGTCGCGAGATCTGAAGCGTGTTCCGGTTGCATGACTGATGCTCTCCCATGAGTCACTTCGGTGTTTTCAGAAAATCGACCGCACCGTATACGTCGTCAACCATTCCGGCGCGAGCGTGTTGGAACTCCGGCAATATAAACCGACATTTCATCCTGGTGCAGATCGAGCGGGCGAGTGCGGTGCCGCCCTGGACGACCGGGTTCGTTCAGCTCTGGACATCGGGTCGGCGATACTGAAATGCCGGCAATCTGGCAAACTTCGCGAAACACCGACATTTGGAGAACGGTGGTGTCCATCAATGTACGCGGCACCGAAGGCTACGCGGAGCATGCACATTCGCTCATCGAGCAATGGCAGGACATCTCGTTCGAGGAACATCATCAGCCCATCCTGCATCTCGTTCCCGCGCGCCCGTCTTGCATTCTCGATGTTGGAGCCGGTATCGGAACCGATGCGGCTGCATTCGCGGCGATGGGGCATTCGGTCGTAGCCGTCGAACCGGTGGATGCGTTGCGCGTTGCGGGAATCAGGCGGCATTCGTCTCCTCGGATCGAATGGCTGGACGATAGCCTGCCAGATCTCGCGATTTTGCGTACGAGGCGAAAGGAATTTGACTTCGTGATGCTGTCGGCGGTCTGGATGCACCTTGATGAAGACGAGCGTCGTCGGGCGATGCCGAACGTCAGCGCTCTCCTGTGCGACGGCGCGGTGCTGGTCGTGTCCTTGCGTTACGGACCGGTTCCGGAAGGACGACGGATGTTCGACGTCTCAGCGGAAGAAACCATGCAGCTCGCAAATGCTCATGGCTTGCGCAATGTGCTGAATGTCCAGACCGAATCCGTACAGCGTGGAAATCGGCGTGCGGGTGTGATGTGGAGCCGATTGGCATTCGTCAAAAGCGGCACGCGGGGTTAGCTTCGGTCGAAGCTCGAGCCAGGGTGGCTTCGGTAAGCGCGTATGGAGCGATCAGCGCCTGTTCTCGAAGAGAGCGGTGGCAGTAAGGGGTTGGTCTCTGCCGGATATGTGCGACTGCTGCAGAGACGCACGTGCTGTAAAGATCCAACCTCGACACTGAGGATTACCCGACGACGTTCTGTCAAAATAGCCGCCCAATCCTTCTGATCGAGCGCGGAATGGAACTCAGACAACTACGCTATTTTCTCAGTGTCGTCGAACACGGAAGCATGGGCAAGGCAGCTCTGGAACTCGGCGTGGTGACCTCGGCACTGAGTCAGCAGATCAGCCGCCTCGAAGGCGAACTGTCCACGCGTTTGCTGCAACGCACCTCGGCGGGCGTCGTTCCGACCGATGCAGGTTTGGCGTTCTGGCGTCAGGCGCAACTCGCGCTGCGTCATATCGACGATGCCGCGCTTGCCGCACGCTCGGCCCGTCTGTCGGGCCATGTCAGCGTCGGCATGGCGCCGAGCACGGCGAGCGTGCTGGGTGTCGCATTCATGCAGGCCATGCGCTCGCGCTATCCCGATGTACGGTTGCACATGGTCGAAAGTCTCTCCGGCTATCTTGCGTCCATGTTGAGCGCGCGTCAGATCGATCTCGCCGTGCTGTTCCGTGAGGAGTCCGCGCAACGCTGGAGCGTGCTGCCGCTGCTGGACGAGCGGCTGTTCCTGATCGGCGCGGGCGATCTCGATGGCATGCCGACGAGCGCGTCCGTCCGGCTGAAAAATCTCGGCAGGCTTCCGCTGATTCTCCCCAGCGGCACGCACGGGCTGCGTTCGCTGCTGTTATCGGCGTTCAGGCGCGCCGAGTACGAGCCGAACATCGTCGCCGAAGTCGACGGCCTTGCGCTCCTGATGGACTTCGTCCGCACCGGCATCGGCGCGACGATACAACCGGGCGCGGCGCTCGCAAGGCCCGAGAACGTGATATTGACGAGCGTGCCCGTCGCTGAAAAATACGCCACGCGGCCCAACATGCTCGCCAGCATCTCCGATGACGAACTGTCTCCCGCCGGTCTCGCTGCGCGCGTGGTGCTCGCCGATGTCGCCCGTCGACTGGTGCAGGAAGGCCGCTGGCCCGGTGCGCGGCTGCGGGAACCTCAGCCTTCACAAAAAGTGAAGACCCGTTGACGGCTGGCTGGTAGCGACGCGGGCACGAGACCTTTACGATTTGTCCAAAAGGAGGCAAGTCTGATGGTCGATGTGCTCGTAATCGGAGGAGGCAATGCCGCGCTGTGTGCCGCATTGATGGCGCGCGAAGCGGGCGCCTCGGTCCTGCTTCTCGAATCCGCGCCGCGCGAATGGCGCGGCGGCAACTCGCAACACACGCGCAATCTGCGCTGCATGCACGATGCGCCGCAAGACGTCCTCGTCGACGCCTATCCGGAAGAGGAATTCTGGCAGGACCTGTTGAAAGTCACCGGTGGCATCACGAACGAGCATCTCGCGCGGCTGACGATCCGCGCGTCGTCGTCGTGCCGGCCGTGGATGCAGAAGCATGGGGTGCGCTTCCAGCCGCCGCTGTCCGGTGCGCTGCACGTGGCACGCACCAACGCGTTCTTCATGGGCGGCGGCAAGGCGCTCGTCAACGCGTATTACCGCAGCGCCGAAGCGCTCGGCGTCGATATCCGCTATGAAACGCCCGTCGATTCGCTTGAACTCGACGGCAGTCTCTTCATCGCGGCGCGCAGCGGCAGCCAGCGCTTCGAGGCGCGCGCTTGCGTGCTGGCGGCAGGCGGTTTTGAATCGAATCGCGAATGGCTGCGCGAAGCGTGGGGGCAAAACGAGCGCGGCGAATGGCCCGTCGACAACTTCCTGATTCGCGGCACGCGCTTCAACAAGGGCGTGCTCATCAAGCATATGGCCGACGCTGGCGCGGACATGATTGGCGACCCGTCCCAGTCGCATTGCGTCGCCATCGATGCGCGCGCGCCGCTGTATGACGGCGGCATCTGCACACGCATCGACTGCGTGTCGCTGGGCGTCGTGGTGAATCGTGACGCCGAGCGCTTCTACGACGAAGGCGAGGATTTCTGGCCGAAGCGCTATGCAATCTGGGGACGCCTCGTTGCGCATCAGCCGGGGCAGATCGGCTATTCGATCATCGACTCGAAAGCAATCGGCCGCTTCATGCCGCCGGTGTTTCCGGGCGCACAGGCCGACACGCTGCCGGAACTCGCGCGCAAGCTCGGGCTGCCGGAGGCGCGCTTCATGGAAACGCTCACGCGCTACAACGATGCGTGCCGCGACGGCACCTTTGACCACACCGCGCTCGACGACTGCCACACCGAAGGCCTCGTGCCGCCCAAGACGCACTGGGCGCGCCGCATCGAGACACCGCCGTTCTACGGTTATGCGTTACGGCCAGGCATCACGTTCACGTATCTCGGACTCAAGACCAATGACCGCGCGCAGGTTCACTTCGGCGGCAAAGCCAGTGAAAACCTGTTCGTCGCCGGCGAAATGATGGCCGGCAACGTGCTCGGCAAGGGCTATACGGCGGGCGTCGGCATGTCGATCGGCACGGCCTTCGGGCGCATTGCCGGGACGCAGGCCGCACGCGCCGCGCTCAAGACAACGGAGGCAACCAGTGCAGCAGTCTGACCCGCTCGCGCCCGAACGCACGCGCACGGCGTGCTCGGTCGATACGAAAAAAACTCCACACGGCAGCACGGCGCGCGTGATCCCCATCGTGCAGATGAGCGCCGCCGAAACCGAAGTGGCACGGCAGATGCAGATCTGCAACGCCTGCCGCTATTGTGAAGGCTTCTGTGCCGTGTTCCCGGCCATGACGCGCCGCCTGGAATTCGGCAAGGCGGACGTCAACTATCTGGCGAATCTCTGCCACAACTGCGGCGCGTGCTATCACGCGTGCCAATACGCGCCGCCGCACGAATTCGGCGTGAACGTGCCGAAAGCGATGGCCGAAGTCCGGCTCGAAACCTATACCGAATACGCGTTTCCCGCGTCGTTCGGCGCGCTGTACAAGCGAAACGGCCTGACATTGTCGGTTGCACTGGCGGCCGGAATCGCGCTGTTTCTGCTGCTCGGTACGGCATTGCGCGGCGGCTTGTCGGGCGATGTCGCGCCGGCGAACTTCTACGCGATCTTCCCGCACGACCTGCTCGCGGCGATGTTCGGCATCGTTTTCCTGTTCGCCGTTCTCGCGCTCGGTCTGGGTGTCACGCGCTTCTGGCGCGACGTGTCGGCAGGAACGGCGAGCGCGAGCGCGCCAGCCGTCGCGGAAGCGGCCAGGAACGCGCTGACGCTCAAGTACCTGGACGGCGGCCACGGCGACGGCTGCAACGAAGAGGACGATGCCTTCACGCTGGCGCGGCGTCGTTTCCATCACCTGACGTTCTACGGCTTCATGCTGTGCTTTGCGGCAACCGCGGTCGCGACGCTCTATCACTATGCATTCGGTCTGGAAGCGCCGTATCCGTTTCTGAGCGTGCCGGTGCTGATGGGAACGGCGGGCGGCATCGGGCTGATTGCGGGGCCGGCGGGACTGCTGTGGCTGAACCTGAAACGCGTTCCGGAGCGGGGCGATCCCCGTCAGCGTCCGATGGACCGCGGCTTCATCGCGCTCCTGCTTCTGACGAGCGCATCCGGTCTCGCGCTGCTCGCGCTCCGCACGACCTCGGCGATGCCGTCGCTGCTCGCGATTCATCTCGGCATCGTGATGGCGCTGTTCGCCACGCTGCCTTACGGCAAGTTCGCGCACGGCATCTTCCGCTCGGCGGCATTGCTCAAATCGTCGATAGAGAAGCGGCAACGCAACACGCTGAGCCTCGGTTCGGATTAGCAAGTCACTAGGGTGCGCCTTGGGCGCCCATCACCATAGACAAGAAGCAGGAGACGCAATGAACCGCACAGAATCGATCGCCGCCACGTCCGGCGTTTCGCCCATGACGAGGGCCGCCGCCGTGTTGCGCGTGACCAGCGGCAATTTCATCGAACAGTTCGATTTCTTTCTGTTCGGCTTCTACGCGACATCGATCGCGAAGATCTTTTTCCCGTCCACCAGCGAGTTCGCGTCGCTGATGCTCACCTTCGCCGTGTTCGGCGCGGGCTTCCTGATGCGTCCGCTCGGCGCGATCTTTCTCGGCGCGTATATCGACAAGGTCGGGCGGCGCACCGGGCTGATCGTTACGCTGTCGATCATGGCGAGCGGCACCGTTCTGATTGCCTGCGTGCCGGGGTACGCGACCATCGGCCTGGTCGCGCCAGCGCTCGTGCTGCTCGGGCGTCTGTTGCAGGGCTTCTCGGCGGGCGCGGAACTGGGCGGCGTGTCGGTCTATCTCGCGGAAATGGCGACGCCCGGCAACAAGGGTTTTTACACGAGTTGGCAGTCGGCGAGCCAGCAGGTCGCCATCGTCGTGGCGGCGGCCATCGGTTACGGATTGAACCAGTGGCTGTCCGCGCAGCAGATCGCTGCATGGGGGTGGCGCGTGCCGTTCTTCATCGGTTGCGCGATCGTGCCGTTCCTGTTCGTGCTGCGCCGCTCGCTGCAGGAGACCGCGGCGTTCGAAGCGCGGCGGCATCATCCGCAGGCGCGCGAGATTTTTGCGATGCTGCTCGGCAATTGGCGCACCGTCATCGGCGGCATGCTGCTGACGGCGATGACTACCACCACCTTCTATCTCATCACCGTGTATACGCCGACCTTCGGGAAGTCGGTGCTGAAGCTGTCCACCTCCGACAGCCTGATGGTGACGCTGCTCGTGGCTGCGTCGAATTTCGTCTGGTTGCCGATCGGCGGCGCGATCTCCGACCGCATTGGCCGCAAACCACTGTTGCTCGCCATTTCCGCGCTGACGATCTTCACGGCTTATCCGGCGCTGTCCTGGCTCGCCGATGCACCGAGCTTCGCGCGCATGCTGATCGTGCTGCTGTGGTTCTCGTTCTTCTTCGGCATGTATAACGGCGCGATGGTCGCCGCGCTCACCGAAGTGATGCCGGTCGAAGTGCGCGTCGCGGGCTTCTCGCTGGCGTTCAGTCTCGCGACGGCGCTGTTCGGCGGCTTTACGCCGGCCGTGTCGACGTATCTGATTCAGGTCTTGCATGACAAGGCCGCACCCGGCTACTGGCTGAGCTTCGCCGCGCTCTGCGGCTTTTGCGCGACGCTGGAGCTGTACCGTCGCCGCGCAGGCGGCAACGCGTCGGCGGCATCGTCGGCCTGAGAGCGATTACAGCGGCGTTTCCGTCACCCCGGCTTCGTGCCGGGCTTGCGCTTTTTCAGCGGCGACAAGAGGGGCGATGCGGTCCGGCTTGCGCAGCAGCGCAGGCCACTCCGCTTTGCCGCAGGAGCGGCGGGTCTGTGGTTGACAGGCTCGTGTGTCCGGCGCGCAGATCATGGGCCGAAGGCTATTCGACTGACCGACGAGTGGGCTTTTCGGCAAGGGGAGCGGATTCAACCGGCAACGGACCGCCGGGGAGGTATCCAACGGCGTTCGATTCGGCCATTACGAGTCATGCACGACCGGCACCCGCATTGGCGCTTGAGTACCGGAGTGACGCCTGCGGCGATACGCTCGAAACTTGTTCCGCGATTTGCCGCGCCCGGTTGCTTTCTTCACTGTGCTCGCAATGCGGCAAAATGAGTGTCCTGTTGCCGGGCGGCCCCGGTGAGTGGCGCACTGGAAGACGTGCCCCCGCTCACGGTGCCTTTGCTCCGGTCGACCGGTGGCGCGAGGCGGTGTGTTGTGCCGTCCGGATTCGAGGCACCTGCCCAGGTGCGGCCCGTGCGATGATGTGCCCTGACCGACATGAGAGATGGAATGACGACTACCTTCGACGAAGCGACAACGGCGGCAATCGCCGCGTTTGCGCAATTGGATTTCTACACGGCTGTGCAAGCGATGCGCGCCGAGGCCGATTACGACCGCGAACTGGACCAATGGATCTCGCGCTATATCGACGAGCACGGCGGCGGCGCGGACGATGCCGCATACGACGCCCTGCACGCGCAGGCGCAGGCAACCCCGGAATACGCGCAGTTCGTCGATGCGGTTCGCCGGGAAATCCTGGAATACTTCGGCGTGACCGACGATCAACTGGACTGGATGGTCGTGCTGCGCAATGACGACAGCGATGAGCTTTGGGCGGAAGTCAACCGGCAGCGCAGCGCGCTGGGAACCGGTGAAGTGCGCGGAGATCTCTGACCATTGCTTGCCGTTGGGAGCGCAGGTCGGGCTTGGTGCCCGGCTGGAGGTGATGCAATGCGTTCTTCGTGTTCCCGTCACGGTTCGAACGCTTCGATGATGGCTTGTCCATGCACCGCGATTCGTCCATCGAGCACCGACCAGGTCCCGATCCACTCCCTGTAGCTCGCGGAATGAAACGTCACTGCGTCCCCCGCAACTGCTTCTGCAAAGCTGGCAATTTCATCCCGGTGCCGGGCGAGGTTGTCCGGGGCGATGACATGGCCGGCTCGCGCCGCCGGTTCGGCGAAAAGATAAAACAATGCGGGTGCGCGGTTGCGCCGGGCGCCTTCGGTCACCAAACCGAACGCGTGCTTGATCAGTTGCGCGGCATCGAGATGAACGTACCTCACGTCTCCTGAGCGCAATCGGTCGCGCATCCTTTCGTAACCCTTCATATTGGCGCCCCACACCGGACGGTCATAGGCGGCTGACAGGCTGACCGATTTCACGTCCCGGAAAGGCTCGAAACGCTTGCTCTCGATTCCGATGAGGCACCTGGGCGTCTGCACGATGGCGTCGAGCCAGGGATGCCGCCCGCCAGCCCATGGAAATCGCGCGCAGAATTCGATGTCTACCAGTTCCGGAACGCCTGCGTCCTCGAGGCCTTTCAGTGGCGGCAGTTGGCAAGGGCGTTCGATGAACCAGCCAAAGCAATTGACCGCGAGTGCCGCCGAGCTTTCAGGGCTCGAAAACTTGCCGGATTCAATCTCTTTGCCTCCGGCTTTCGCGAGGCGATCAAGCACGTGATCGACGGGAATCCCGGATAGAAATGGTTGGCCGCTCACACGTCCCCCCCGCATCGGATCAATGAACATGCCGACCGGCGGAGCCAGCAAGGCGCTCGCGAGTCGGTCCAGCCGGATGTACCGTTCGACGCCCCACACTCGGTCACTGAGCGGGACGATGAAAGATGTCAACTCGGTTTGCCATGCCGAAACCCGCGGCCCACGTCGTCGACATGTCGGAAGATGCTACATAGGGAGCGAATCGATCGCAATGACCATTGCATCCTGGACGTGGTCGCCGTAGCCGTGGAGGCGCGAATGACGACAGCGGGGCGCGGACATTCGATCGGGAGATCGAGGGTAACTGTGAAGCTTCCAGTACGGATAGGGCTTTGCGGCATGGAGCCGATTGCACCACATCGAGCGCGCGCCGACGATATCGCCCGGCTGTAACCCTGCCTATCGATCGCACTTTCGATCTGTTCCCGGAGATCCGCAGGCCCGGTAGCGCCATCCGTAGCCGATCGGTCTACGGAAATGCCGTTGCAACGGCAGTTTCTGCAAATTTTCGGGTTGCCCCAGCGCAACGACGGGAATATTCCCCTTAGTCACCCCATGATTCGGTTTAACAATAATTGACTGCCATGCATCGATCCGTGCTGGTTGGAGCGCTTAGAATTCGGGGGAAACTGCCGTCGAGCGTAAAAAGTGTACCGATAGGGTACGGGTGTGTAAGCGGAGGCGGGTCAGTTCATTGACGACGGCTCGTTGCTTCGATTGAGGTTCAGGCGACCACATCGCGCGGCAAAACTTCATGATGAACGCGGCAAGACATACAGAAAAACGGCGATCGCCTGTGCTGAATGTTTCTCCGGAGCTTTGGAGCCGTTCTATTGCAGCGAATATTGAGAGCGCGAGATTCCGTCGCGTCGGTAGCGGCATATGCCTGCCGCGACAGTACAGATGGATTGGTAACTACGGAATACTCACCATGTCGAGGTTGGTTCTGGCCCGGCTGATGATCGGAAAATCAGATGTCGTTTGATGACGAATTCACTCGCATCGCCGCACAAGCGCGCGAAGCAGAGGCCGCCGGGCAGTTCGACCGGGCAGCGGATCTTTTTCACGTCCTGTTTGAAAAATATCCCCATGACGACACAGTTTTGCAATCCTGCGTCGATGTGCTGGTCCGCGCGGGCCGGGCAGGGAAAGCGCTGGAGGTCTGCGACCGTGCGATCGCTGCGACGCCTGCATCGACCGTTCCGTGGCGCAGCAGGGCGGTGCTCTGCTTCAATCACCTGAACGATCGTGCCGCTGCCATCGAAAGTTTGAAAGCGGGCGTGGCGGCATTTCCATCGAACGCCGAGTTGCACCTGATGCTGGCGGACGCAAGTTTCCAGATGCTCGATTTCGACGCGTCCCGAGAACATGGCGCGAAGGCGGCCGAATTTGGCGATCCGCAGGTCGTATTGAGGGCGCGCCATCGATTTCTCGACGATCATGAAGGGGCTGTCCAGATCGCGCGCGCCATCCTGGAGCGGTACCCCACCGACGTCGGCACGCTCGTCCAGTGCGGTATCTCGCTCTTCCTGTTGGGACGGCTGGAGGAAGGCGCAAGCTATCTGTACCGGGCCGCCGAACACGATCCGCACCGAGGCGATGTCATTTTTCCGCTGGCGAATCTGCTCCTGTTGCTGGGCGACACGAAGGCAGGCTGGCGGCGCTATGAAATGCTCGCGAATCTTGAGCCGTTGCGTAGCGGCCCCGGTGTAATGACGACCTATCACGATCGTTTGTGGCGCGGGCAGCCTCTTGAAGGCAAGCGCCTTCTGGTGATCAGCCATCTCGGCCTCGGCGACTGCTTGATGTATGCACGTTACGCCAGAAACCTGAAGGCAGCGGGTGCCCATGTCACGCTTTGCGTCAAACCGGAGCTGATGCGGCTTCTGCATGACCTCGACGGCGTCGACGAACTCTTGGGGGCGTGGCCTGTCGAGACCTGGGGCAACTACGATTACTGGATCTTCGAAAATTTGCTGCCCGCGAGGCTTGGGGTGCTCGATGGCGAGGTGCCGACCTACCGTGACGGCTATATCAAGCTGAAAGATCCGGATGTTGCCAACGCGCTGGCCGACCGCCGTCGTGCATCGGACCGTCTGCGAATCGGTTTGTGCTGGGACACGTCGCCCAATTATTTTGCGGGGCGGGCGCGCAGTCTTGCACCGGAAGATCTCCGGCCGTTGGCCGAGATTGAAAATGTCGACTGGTTCGTGCTGCAGAAACATCCGCTCGAGCCGGATTTCGCGGCACGGAGCGGATTGTCGATCCTTAACCCATCCGGTGAATGGAACGATCTTTACGATACGGCTGTATTTGCGACGTCCCTGGATCTGACGATCTCGATCTGCTCGGCGCCCGTGCATCTGGCTGGCGCCCTGGGCCTGCCTGCGTGGGTCATGCTCGGGGCGCCGGAATGGCGTTGGGGAGCGAAAGGCGACGTGGGGCCTTGGTATCCGAATGTCCGTATTTTCCGTCAGGCGGCACCCGGAAACTGGCGGAGCGTCACCGAGGCCGTTCGTGACGCATTGAGATCGGAGCGGGAAGTTCTGCGCCGCATGGAATGACGGCCAGCAAGTCATCGTCGAGGCGGGACATCAACACGACTCCCGCGCAGCGATCACCCAATTGCGTCATTGCCAGCCAAAGCATCGGCCATCTTCGATACTGGTCTGCTCCAGTCGTCCAACGTAGCTTACCGATATAGCTGCATGGACCTGTAGCACGGCGTATCGCGATGGCTGTTGTACCAGCGTTCGTCGCGTGCCGCCAATCTTGACGCGCAAGGCGTCGAAGAATGCGACTGGATACATTGGCTCGAGCGGCCGCTGCCGCCGTTCCAGCACTTCGTCGATCACCGCGTCGGTCACCGCACTGATGCCGTAGATCTCGAGCAGGAAGCCCTGAATCTCCCGCATGCTCACGCCACGCGTGTCCCACGGGGCTAGGTTCGCGGCGTACACGCGATGATCTTGTGTCGAACCCGGTGAAGCGTCGCACGCCCTTGGCGATCAGCACCGGATCGAAGGTGCCTTCACGGTCGCGCGGAATCTCGACGTCGAGCAGGTCGTCGTCAGTCGCGACGCGCTTGCGGCTCGCGCTACCAGCGGCTTGGCTTCGCCCTTCTTGTAGCCCAGGCGGTGGGTCAACTCACTGCCCAGTGCGCGTTCGAAGGCCCCCTTCTTAAGCGCAGCAAGCTCCTCGTTGATCGTCGCTAGGTCCAGCGTCCCTGGCACCAGTTGCTTGATCAATTCCGAGTCAAGGTTCAAGCCCTTGCCCAGTTCTCTCGTCACTTCTTCCGTGCGTTTGCGTGGCATAAAAGTGGCTCTTTGGTCGCCAGTTTATGCTTCACACACAAAGCTTTGGCTAGGCTCGCTTTCCGGCTCGTGCCGGCCGTCGCACAGGAGGCGCACCTCTCGGCGGGCTGCATTGCTGCCATCGAACGGGTCGAATCAATCGAGAACACCGCTCGGCTGGAGTCGCGAGAAAAGGCGGTATATATCAGGAAATAATCGCACGGCGAGGATGATCGTTCGCTATGCTGCCTGCGACAACGCACCTACTCCAGCCGATATACATGAGCACGACTGCGCGGACCATTCTCAAAGCCATTCTGAGCATCCCCATTGCCTTTGGGCTCGCCTATCCCCTTATCTATCCCGCTGAAGGCGGAGGCGTTCTCGGCGAAATGGAGATGCTTGGGCCGATCGGTGGCATCGTCGTCATCGCGGTGTTCCTGGCGCTGGTCTATGCCTACGCGAGCGACCTCAGGACCACCCTGAAATCGGTCAACCGAGGATCGCGTGCGGCCGAACCCAACAGCGTCTGGCTCATGTTCCTCTTGCCATACAACTTCATCGAGGACTTCTTCATTATTTCCAACGTCGCGAAGTCCCTGGAGGCGGAGTCTCGTATCAATCCGGCTCTGTCGGGTTTGCGCTCGTTCGGCCGGATCAGCGGCATCGGGTGGTGTCTTGCCCAGGTTCTTTCGCTAATACCCAATACCATTGGCACCGTCGCCGGCGGAGTTGCGGTTCTCCTCTGGATTTGGCACTGGGTGTTCATGCGCCGAGCCAACAGGATGCTCGCCGGCAGTCAGGTCTCCGTGGCTGCTCTACCTGGACGAACAGAATCGTAGCCCTCGTTGGAAGCCGGATCGCGTACCGCACCGCCTTCGGCGAATAGGATGGGCGGGAGTCTTGGTGCACGGCGGGGAGTTACGAAGCAAACCCGCTCCCGAGAACAAGAGTTATGCATCTTTCAAACTTGCGCGAAATCGCAAGATGTCCGACAGGCCACAGCTCGTATACGTCGTGGCGCGGCCCCTGGGTACTTACGTCGTGTTGACCACAGTCTGGCTGAGGCGCGCGCCTTCAAGGCCGGAGTCTGCCGGATCAAAACCTGTCAACGTCGATCACTGCCTGCGCAAACGCTCGCGGCGCCTCCTGCGAGTTGCTGTCCTAATGACCGAGTGTGGCCATCATTCCGGACGAATAGCGCTCGCCAGCTGCAGCGCCGAACGGAGCGGCCGCATCCAGGGCGTTCATCTCGTCCTGGGTCAGCGTGATATCGACTGCGGCGACGTTCTCTTCGAGATACCTGATGCGTCGCGTTCCCGGAATGGGCACCGTTCCGGTACTCGTCACCCATGCAAGGGCGAGCTGAGACGGCATGACGCCCTTTGCTTCAGCGATCTCGGTGATGCGGTCGACCAACAGTAGATTGGACTGGAGGTTCTCTCCCAGGAAGCGCGGATCGAACCGGCGGAAGTCGGTCGGATGCAGGTTATCCAGATGTTTCAGCGCACCGGTCAAGAAGCCCCGGCCGAGCGGCGAGTAGGAGACAAAACCGATTCCCAGCTCTCGGACGGTCGCCAGCACATCGTTGTGCTCGACGCCACGCTCGAACAGCGAATATTCCATTTGGACGGCCGTGAGCGGATGAACCGCGTGGGCTTTCCGGATCGTCTTTGCCGATGCCTCGGAAAGGCCGAGGTAGCGGATCTTGCCTTCGTGCACGAGGTCGGCTAGCGCGCCGATCGTCACTTCGATCGGCGTTGCCGGATCGATGCGATGCAGGTAGACGAGGTCGATGACGTCGGTCCTCAGGCGTCGCAGCGATCCTTCGACCGACTTTCGGATATGCGACGGATCGCCCGTGACCAAGGGCTTCTCACCTTCCATGGCGAGCTTGCCGTGCTCGGTGTAGCGAAATCCTGCCTTGGTCGACAGGATGACCTTGTCGCGCTTGCCTATGAAGGCCTTGCCGAGAAGCTCCTCGTTCATGAATGGGCCGTAGACCTCCGCCGTATCAAAGAACGTCACACCGAGGTCGAGGGCGCGCATGAGGGTTGCAAGGCTTTCGTGCTCGTCGCTGGGCCCGTAGGTAGTGCTCATTCCCATGCACCCAAGGCCTTGCGCGCTGACCGCCATGCCTTGGCTCCCGAGTGATACCGTTCGCATGTTTTTTCTCCTGGCTACGTTGCCATAGTGGTTGGTGATAAGGCGCGACTGGTTGTCCCGAGTCGCATCGAATTTGCTCAGTCCAGCGTCACGCCCGTCAGTTGTTCGCTGAGCTGCCACAAACGGCCGGCGGAGACGGGGTCGATGGCACGGGGCCTGACGCCGTGCATTTCAGGGCTCCCGTCGCTGGGAAGCGCGATGGCGATGTCGCAATCGGCGCAGTAGACGCCGCCCATGCCGGCTAGTTGAGGGCTCGTCGCGCACCACACGGAGGTGGCCGCCCCCTGTTCGGGCGTCTTCTTGTTGTTTTCCGGATCAATGACCGGCTTGCCCTCGGCATCGAAGATCCGGCTCGCTTCGATCTCGGAGGGCAGCATGTGGCGCGCTAGCGGGGTGGCAATGCCACCGGGATGGACGGCGAATGCGCGCACGTTCCAGTGCCGGCCGATTGAATCCAGCGCGACGGCGAACAAGGCGTTCGCGGTTTTGGCCTGGCCGTAGGCTATCCATCGGTCGTACTCACGACGCTCGAAATGAGGGTCGCGAAAATCGATGCCGGCGCGGCGATGTCCGTAGGAGCTGAGCGCTACGACGCGAGCCCCCTCCGCGCGCACGAGTGCGGGCCATAGCCGGCAGGTGAGTTGGAAATGGCCGAGGTGGTTGGCCGCGAACTGCATTTCGTAGCCGCGCGCATCGCGTGTCAGCGGTGCGGCCATGACTCCAGCGTTGTTGACAAGAATGTCCAGCGTGTCCGTCAGCGACAGTACGCGACTGGCGAATCGGTCTATCGCTGCAGGCTCCAGCAAGTCCATCGCTTCCACGATGACGTCAGGCATGGTCGCGAGGGCTGCTTCGGCCTGGGCTGTATCGCGGGCCGGCACGATGACCCTGGCGCCTGCGGAACGAAATGCACGGACGGTCTCGATTCCGATACCTGAAGCGCCGCCGGTTACCACGACGGTCTTGCCCGTAAGATCGATGCCACGGATCACCTCGTCGGCGGTCGAGGCGGGGCCGAAGCCTGAACCGATTGGTTTTTGAGGCGTGTGCGTCATACGGTTTCCTCGTTCAATTCTGCGTTTGGGACGCTCCATTGAATCGCAGCGACCGTTCGCGGCGGTAGCGCAATGCCGCCAATCTCTTGCACAATCCTGTCAATTGATGTTTCCGGAGCGGGTGCAATGCCCTGAGGTGTTTGGAGGCAGGCTTGGACCACTTGTACGAACTTCGCGCGCTGGTCGAGCGCCATGGCGGGGAAGGCCCGACTGAAACCGCCGTTGGCGGGCTGACGCTTTATGTCGAGACGGATCTTTCGGTGGTCACCTACGTGGTCCACCGGCCGGTTTTGGCCCTAATCCTCGGAGGGGCAAAGCGGACGGTGCTCGGAGGCCGGCTATTCGACATCGTGCCGGGCGACTACGTAGCCGTGTCCGTGGACCTGCCTGCGACAGGGCAGGTCACCCAGGCGCCATACTCCGCCGTCACGCTGGACCTGGACTTGGGCATGCTCGCGAGCTTGATCGCCGAGCCAATGGCGCCACAGGGCGGCGCCGCCGGCGTGGAGGTCAACCACGCCGGGCCCGATTTGCTTGATGCGATGTGGAGATTGGTCAGGTTGCTCGACCGGCCGGAGGACATTGCAGTCCTTGCGCCCATGATCCGGCGCGAGGTGTTCTGGCGGATTCTGCAAAGCCCGTGTGGCCCCATGGTCCGCCAGATTGCCATGGCGGACAGCCGCCTCTCGCAGGTGAGTCGTGCCATCACATGGCTGCGCACCAATTTTTCGGAGTCGGTGCGGGTCGAACGCCTGGCCGCGTTGGCAGGCATGAGCCCAGTATCTTTCCACCGCCATTTCAAGGCGGCAACCGCCATGAGCCCGCTTCAATATCAAAAGCAAATCCGCCTCCAGACCGCTCGCGCCCGGCTTTTAGCGCAACAAGGAGATGTCGCAGGCATCGGCTTTAGCGTGGGCTATGAAAGCCCGAGTCAATTCAGCCGTGAATATGCACGCCAATTCGGAGTGTCTCCCGCGCGTGACATGGCCCGTTTCCACGGGGCAGGAGAGCGCGCCCATTGCGTTGCAGACTAGCGATGCCGTTTCTCTCGTTCGACTTTCCCCCACGGGGCGTGCGGCCCGCAACGGACACCCGTCAATAATCAAATTTGCAACGTATGGAATGACGGTCCGCGGACTCCAACAATGCGGCGCGATCTTCGCCGTCGGACCGGGTTCGGCCAGTCGTGGATGTCGGCGGGTTCTATCGCATCGACATTCGAATGTCGCCTGCGCCGAGGTGACGGGCTTTCGCGCGCATTCCATGTCCGGAGATGCTGAAATTTCCAGACAGTCGCCGACCGTGGTCAAAGGCTGGCCGGGGCCGTCATCCGGATGTCAGCGCGCCAGAGCACGGAACGATCGCGCTCCCGCAGCCTGAATGCCCGAACATGGCGGACGCATGTTCGGGATGCGCCTTCAACGCATCGCCGGCGTGGCGCCTGCCCGATTTCCGTCCTCCCGGTCCCACGGCGGCACGCCACCGAACGCATCGACCAGGAAATCGATCATGACGCGCACTCTGGCGCTCAAGTGTCGGCGGCTCGGGTAGACAGCAAGTATGTCGATCTCGGGTAGACGATACTCAGGCAACACGTGAACGAGTTTGCCTGCACGCAGATCGTCGTTGATCAGGAACGTGGGTTGCCAGATCAGCCCTTGCCCGGCGAGCGCTGCCGAGCGCGCCGTATCGCCGTTATTGGTATGCATATGGCAGTCGACCCTCACAGGATGGGTCTTGCCGTTACCATCGATCAGTTCCCATTCGTCGCCAGTGGCCGCATATGTGTACCCGATGCAGCGATGCTCGACCAGGTCCGTCAGCGCGGTCGGATGTCCGAAGCGGGCCAGATAGGCCGGCGACGCACACAAGATGTTTTGCGATGTCGCCAGCTTGCGTGCCGCGTGGTTGGTCGAGCCGGCGCGCGAGATGCGAATGGCGAGATCGTAGCCCTCGTCGACGATATCGACGACGCGGTCGATCAGCCCGATGTCGAGTTCGATTCGCGGATATTTCTGCATGAACCCGGGCCATAGCGGCGCCAGATACAGAATGCCGAAGCTCACGGGCGCATTGATGCGCAGTCGTCCACGTGGTTCGACCGACGCGGATGACACAAGCCCCTCCGTCTCCGCAACCTCGTCGAGGATGGACTTGCAGCGGGCGTAGAGTGTCTCGCCGCCCTCCGTCAGGGACAGCGTGCGTGACGTGCGATTCAGGAGGCGCGTGCCGAGGTGCGCTTCCAGTTCATGCACGTACCGCGTGACGTTGGCCGGCGACGTGCCGAGCGCTTCCGCCGCGCGCGCGAAGCCGCCACGGCTCACCACCGTCACGAAAACCTCGAAGGCGCGAAGGCGATCCATACCAATCCTCGATCATTCACAAAAACTTAATGATAGGACCATTTTTTATGCCTTTCTGCAATCAAGACTGAAGCCTATATTGCTCTCACGGGCCAACGCATCGGGCGCTGGCCGACGCAGCGGATCAGGAGATTGGAAATGCAACGTTTGACAGGAAAAGTCGCCATCGTGACGGGTGCCAGCGCAGGTATTGGCCGCGCTACTGCGAAGCTGTTCGCGAAGGAAGGCGCCAAGGTAGTCATTGCGGCGCGGCGCGCGGCGGAACTCGAAGCGCTCGCGGCGGAGATCGCCAGCGAAGGCGGCGAAGCCGCGTATCTGGCCGGCGACGTGCAGTCGGAGGACTTCGCGAAAGCGCTGGTCGCGCTTGCAGTGAGCCGCTTCGGCCGTCTGGACATCGCCTATAACAACGCAGGTACGCTCGGCGAGATGGGCCCGACCACCGGTATTTCCGAAGCAGGCTGGAACGCCGCGCTGGCGACCAATCTGACCAGTGCCTTCCTGGGCGCGAAGCACCAGATTCCCGAAATGCTGAAGCAAGGCGGCGGATCGATCATCTTCACGTCGACCTTCGTCGGTTACTCGTTCGCGTTTCCCGGCACGGCGGCCTACGCGGCGAGCAAGGCCGGGCTGATCGGCTTGACGCAGGCACTCGCCGCGGAGTACGGCGCGCAAGGCGTGCGGGTCAACGCGGTGTTGCCGGGCGCCGTGGACACGGAGATGTATCGCGGCATGAACGACACTCAAGAATCGCAGGCGTTCGTGACCGGACTGCATGCGCTCAAGCGCGTGGCAAAGCCGGAAGAACTGGCGCGTTCAGTGCTTTATCTCGCATCCGACGATTCGTCCTTTGTCACCGGCACTGCCTCGCTGGTCGATGGCGGCGCATCGATTACGCGTACGTAAACCTGTTGGCGACATCCAGTCGTTCGAGACTCGATGTCGTCACGTCTACTTTGTCCACGGAAAAAGGAATCACTCATGAACCTGAATCTGACAGGCAAACTCGCACTGGTGAGCGGCAGCACAGCCGGCATTGGCCTCGCTATCGCCAGCACGCTGGCCCAGGAAGGCGCTCGTGTGATCGTGAACGGACGCTCCCAGTCATCTGTCGATGACGTCGTCGCGCAACTGAAAGCGGATACCGGCGGCGATGTGGCTGGATTTGCGGGCGACCTGAGTACGGCCGAAGCGGCCGACGAACTGGCGCAACGCTATCCGGGTGTGGAAATCCTGATCAATAACCTCGGCATCTTCGAGCCCAAGCCATTCGAAGAGATTCCTGACGCGGACTGGAAGCGTTTCTTCGAGGTCAACGTCCTGAGTGGCGTACGCCTCGCCCGGCTGTTTCTGCCGGCGATGAAGCAGGCCAACTGGGGGCGCATCATTTTCATTTCGAGCGAAAGCGGGGTGCAGATTCCGGCCGAAATGATCCACTACGGGGTGACGAAGACCGCGCAGATCGCGGTTGCGCGCGGGCTGGCCGAAGCCGTTGCCGGCACGGGCATCACGGTCAACAGCATCCTGCCGGGGCCGACGAAATCGCGCGGCGTGGGCGAATTCGTCGAGACGCTCGCGAAGGCCGACGGCAAATCGTTTGAAGCGTTCGAAAAGGAATTCTTCGAGAAGGTCCGTCCCACATCGCTCATCAAGCGATTCGGTTCGCCGCAGGAAGTGGCGTCCCTCGTGGCGTATATCGCCAGCCCGCTTTCGTCGGCGACGACCGGCGCTGCGTTGCGAGCCGACGGGGGCGTGATAAAGAGCGCCTTCTAGCTGCGTGGCCGGACTTGCGCCGGCCTGTCCGAATCTTGCTCGCTCAATGTTCCGATGCGATCGGTTGTCGCGCTCGATTCATGACGAGTGCGACGTCCGGTTTCGGGCGTTGCGAGCGTGTCCTCCGGGTCGATCGCTGCCCGAGAACGAATTCCCGATTCAACGTGCAGGTGCGTGCCGAATCGATCGTCACATCGCGAAGAATGCGTTGCGCGTGAATTCCGTGCGTCAGAAAATCGACCTTTCCGTATAAGTCGTCAACCACTCCAGCGCCAACGTCCCCGCCAGCGAGTTCCCGTTCGCATCGAGCCCCGGCGCCCACACGCACACGGCCATCTCCCCCGGCAGCACCGCGACGATCCCGCCGCCGACACCGCTCTTGGCAGGCAAGCCGACGCGATATACGAAGTCGCCCGCCGCGTCGTAGGTGCCGCAGGTCAGCATCAGCGCCGACAGCCGCTTTGCCGAACTCGCGTCGACGACCCGCTCGCCGGTAACGGGCGCGACGCCCCCGTTCGCAAGAAACAGCGCGGCCTGCGCCAGCTCGACGCAGTTCATCGTGATCGCGCACTGGCGGCAATACGCGTCGACCACCGTATCGGGCGGCATCTGCATGTTGCCGAAGCTCGCCATGAAATGCGCCATCGCGCGGTTGCGTTCCGCGTGCTGCAGCTCCGACAGCGCGACGCGCGAATCGTAGTCGAGGTCGGTCGCGCCGATCAGCCGCCGCACGAACTCGACGAGCGCCGTCTCGGCCCTGACGAAGCGGCGGCACAGCACGTCGGTGACGACCAGCGCGCCGGCGTTGATGAACGGGTTGCGCGGCTTGCCGCGCTCGCTTTCGAGTTGAACGAGCGAATTGAACGCGGTGCCGGACGGCTCGCGACCGACCCGTTCCCACAGCGCGTCGCCCAGCAACTGGAACGCGAGCGTGCACGCGAACAGCTTCGAGATGCTCTGGATCGAGAAGCGCTCCCGCGCGTCGCCGACCGTGTAAACGTTTCCGTCCAGCGTCACGACGGCCATCCCGAACTTGTCGGCGGGCACCTTCGCGAGCTCGGGAATGTAGTCGGCGACGCGTCCCTGGCCGATCCAGGGGGCGAGTTCGGTATGGATGCGTTCGAGGATCGGCTGATAGTTCATCGCGTGCGAGGCAGGGCGGGCGGCCCGGTTTCCAAAGAGCCCGTATGGAACCGTTTCGGCGCCGGTTCGTCAAGCGCGGCGCCAATCGCGCCCTTATTTTTCGGATCTGCAAACAGGCAGGCGGCGGGCGCAGTATCATGCGGTACGTTTCGACCGATGGCCGGCAGCCGGTGCAAGCCTGCCGCCGCCGCGGTCTCCCCGTACGATCCGACCGTTGCCCATGCCTTTTCGCATCCTGCTCGTCGAAGACGACACCCGCCTGTCCACGCTGATCGCCGGCTACCTGCGCAAGAACGACTATGAAGTCGACACTGTGCTGCATGGTGACGCCGCCGTGCCGGCGATCCTGTCCACGCGCCCGGATCTCGTCATTCTCGACGTGAACCTGCCGGGCAAGGACGGGTTCGAGATCTGCCGCGAGGCACGCAAGCAGTACGACGGCGTGATCATCATGGTGACGGCGCGCGACGAGCCGTTCGACGAACTGCTCGGCCTCGAATTCGGCGCCGACGACTACGTGCACAAGCCGGTCGAGCCGCGCATCCTGCTCGCGCGGATCAAGGCGCAGCTGCGCCGCGTGCCCGCGCGCGCGGCCGAGGGCGCCGCGTCGCAGCCGGAGCGCTACACGTTCGGCCAGTTCTCGATCGACCGCACCGACCGCTCGGTCGTGCTGCCCGGCGGCGGCTCGCCCGACCTCACGTCGGCCGAGTTCGACCTGCTGTGGGTGCTGGTGTGCCGTGCGGGGGAGGTCGTCAGCCGCGACGACCTGATGCTGCAGCTGCGCGGGGTCGAATTCGACGGCCTCGACCGCACGATCGACGGGCGCATCTCGAAGCTGCGCCGCAAGCTGCACGACGATGCAGGCAACCCGCAGCGGATCAAGACGATCCGCAGCAAGGGTTACCAGTTCAGCAAGCATGCGTGGGAATGACGCCACCCTGGCGCGACGCCGTCGGCCGCCGCGTCCCCGCATCGCACGATAGCCGGAAGCCGCGATGATCCGACGCACCCGTTCGCACCCCGACGCAGCGCCGCTTTCCGCGCTGCGCTATGTCAAATGGCGCTGGCTGCATTTCCGCCGCGCGTGGACCGACACGCGCGCCGACCGCATTCCGAGCTGGTCGCGCCTGTACGTGCGCACCTACCTGCACCTGCTCGGCCTCGTGCTGCTGACCGCGCTGGTGCCGGCGCTCGCGCTGTGCGTGGTGTTGTCGCCGGAAGTCGTGTGGCATGCGTTCGACGCGCTGCCGGGCGATATCTGGATCGTGCTCGCGTTCGTGTTCACCGCGCCCGCGCTCGCCGCGTATCGGTGGATGCGGCCGGTCTGGTCGGATCTCGTGATGGTGCGCGAGCGCGCGATCGATTTCACCGGCGGGCGCTTCAACACGCGCGCACGCGAGTCGCACAGCGTGATCATCGGCCCGCTCGCGCGCACGCTGAATGCGCTCGCGATGCGCATGGAGCGGCTGATCGCCGCGCAGCGCGACCTGACGAACGGGATCTCGCACGAGCTGCGCACGCCGCTCGCGCGCGTGCGCTTCGCGCTCGAGATGCTGCGCGAGCCGGGCTCGGCCGCCGAATACCACGGTGCGCTGGAGAGCATCGCGCAGGACGTGACGGAACTCGAGGAACTGATCGACATGAGCCTCACGTACGCGCGGCTCGAATACAGCTCGCTGCAGTCGAACCTCGAGCTGACCGCGCCGGTCGCGTGGTTCGAGCACCAGGTCAGCGACGCGCAGTTGCTGTATCCGGAGCGCGCGATCGAGTCGCGCATCGCGATCGCGTCGGACCTGCGCGTGAAGATGGACCGGCGGCTGATGTCGTACGCGATGCGCAACCTGCTGCGCAATGCGAGCAAATATGCGGCGTCGCGGATCGTCGTCGGGATCGCGATCGAACACGGCAACATCGCGATCTATGTCGAGGACGACGGGCCTGGCGTGCCGGAGAGCGAACGCGAGCGGATCTTCGACGCGTTCGTGCGGCTCGACCGCCGCACCGGCGGCTACGGGCTCGGCCTAGCGATCACGCGGCAGGTGCTCCACGCGCACAACGGCCGGATCGCGGTCGTCGATCCGGCCGAACTCGGCGGCGCGCGCTTCGAGATCAGCTGGCCGATCTAGCCGGCGTCCGGCTGCGCAAGGCGCGGGCGGTGACGCGGCGGATGCCCGCCGCCATCCGCGCGCGCCGCCATCAGTATGTGCGGCCGAGCTGCAAGTAGATGTTGCGCCGGCCGCCCGGCGCGAGCGCGATACCCATGTACAGCGGACCGAATGAGGTCGACAGGCTCGTGAAGAACGTATAGCTCTGCTTGAGCGTGCCGCCGCCGACCTTCACGCCGCTCGACCACACGTTGCCGAGTTCCGCGCTGGCGCCGACCGACAGCGCCTTGATCGGGGACGCGTTGAACGTCATCAGCTGGTTCATGTAGGTCACGTTGCCGTACGCGAGTTCGTTGCCCGTCAGCTGGTCGGCCGCATACGCGGCCAGATGCTGGAACCCGCCGAGCGTGAAGTTGAACGCGTTGATCAGGTTGGTGCCGCCGATGCTCTTGCCGCCCTCGATCGTTGCACTGACGCTGTGCCGGCCGAACTGCTGCGCGATCATCGCCTTGGCGTAGAGCTCGGTGTAAGGCGTGTTGGATGTATCGGCGAGGTCCTCCGCGGACTGGCTGTTGTGCGACCACAGCGACCGTTCGACACGGAATTCGCCGTAGTAGCCGCGGCGCGGGAACATCGGATCGTCGAGCTGATCGATGACGAGCCGCGCACGCGCGGTCAGCGCCTGCGACGTGAAGCTCGGCCAGATCAGCGTCGAGCTGCCGTCATCGAACGGGAACGGCAGGTTGTAGTTCGGCGAGCCGTGCCCGGTCGCATAGCCGATACCCATCCGGAAGTCGCCGAGCCGCGCGATCGGCAGGCCGAAGTCGAGCCCGGTGCGCGCCGTCTGCATCAAGTACTGGTTCAGCTTCACCTCGCCGCTGTTGTCGTACAGGTTCACGTAGCGACGCTGGTATTCCGCATAGGGCGAAATGTACAAGCCGTATGCGGCCGGCAACGGCTGGCGCAATTCGACGCGCGCCGACTGCAGGTCGCTGCCGATCGTCGTGTCCGCGCGGAACTCGAGGCCCGATTCGGTGAGCCACGGCCGCCGGTAGCCGACGTGCAGGCGGAAGCCGCCTTCGTCGGTCGAGCTGCTCGACATCCCGACGCCGAACAGCAGGAAATTCGGCCCCCAGTATTTCTCCCGCGCATCGATCTCGAGCACGTTCTCGTCGCCGTGGCTCACGATCTGCTGCGTCACGCTCTCGAAATTGCCGCCGGTCGTCAGTCCGAGCAGGTCCTGGCTGACGGTCGCCGGATCGTAGGTGTCGCCCGGTTTCACGTGCAGCGCGTCGGCGACGACACGCCTGGGCACGCCGCCGGTCGTCTTGATCTCGACCCGCGTGATGCGGATCGGCGGCGGCAGCGGCTGCGCATGCGCGGACCGGTAGGCCGCGTACTGTTCCGGCGTGAGCGCGAGGTGCCTGAGCCGCGGCAGCGCCGCGGTCGCGGCGGCCGCGCCGGCGGCGATCGCCTGCTTCGCGTTCTGGAAATCGGTGAACGCGAGCGCGCCGAGGTCGGGCGTGAGCAGCACGTCCTGCGCGGCAAGCTGCTTGCGCTGCGACGTCACGTTCTGGCGGATCAGGATGCCGACCATCTGCTGCATCACGTCCGCCGGCGACGCGAGCGCGTCGAGCGGACGCAACTGCGAGCCGATGTCGACGGCGATCACGACCTTCGCACCCATCTGCCGCGCGGTGTCGACCGGCAGGTTGCTGACGAGCCCGCCGTCGACGAGCGCGCGGCCGTTGATCTCGGCCGGCGCGAACAGGCCGGGCATCGCCATGCTCGCGCGGATCGCGAGCGGCAGCGAGCCGCGGTCCAGCACGACCATCTGGCCGGTCTGCAGGTCGGTCGCGACCGCGCGATACGGGATCGGCAACTGGTCGAACGGCTGGTTGGTCGGTACGGCGGCGGTCCAGTTCGCGAGCAGCGCCTGCAGCCGGTTGCCCTGCACGAGGCCGACCGGCGCCTTCACGCCTTTCTTGCCGAAGCCCAGCGTCAGGCTGTTGATGTACAGGCGCTCGTCCTCGCGGCTGGTTTGCGGCAGGTCGGCGCGGTCGGTCACGTCGAACGCGATGTCGGCCAGGTTCACCTCCGACAGCTGCTTCTGCATCTCGTCGGCGGCCATCCCGCTCGCATACAGGCCGCCGACCACGGCGCCCATGCTCGTGCCGGCGATGCAGTCGATCGGGATGCGGTTCTCCTCGAGCACCTTCAGCACGCCCAGGTGCGCGTAACCGCGCGCGCCGCCGCCGGACAGCACGAGGCCGACCGGTGGCCGGCCGGCCGGACCGCCGTCGGCGTTGCAGGTCGATGCGGGCGTGGCGGCGGGGGCGGCCGCCGTGGCAGGGGCGGCCGGTGCGGCGGGAGTAGCCGCCGGCGCGGTGCGCGCGGCGGTGTCGGCGGCCGGCAAGGGCTGCGCGGCAACGGTGCAGCACCACAGCGCAACGAGCGTGGCGCCGAGCCGGCGCACCCCGAGCCAGCGGAGAGAGGCGGTCGCTGTCATGGTGGAATACCTGGCGTGATCGGGCGTCGGGCGCCTGCCGGGAGCAGGCAAGACCGAGAGATTACCGTGTTTTACAAGCGCAACGCGAGCGGCCGATGCGTAGCCGCGGGCCTGCCGAAACGCGGTTTCGGCAATTTCGTCGCGAAATAATCATTGGAATTGCTTAAAGTATCGGCACGATTTGCCGCTAAGACCTCAATGGGGCGGCGAAGGTGCGCCGCGGGGATGCGGCCTGGCCGCTTCGGCCGTTTGTTCAACAAAAGGGTAACCATGTCGACACCGCTGTTCGGAAAGTTGTTTGCGCAACCCGTTGCGATCGACCCTGGAACGGCGAGTACGCGGATTTATACGCACGAGCGCGGCGTGGTGCTGGACCAGCCGTCGGTCGTCTGCTTTCGCAAGGGCGGCGCGTCCGATGCGCGACCGACGCTCGAGGCGGTCGGCGAACTCGCGAAGGCGCTGCTCGGCCGCGAGCCGGGGCATCTCGAGGCCGTGCGGCCCATGCGGCACGGCGTGATCGCCGATGCGCACGCCGCCGAGCAGATGTTTCGGCGCTTCATCGACATGTCGCGCACGCGCTCGCGCTTCAGCCGCCGCGTCGAGGTCACGCTGTGCGTGCCGTCGGATGCGACGGCGGTCGAGCGTCGCGCGATGCGCGAGGCGGCGTTCGCGGCCGGTGTATCGGACGTCGAACTGATCGAGGAAGCGCTCGCCGCCGCACTCGGCGCGGGCCTGCCGGTGACCGAGCCGGTCGGCTCGATGGTCGTCGACATCGGTGCCGGGACGACCGAAGTCGCGGTGATCGCGCTCGGCGGTGTCGTCTATCGCGAGGCGATCCGGGTCGGCGGCAACCAGTTCGACGCGGCGATCGTCAATCACGTGCGCAACCTGTACGGCGTGCTGCTCGGCGAGCAGACCGCCGAGCGCGTGAAGGAGACGATCGGCTCGGCCACCAGCGCCGTGCCGCGCGCGTCGACGCGCGCGATCGGGCGCAGCGTCAAGGACGGCCTGCCGCGTTCGATCGAGCTGTCCAACCACGATGTGGCGGACGCGCTGGCCGCGCCGCTCAAGCAGGTGATCGGCGCGGTGAAGTCGGTGCTGGAAAACGCGCCGGCCGAACTCGTGACCGACATCGCGCATCGCGGCGTGGTGCTGACGGGCGGCGGCGCGCTGCTCGCGGATCTCGAACGCCTGCTGCGCGACGAGACCGGGCTGAGCGCGCGGATCGCCGACGAGCCGGCCACCTGCGCGGTGCGCGGCGCCGGGGAGGCGATGGGGCGGCTCGCGATGTGTCCGGTGGATTGACGCCGGCCGGGCAGGCGCGTCGACCTTCGTTGAACATTCTTCGAACCCCGAAGCTCCGGCATGCCGAACATCGTCCGGCTGCTCCGGACACGCTCGACACGCCGTGTCGACCGCAGTGCCTGGCCATGCGCGAGCGGGCCGTGGCAGCATGCCGGGCCGCGTGCCGTGCAAGCCGGCGGCACGCTTGTCCTGAAGTCCGACACCTTTGAACCCGCGTTTCAAGCGGGGCCGCGTGGCCGGGGGGCGATTAACCTTCCGGCTTTCATTTTTCATTTCAAGGCGGCGGGATCATGTGCGCCGAATTCGAAGGCACTCTGCAAGTGTGTTGAGAATCCATGCTCTCAATTCTTTAAATAAAATGGGTTCGGATTATTTGCGCCAACTGCCGCCGTCATTATTTAAATTGAGTCGCGAAAAACCGGCCGGCGATTAGTATGAATTATCGGTGTTTTTACTGATCTCGTGGTGCAGGTAACTTTGCCTGGCATGACGGAATGACCGAAAGATCCTTTTAATACAGTCGTTTCACGCAATCGCACGAGTAAAAAATACGTATTCCATCGACCTCGCTCCGATAACCAAACATCGACTGGAAAACCCTGTTTATTTGATATAGCCTTGTCTGACAAAAAGCAGGGCGGTAATCAAATCAACCAGAAAGTCGCTGCATAAGAACAAGGGGCCACGATCATGTCGTCCGGTTGAGTTTGCACTCGCAAACGAGAATCGATTAACCCGCAGTTCATCCACGAATAGACCGACGTCGTTCCGCGACCGCCGGAGGGCACGCTTGCGTCCCGGATTTTCCGCCGCCGCCGGCTCGATTCACCGGCCATGCCGAGCACGAGGGGAAGCATGAACATTGCGCATTCGAAGAAGAGCGGAGAGCCGTTTCCGAAATTCCTGTTGCCGACGGGCGTCTTCCTGGCCTTGTCCGGCGCAGGCATCGTTCCCGCGTACGCGACCTGCAGCACGGCAGGCACCACTGTCACCTGCTCGGGCGTCGCGAATCCGCTGGCGCCGAGCTATGCAAACAGCGCCAACAACCTGAACGTCACCGTCAATCCGGGCGCGAGCGTCGGCGTGCTGCTGGGCGTCGGCGGCACCGCGATGTCGCTGACCGGCAACAACAACACGCTGACCAACAACGGCACGATCGACCCGTCCGCGCTCGGCTCGGGGCTCGGCGTGCTGTCGAGCGGCGCGGTGCTCGGCAATGCGTCGGCGAGCAATACCACCGTCACCAACAACGGCACGATGCTCGGCTCGACCGGGGTCGCGATCAGCGGCGTGACCGGCATGGCACTGTCGGTCCAGAACGGCACCGGCGGCACGTCGACGATCAACAACACCGGCACGATCGGTTCGAACCCGCTGGTCGGCGCGACGCTGTCCGGCGCGGATGCGCCGGTGGTCGCCGCATACGGCGGCGGCACGGTCAACATGACGAACAGCGGCACGATCAACGGCCGCGTGTCGCTCGCCACGAACGGCACGCCCGGGGGCGGCAACACGTTCACCAACTCGGGCACGATCAACGGCAGCGTGTCGATGGGCGCGAACAGCACCAACACGTTCAACGCGGTGACGGGCTCGTCGGTCAACGCGGCGGGCGGCACCGGCGGCGCGTTCAACATCACGGTCGGCCCGAACACGCTCAACGTGGCGGCGACGGGGATCGTCGACGGCGGCGCGGGCGGCAACAACACGCTGAACCTGCAGCAGGGCACCTCCGCGAACGGCACGATCGCGATCAACAACTACGTCAACTTCAATCACCTCGACGTCGCGAGCGGCAACTGGACGATCAACGGCGCGGCGACCGTGCAGGACGCGACGCTGTCGAGCGGCGGCGTCGCGATCATCAACGACAACGCGTCGCTCGGCACCGGCACGATCACGGCCAACGGCGGCGCGCTGCAGGCGGGCACGGCGGGGCTCAACGTGTCGAACAACGTGACGCTCGGCACCGGGCTGACGGTGCAGGGCGCGACCGGGCTCACGCTGTCGGGCACGGTGTCGGGCAGCGGTGCGCTGACGAAGAACGACGGCGGCACGCTGGCGCTGTCGGGTGCCAATACCTATACGGGCGGCACGAACCTGAACGGCGGCAACCTCGTGGTCGGCAACAACGGGGCGCTCGGCACCGGCGCGGTGAACGTCAATGCGTCGGCGTTGCTCGACACGAGCGCGAACGTCACGCTCGACAATGCGATCAATCTCAACAACAGCGCGACGCTGACGCTCGGCGGCAGCAACAGCCTCGGGCTGTCCGGCACGATCAGCGGAAACGGCGGCCTCGTGAAGAACGGCTCCGCGACGGCCACGCTGACGGCCGTGAACACCTACACGGGCGACACGACGATCAACAGCGGCACGCTCGCACTGAGCGGCGCCGGCAGCCTCGCGGCGACCGGCACGGTGAACCTGACCGGCGCGGGCGCGACGTTCGACCTGAGCGGCGCGTCGGGCGCGCAGACGATCGGAGCGCTGGCGGGAGCGGCCGGCACGAACGTGGACCTCGGCGGCAATTCGCTGACGCTCAACGGCACCATCAACGCGACCTACGCGGGCACGATCGGCGGCTCGGGCAGCGTGACGCTGTCCGGCCCCGGGACGCAATCGCTGACCGGCACGAACGTCTACTCCGGCGGCACGAACCTGAACGGCGGCAACCTCGTCGTCGGCAGCAACACGGCGCTGGGCTCCGGCGCGGTGAACGTCAACGGCTCGTCGACGCTCGATGCGACCACCAACGTGTCGCTCGCGAACGGCATCAACGTCGCCACCGGCACGACGCTGACGCTGGGCGGCAGCACCGATCTCGGGCTCGGCGGGACGATCTCCGGCGGCGGCGGGCTCGTGAAGAACGGCGCGGCGGCGCTGACGCTGAGCGGCGCGAACAATTACACGGGCGGCACGACGCTGAACGCCGGCGCCCTCGTGCTCGGCAACGCCGCGGCGCTGGGCGCCGGCACGCTGACCGTCGGCGGTGCGGCGACGCTCGATGCGAATACGAGCCTGTCGGTCGCCAACGCGATCGATCTCGGCACGGCCACGGCACTCACGCTCGGCGGCAGCAATGCGCTCGCGCTGGGCGGCGTGATTTCCGGCGCCGGCGCGCTCGTGAAAAACGGCGCGGCGACGGTGACACTGACGGGCGCGAACACCTACACGGGCGGCACGACGATCAATGCCGGCACGCTGGCGATCGGCGCGGGCGGCAGCCTGTCGGCGACCGGCGCGATGAATCTCGCGAACGCGGGCGCGACGCTCGACCTGAGCAATGCGTCGGGTGCGCAAACGCTCGGCGCGCTGTCGGGCGTGGCCGGCACGAACGTGAATCTCGGCGCGAACGCGCTGACGCTCGGCGGAACCGCGAGCGGCACGTACAGCGGCGCGA
>NZ_QTQM01000022.1:0-117214 GCF_003854225.1 Burkholderia sp. Bp8986 | reverse complement strand
GGGCTTACGGGTACCGCGACGACGAATACTTCTTCCTCAAGATCCGCGCCGCGTTCCCCGGTAATCCTCGATGAACCTAAAAAATGCCAAAGCGTTTTGACCGCTGCCCCGCTCGCTGTTTCGACGTATCAATTCGTGCGCTTGTGTTGCGGGAGGACCCACAGCATCCGACCGACCGCTTCAGCCTGATTCCGCGAGTGGGTCTTTTCATAGATCGCCCGCAACTGGCTGCGAACCGTCGCAAGCGACACGCCGGCGCTCGCCGCACATTCGTCGGGCGTCTTGCCGCTGATCAACGCTTCCGCGACCGCGGCTTCGGCGCTCGACAAGCCGAACGATTGCCGCAGCTGTTGTGCGACGACGAGCGGGGCGCCGCTGCGTCGCCTGACCGTGATCAGTATCGTCGCATCGCCGAACGTGGCATGGAGCGCCTGTCCGGACAATGCCGCGATGCCGAGAAAAATCTCGTGCGCCGCGGCCAACGTGCCGGACAGGGCAAGGCTCTCGCTCTTGCGGGTCTTCGCGACGCGCGCCAGCGCCGCCTTGAGCGCATCGTTCTGGGGCGCGCTCGTCGCGCTCAGGTGCCCGTTCTCGAGCTTGAGGCAGGTGGTGGCGCGCAGCATCGACTCGGCCGCCTGGTTGACGAACTGGACGCGCGCGTGCCGGTCGAGCGCAAAGACGGCGAGGCCCAGCTCCTCCATCAGTTCGGCGCCGAGCGTGGCGTCGCGATGCAGCACTCGCGCGTCTTGCCACAGGTTGATCGAGCGCTGCAGATGCCCGGCCATACCGGTCAGGGTCGCGCGTTCTTCTGAAGAATAGGGTGTGCGGCCGTGCGCGCGCAGTAACCCGAGCAGAATGTTGTCGCTGCCGGGGCGCGCGAAGCGAATCCCCATCAGGTAGCGAAATCCCGACGGAATCTGATAGTCCTGGAAGAACTCGCTGCGTTCGACGTCGCGCTCGGTCAGGTGATCCTGACAACAAACGAATTCGCCGAGCGGTGCGTTCTCGACGAAGCCGCGGCGCGGATCGAGCGCGCCGTAATACTGATCGTAGAGCGCGATGATCTCGTCGAATTCCGCGCGCGGCGAATAGATCGAGAATTTCGGGGCATTGCGCGCGACGTCCCAACTGAACATGTGAAATACGTCTGCGCCGAGCGATTCGGATACCCGGTGAAAAACTTCCAGAAAACCGTCCGGATGCAGCGCGGCCTCATAGAGGTCCCCGATGAGTTGGTCTCGTTGCATGTGTTCACCCCGTCGCTTCGCGATCTTCGTATTCTGATTTTGTCTGACGATATTGCTTCGAATACCGAATTTTTTTCAGGCTAACACAGGTTATTTGCATTTCATGCCCTGTTATTTCCCGATTTTCATTCACCTGAATGATGATCGAGAAAATCGTCTTTGCGAGAATCCTCGCCATTCAGCGTGCACGCGCAATGTATGTGACACGCATCAACCAGAAGGGGCTCGGGGGAAACGCAATGAAACTCACACCTGTCGTATCCGGTATTGCAGTGCTTGTCCTGTCGGCTTGTGGCGGCGGCAGCGATTCCTCCTCGCCACCCGCACCGCCCGCCGCGCAGACGGTCAGCGGGGTCGCGGCCGCCGGCGCCGCGATGCAGGCCGCCACCGTGAAACTGGTCGATGCGACCGGCAAAGCGGTCGACTGCCCGGCCGATGCGTCGACCGGCGCGTTTCAATGCACGGTGACCGGCCTGACCGCGCCTTTCGCGTTGTCCGCATACGGCAACGTCGCCGACTCGCAGGCCACGCTGATCGCACTCAGCGCCACGGCCGGCACGCAGACGATCAACATCACGCCGATCACGAACGCGATCGCCGCCACGATCGTCGGCGACAACCCGACCAAGCTGCTGGCCGACACCGGTTTGCTGCAAAGCAAGGTCACGGCCCAGGCCGTCGCCAGCACGGTGCAAGCCTATTCGTCGGCGCTTGCCGACCTGCTGGCCGCCACCGGCAATGCGGGCGTCGACCTGATTTCCGGCCCGTTGACGGCGGGCGCGCCGGGTCTCGACCGGCTGCTCGACCAGATCAAGATCAACGTCCTGCCGGATGGCGGCGTCCAGATCAGCTCGGTGGCGGGCGCGTCCAGCGATACGCCGGTGCAGCTTCAGCTCGCGCCCGGCGTCGCGCCGCAGGCGAGCGACAAGGCCAGCCTGCCGGCCGCCGCGACCATCAATGGCGCGGTGGTGTCGAACCTGCCGAGCGCCGGCGATCTGGCGGCATTGCAGAGCGCGCTCAACCAGTGCTTCGCCGGTTCGACCGGCGCTGCGCGCACGGGCGGCAGCGTATCGGCATGCGGCCGGATCTTCGTCGACGACGTCGCGTCCGGCGCGCTGAATGCAGGCGTGCCTTCCGCGTACCTCAACAACGGGATGTCGGTCGACCAGGAGTTCGGCGCGCCGGCAGGCGGCACGCCGGGCATCGTGGCCGACGATGCGATGAACAACGCGAGCTTCAGCTTGCCGGAAGTCATTCGCGTCGTTGCCAGCGACACGATGTGGGTCAAGCTCGCGTGGACGCGCAGCGACGGGATTCGCGACGGCATGCAGCAGCATGTACAGCTCGCGGTGCGGGCGGGCAGTCTCGCGAACGGCGATACCGGCTGGCGCGTGGTCGGCAATCAGCGCGCGGTGCTGAGCAAGGTCAATGCGAACGCACAGAAGTGGGACTGGCTGAATCCGGCCAATCCGTCGACGGGGACCAACGC
Source organism: Burkholderia sp. Bp8986 (assembly GCF_003854225.1). NCBI lineage: Bacteria > Pseudomonadati > Pseudomonadota > Betaproteobacteria > Burkholderiales > Burkholderiaceae > Burkholderia > Burkholderia sp. Bp8986. Next base: position 114,478 of record NZ_QTQM01000022.1, on the reverse strand, counting down.
GTTCGTCGATTCGCTCAACCTGCAGGTGGGTGCCGTCGACGCGGCCGGCACCGCGGTGGACTTCGCGATCGTCAACGGCCCCGGCTTGCGCAACGGCGTGTTTCTCCAGCCGTCGAGCGGGACCTGCGACACGCTGAACATCCGCGCGCAGATCGCAAGCGGGCAGACGCCGGCGCAACTCGCCGCACTGGCGAAGAACCCGCAGTGCCGCAACAACTTCCGTCTGGCCGGCGTCGCGCAGGATCCGGCCAACCAGGGCCTGTTCACGTGGCCCGGGGACGCGCCGCGCAACAATACCGCATGGGCGAAGCCGCAACTGAGCACCGCGGAGCTGGCCGACATCAAGCCGTTCAGCGCCTATACGATCGACATCTACCAGAACGGCAACACGTCGACGCCGGCCCGGCACTACACGGTCCGGCTGCGTACGCCGTCGCCGTCGCCCGACGCGCTGCGCCAGTACGCGTGGCACGATCTGGCGCAGTCCACGCGCGACAAGCTGACGCCGGGCTCCGCCAACACGTTCGCGGGCGGCGCGACCTTCCCGCTGGGCTGGACGTCGAAATCGGGTCTGCCGTTCGTCAAACGCGGCAACGTGCAGATTCGCGCAACCGCGGCCGGGCAGCCGGCGGCGACGTTCGTCAACGGTTCGGCATCGGCGTCGCCGGTCCAGCCGGGCGCCTCGGTCACGCTCAACGTGCCGGGCGACCAGGGCGTCGCGTTCCCGTCGGTGGCCGGCTGGACGGGCAGCGCGGACTTCTCGTTCGTGAACTTGAGCTGGTCCGACCCGGTCGACACGCTCTTCACCGAGGCCTTCGAGTACGACCGGTAACAGGCAGCCGGGCGAATGCGTCCGGCGAGCGTCGGCCGGCGGGGCGATGCGTCGTCCCGTCGGCGGGCAACGATCGGCCTGGCCGAGCGCGACGTGTTTTCGTTCGACGGAGAACGCCGCGACCGGATCGTGGGCGGCGTGCCGGCGAGAATCGGTTCGGCCTGACGCGCGGCGGCGGCGCCGACAACCGACAGGCTGCCGATCGTGTCAAATCGAACCGGACGAGATACTGCGCGACGACGGATGCCGCCGATCATGCTCGCCCGTTACGTTCCTGCACCGGGCGGCACCGGGCCGGCCGGCTTTGTAGCGCTCGCGGCTTCCATCACGCGCAGCACCGGCCGGCCGCCGACATCCTTCAGCGGGAAATACGAGCGATGCGTGCCCGGATCGACAGCGACGACGTGCGCGTTCGGCCCGAGCCGGCCTTCGCCGATCTTGGCAACGTTCCGGCCCCGGACGCTGAACATCGAAACGATGCCGGCTTCACCCGCAACATAGAGCACGTCCGACGCCGAATCGAACGCCAGCACATCCGGGCCGCCGCCGAGGTCGAACGTGCGGACGACGTGCCGTGCGCGCATATCGAAGACGAGGAGCGCGTCGTTGTCCTCGCACGCGATGAAGGCGAGGCCGGCGCGCGGCTCGATCAGCAATCCGTGATTGCCTTTCGCACCCGGCAAGTCGAACCGGTCGACGACACGGTCCGTCGCCGGATCGATTTCGACGAGCTGGCGCCGCGTCTGAACGTTCACGAAGATGTGTCGGGAAACCGGGTCGTACTGCGTGTTGCCGGCCTCGCCATCGAGCGGGATCGTCGCGACGCGCCGGTTGCTGCGGACATCGATGACCGTCTCCGTTTTTCCGTATTCGTCGGATACGTACAGCTTGTGCAGGTCGGCCGCATAGGCCATGCCGTCGGGATAATGCCCGCCCGGCATGCGCGCGACGATTTTCAGCGTCGCGGCGTCGATCGCGACGATCTCGTCGGAGCCGGTCGCAGACGCGTAGATGCGCGACAGCGCCGGCACGGCAAGCACGCCATGTACCGACGATACGTCCGCGATCCGGGCGGTCACGCGCGATGCATGGGTATCGAAAGCGATCACTTCGCCGTCGCCGAGGTGAGCGATGAAGAGCAGGTTGCGGCTCGGGTCCAGGCTTGCGTAGTCGAGTCGTGTCGCGCGGCCCGGCAACGCGATGTCCGCGACATGCTTCAGCGGCAGGGCGCCGGTCGAGGCGCCTTCGCCCGCGGCGAAGACCCGGTGAATCGGCAGGCCCGACGTGCCGAGCCCGCCTAATAGCGCGACGAGCAGCGGCAGGCCGTAGCGCCAGCGTCCAGGATCCTTCATGATTGCCTCCCGCGACGGCCGCCACCGCATTGGCGCGGCGGCATCGCTTTGCATGGTTCCCCGCTCGTTCGCTGTTCGACGGTGGCCGCGATTACCGTGCCCGGCCGTCGTCCGGTTCGACGTGGCGAAACGCTGCGAGCAGCGAAAGGTCGTACGCGATCTTCAGCGCGCCGCATGCGACCAGCGGCGCACCGAGCCAGCCGAGGCCGAACAGGCCGCCGGCCAAGGTCGGCGCGACAGCGGCCGCGAGGCTGCGCGGGACGGATGTAAAACTGGCCGCTGCCGGTCGCTCCGCCGGCGTGACGACCGCCATCACATAGGCGGTTCGGGTCGGGACATCCATTTGCGACAGCGCGCTTCGCATCAGCAACAGTGTCAACGTCAGCGGCAACGACGGCGCGAGCGCGGCGCCGATCAGGCAGACGCTCGACGGAATATGCGTGAACACCATCGTGTTCAGCAGGCCGATCCTGCGCGACAGCGGCGCGGCCGCGAGCTGCGAGCCGGCCGAGAGCAGGCCCGCCCAGAAGAAGAACTGGCCGGCAGCCGCGATCGAGAGCCCGAAGCGCTGCATCAACCACAGCGACAGCAGCGAGTTGACGACGAGACCGCCCGCGAACGCGTCGACGCTGAACAGCATCGCCAGCCGCACGACGATCGGGCGTGACGGGCCGAGCGGCGGCGCTGCCTGCGCCGCGCGAACTGCCTGGCGCGGCAGCCGCCGATACAGCATGCAGACGACGACACCCGTGGCCGCATAGACCAGAAACATGCCGCGCATCGCGCCCAGCGTCGAGATTCCGGTATGTGACGCAACCGCGATCGGCAGGCCGGCCGCGAGGGATCCGAGCGCTGCCGATACGGCGCCGACGAGGCTGTAGCGGGCGAACAGCGCCGTGCGAGCGTCGCCGTCGGCGGCTTGCGCCAGGCGCGACTGTTCGAGCGGCAGAAACAGGCTGACGTCGCCGGAACTCGGATTGAGCGTGCCGGCGAAGGCGATGACGAACAGCGGCCACCACGTGGAGACGCTCGCGAAGCCGATGCCCGTCGCCGCCATCAGTGCCGCCGCGAGCGTCAGCATGCGGCGCTGCGTGAAGCGGCTCGCGAGCATGCCGACCGCGATCGTCGCGATGGCGGAACCCGTCAACGTCGTGGTGCCGATCAGGCCGACATCCAGTTTCGACAGCCCGAGCGACAGCAGATACGCGGGCAGCAGCACGGCAATGAATCCATCGCAGAAACCGCGCATGCCGCGGCTGGCGAGGATGAGCCATGCGGCCTTGTCCGCGCCCGCCGGCAGCATCCGGCTGGCGAGCGTCGACGCGCGGCGGCTGCTAGGGACGTGCATCACGCCGGCACCACGCGTAGAGCGCGTCGTACATCACCATGCCGTGCCGCAGTTGCTCGTGATCGTCGGCGAAGTGTCCGGACAGGCCGATCGAGATCGCGTACAGCCCGGCCGATTCCGGCGCGAGATCGAGCCGTCCGGTATCGGCGCCGCGCACGATCGCGGCGAGCTTGAGCAGCGCCGGGGCGTCGAGCCGGTAGCGGTCGAGAAACGCATCGAAGCTGCAGCGTTCACCATGGTGGCCAAGCTCGACGCCCGGCACGTCGTAGGGCACCGCGCCCGTTTCGTCCGCCAGTCGCAGGACGTCCGGACCCGGGACGTAGAGAAATTCCGGCGCATCGTCGATGAACCGCGCAATCAGCCACGGACATGCGATGCGGTCGACCTTCGGCCGTTCGCGCGTAATCCATTTCACGGCACGCCTCCTGTATGGCGGACGAACGTCGTCCGATGCGTCACGGCCGCCTCCCGGCAATGCGGCTCAATGATGGAGCAGCGGGTAGGCCACAAGCCCGACGAGCGCGGCAGCCGTGACGACGACCGGCTCCTGCAACTTCTTGAAACGCCACAGCAGCAGCACGGTCGCGACCGCGAGCAGCGCGGTCGGCAGGTCGACGATCGAGCGTTTCGCGATGACAAGGACGGAGCCGGTGATCGCTCCGACGGCCGCGGCGGTGATGCCGTCGACGAACGCCTTGACGCCCGGACGGTGCCCGTACTTCTTCACGTAAGGTGCGGGGATGACCGTGAACAGATAGCAAGGCAGGAACGTGCCGAGTGCGGCGACGAGTGCGCCCGGGAAGCCCGCCACGAGATACCCGATGAAGCCGACCGTGATCACGACCGGGCCGGGTGTGATCATCGCGACCGCCACGGCATCCACGAACTGCTTGTCGTTCAGCCAGTGATGTTCGGTGACGACGCCGCCATAAAGGAACGGCACGATCGCCAGCCCGGAGCCGAACACGAACGCGCCGGCCTTCATGAAGAACGCGCCGATCTGAACGAGCTGCGGCAGGTCGATGCCGCTCAATATGCCGCTGGCTGCCGGCAGGTTGGCGGCGGCAACCGCGTTCAGCCCGCCGCGCTGCAGCCACTTGGGCGGCGCACGCCACAGCCAGCCGACCAGGCCCGCGACCACGAACAGCCACGCGATTTCCGATTCCGTGATGAAGGTCACGGCGGCAAGCGTGACGAAGATCGCCCAGAGCAGCTTGTCGTGGCCGACGGTTTTCGTCGTGAGCTTGTAGGCGCTCATCGCGATGATGCCGACCACCGCGGCGCCGACGCCGTAGAAGACGGCCTGCATCCAGGACAGCCCGCCGAAATGTGAGTACGCGAAGCCGAGCGCAACCACCATCAGGAACGACGGCAGCACGAACGCGAAGCCGACGAGCGTCGCACCGAGCAGGCGGTAGTGCACGAAGCCCAGATAGATCGCGAGCTGGGCCGCCATCGGCCCCGGTGCGAGCTGCGCCAGCGTGAGCCCTTCCTTGTAGTCGGCTTCCGTGATCCAGCCGCGACGTTCGACCAGGTCGCGACGCATGTAGCCTGCGAGCGCGACCGGCCCGCCGAAGCCGAGCGTGCCGAGACGCAGCATGTAGGCGACCAGCTGGCCAAGTGAGTAGGTCGGTTCGGTGGTGGCGATGGAGGTGGTCATGATCTGGCCGCGGTTTGGTTTTTGCCGTTCGACGTGAAGTGTGCGTACAGGGCGTCGAGCACGGCGCCCATCTGCTCGAGCAACCGGTCGTCGTTCTCTGCCTGCTGGCGCGTGCCGGCCATCACGGCCTCGAAGCCGATCGCTTCGGGCGCCGCGGGGCCGCCCACGTCGAGCGCATGCACGATTTCGCCGAGGCGCATCAGCGCGGGGTCGTTGTCGAGCCCGAAACTCGCCAGCAGCACCTCGAACGTCACGCGCTCGCCGACATGCGTAAACGTCGCGCCGTCGAAATCGAAGCCCAGCGCGTCGGCCGGGCAATCCGCCGGCGACGCGAGCCAGACGAAGCGGGCGCGTGCGTCGATGAAGCGGCGGATCAGCCAGGCACTGGCGACGCGATCGATCCACATCCGCTGCCGCGTCGCCCAGGTGCGGCCCTGAAATTCGCCGATCGCCAGCGGCCGGATCGCGCGGTCCGCGGCGTGCGGTTCGCCCGGCGACAGCACGGTGTCGACCAGCGCGACGAAATCCTGCAGCGCGACTTCGGCGCGGGTGGCCGAGTCGCCCGGGAAATAGTCGATCGCACGGATGGCGTCGAAATCCTTGCGCATGCGGCGCAGCAAGCGCGTCAGTTCCGAGGCCGACTGTCCGGCGAGGGTCTTGCGGGCGTCCGCAAGGGCCTGGATAAAGGCGGCGTCGTCTTCCCCGCGATCGAAGAGCGCGCGGAATTCCCGCTCCTGCGACGCATCGAGACTCGGCGCGCGCAACAGGTGAGCGCTGCCGCCGCTGTCGGCAATCGCGTCCGCGAGCTCGCGCAGCATCCGTTCATGCGCTTCCGACTGGGGCAGCAGGTAGACGCCGTCGCGCAGCACCGCGCAGCCTTTTGCCTTGAGCGCGCGCCAGAACCGCATGCGAGCCGTCGCGTTCTGCGTGGGAAGGGTCAGCACGAGGAGCGACCATGTCGTAAGTGGATTCATGTAGCAAATGCTACTCATGCGTTACGAGTTCTACAAGTTAACTTTGGCGGCGGCTGCGGTGACTGGCGGCCGGGCGGCTTGCGAGGCGCGCGTCATTCGTCTGGTTTTTTTCCGGAAAATACCCCCTCCCCCTATATGGAAACGCGATTTGATATATAGTCCCCCCCGGTATATGAAGGGACCACCATGAGCCACACCATCCAGGAAAAGCAGAAGCTGCTGAACCGTGTCCGCCGGATCAAAGGGCAGGTCGAAGCGATCGAACGCGCGCTCGAGGACGAGCGCGGTTGCAACGAAATCCTCCGCCTCATCACGAGCGGTCGCGGCGCAATGAACGGCCTGCTCGCGGTCGTGCTCGAGGATCACATCCGCAGCCATCTGGTCGACGCCGAAGGTCACGACGACGAAGGCAGCGCGACCGAACAGCTGATCGAAGTCGTGCACAGCTACTTCAAGTAACCGGAGGCGGAATGAACAGCTTCAGCAACGACGCCTTCGGCGCAGGGCATGACCACATCTTTCTCGGCGCCGCGCACGAGCAGAACGAACGCCGGACCTGGATGGTCATCGCGCTGTGCGCGGCGATGATGGTGGCGGAGATCGTCGGCGGGTCACTGTTCGGTTCGCTGGCACTGATCGCGGACGGCCTGCACATGTCGACGCACGCGGGCGCGATGCTGATCGCCGCGCTCGCCTATACCTACGCGCGCAAGCATGCGCGCGACCCGCGCTTCGTGTTCGGCACGGGCAAGCTCGGCGATCTCGCGGGTTTCACGAGCGCGATCGTGCTCGCGATGATCTCGCTGCTGATCGGGTACGAAGCGGTCGCGCGCCTGCTCGCGCCGGTCCCGATTCATTTCGGCGAGGCGATTCCGATCGCGGTGGCAGGCTTGCTCGCCAACATCGCGAGCGTGTGGCTGCTGAGCGGCGACCATCATGGCCACGGTCATGGTCATCATCACGGGCATGGTCATGACGATCACGACGGTCACGCGCACGACCACGAACAGGAAGCGCACCAGATCTTCGATCAGCAGGGCGTATTCGTCGTGTCGGTGTTCGAGGAAGGCGTCCCGCCGGTGTTCCGCGTCGCGCCCGCGACGCACGAGACGAAGCTCGTCGATGCGAGCGCGGTGTCGGTGACGACGATCCGCCCGGACGGCAGCCGTCAGGCGTTCGCGATGCAAAGTCGCGGCGGCTACCTGGAGTCGACCGAAGCCATTCCCGAACCGCATGAATTCAACGCGATCGTCCGGCTGAACGGCCGCGAGCACGAACTGGCGTTCGAGGAGCACGACCACGGCACGTCCGCGGCGGCGGCGCGCGATCACAACATCCGCTCCGCGTACATCCACGTGATCGCCGACGCGGCCGTGTCCGTCCTGACGATCGTCGGGCTGCTGCTCGCGCGGGCGTTCGGCTGGGTCTGGATGGATCCGCTGGCCGGCATCATCGGCGCGCTGGTGATCGCGAACTGGTCGTACGGCCTGATGCGCGATACGGGCGGGATCCTGCTCGACATGAATTCGGATCGCCGCCTGACGGACAACGTGCGCGGTGCGATCGAAGGCACGGGCGACCGGGTCGGCGACCTGCATGTGTGGCGGCTCGGGCCGGGACACATGAGCGCGGTCGTGTCGGTGGTGACAAACGATCCGAAGCGCGATGCGCGCTTCTATCACGGCGTGCTGCAGCGGTTCAGGAACCTGTCGCACGTGACCGTCGAAGTCGTGCCCGCGACGCGAGGGCGATGAGCATGGCGGTCAAGTCCCCTTGCGTCGACGTGTGTTCGTTCGACGGCCGGACCGGCTATTGCGTGGCATGCCTGCGAACGCGCGACGAAGCGCGCGACTGGAAGAAGATGACGGATCACCGGCGCCATCAGATCGTGAACGACCGCGCGCGGCGGCATGCGAAGCTGACGCGGTCTTGAAGTCGAGGTATGCGCGAAGTCGCGCGTACGGCTGCAGCAGATTGAACGCGCGGCGGACGGGACGAAGGATCGGGGCGATGCGCGTGCCGACCGCGTCGCTTGCATCAACCGGTCCCGCCACACCGGTGCATGCCCGACGAACGCGTTTGCCGGACGATGTACGCCGTCCGCGCGCCGTCACGCGGATCAGGACGCTCGTGATCCGGTATTGCCGAGGCGGCGGTCGGTGACGGTCGTCGATCCGCCCGGCACGCCTCGTCGGGACTGCGCCGCTTCTACATCTCGTATCGCAACGTCGCCATGACGCTGCGCGGCGCCCCCGGCATGTTGAGGTTCGGGTTCGAGCCGTGGGCCGACACGATGTAGCCCTTGTTGAACAGGTTGTAGAGGTTCAACTGGAGCGACATCGGCCCGTGCGCATACCAGGCCATCATGTCGGCCGTCACGTAACCCGGCAGCGTCACCGTGTTCTGCGGATCGGCCATGCGCGCGCCGACGAGGTTCAGGCCGCCGCCAACGCCGAAGCCGCTGCCGAGATTCTTGGTGAGCCACAGGTTGCCGGAGTGGCGCGGGGTCAGGGTGGCGCGCTTGCCCTGCAACGCGGCCGTCGACTGGGTGACGGTGGCATCGAGGTAGGCATAGCCCGCGAGCACGCGCCAGCCGTGGCCGAGTTCCGCAGCCCCGCTGAGTTCCACGCCGTCGGTCCGCTGCTCGCCGATCGGAATCAGCGCCGTGTTGCTTGCATTGGCGACCTTGATATTGCTGCGGTCCAGCCGGAACACCGAGATCGTCGTGGTGGCCTTGCCGCCGAGCCAGTCGTACTTCGCGCCGATCTCGGTGTTGGTCGTGGTTTCCGGAGCGAGTTCGGCATTGTTGGCCGCCAGCGAGAACGCTTCGCCGGAAGGCTGGAACGAGCGGCTCCACGACACGTAGTACGACTGCGTTCGGGTGGGCTGCCAGACGAGACCCACGCGCGGGCTCCACGCCGTATCGGTGCGCGACAGGCCCGGCTGCTTCGGACGGCGGTCGAGCGTCTCCTGCTCGAAGCGATCGTAGCGGATGCCGAGCAGCGCCTTCCACTGCTCGTTGAAGCTGATCAGGTCCTGCGTGTAGAACCCGAGGGTCTTGAAGATGCCGAGGTTGTTGGCCGTCGGCGTGGTCGACGTGTGCAGCGGCAGCGTCGGAAGGGCGGGCGCGAACAGGTCGAAATTCATCGGCTTGCCGTTCGCGCCGGTGACGGGCGCCGAGTAGCTGACGAGATCCTTGTTCTGCTGGCCGAATTCCATCCCGTACAGCAACTCGTGCTTCATGCCGAACAGCGTGGCCTTCTGCGTGAGATCGGTCTGGTTGAACCAGCCGTGTTCCTCGCGATAGACGTTGCCGTGATTCAGCGTGAACGTCCGGGCCGCCTCGTTGACGCTGCCGACCAGCGTGTTGTTCCGGTCGAGCGAGTAGTGATAGTAGCGGGTGGCGTTCCGGATCGACCATTGGTCGTTGAACTCGTGCTTGATCGTCGCGGTACTCGAATAGACCCGCGATCGCGTATAGTCCACGTCGCCGGCGTTCGCCGCGCCGTAATACGCGGATGCCGGCACGTCGACCGGTCGTCCGTGATAGGCCGGAATGCCGAAGTCCGTCACGCGACGATCTTCGAGGTAGTCCGCCTGCAGCAGGACCGTCGTCTTCGGCGCGATGCGAAACTCGAACGACGGCGCGACCGCCGTGCGATTCAGGAACTGTTGCGAGCGATAGCTCTTCGCTTCCTCGTGTGCCCCGGTGATCCGGAAGGCGGCCGCGCCGTTCGCGAGGACGCGCCCGACGTCGGCTTCAACTCGGCGATCGGCCCACGAACCGTAGCTGATCCCGAAGTTGGTCACGTCGATCCCGGGTTTTTTCGTCACGCGATTGATCAGTCCACCTGACGATCCGCGGCCGTAAAGAACGGCAGCCGGGCCCTTGACCACTTCCACCCGGTCGACGTTCGAGAGATCCCGGAAATACAGGGCATCGTCGCGAATGCCGTCGACGAACTGGTCGGCAATCGCGGAGAAGCCGCGAATGGTGACCTGGTCGCGCTGGCCGTCGCCGGTCGAGAACCCGACGCCCGCGACGTTCTTCAGCACGTCCTGCAGCGAGTTCGCATGCTGGTCGCGCATCACTTCGGCCGTGACCACGTTCACCGTCTGCGGGATATCGCGCAGCGGCGCGTCGATCCTGGTGGCGCTGACCGCGTTCGTCGGGTTGTAGCCTTCCCCCGGATCGCGGAGCGCGCTGGCGCTCACCGATACGGCCGGCAACACGTCGGTGGCCGTGCCGGTCGGCGCACTTGCGTTTTCCTGTGCGAAGGCCGCGCCGACCATGATCGGCTGGCATGCGATGGCGGCCAGAATGGCCTGTCGCGCCGGGTGCAACACGTGTTTCATTTCCCAACCTGCCATGTGTAATGATTCGTAATCTCGAAACGCGACGCATTATCATTTGAAAGGAAGTAAGGGTCAACAAGTGTTGCGCGATAACCGGGATTCTTGTTTTTGTCTGACGTTTGCTGACGCCGAAGGATGCGTTCGTGCCGGATCCGGACGAGCAGGGCGTGCGGCCAGGCAATGACGGCGAGTGAAGCGCCAGCGGGGCGCGTCGCGCGGGGAGGTTCGTCGGGATTGATCCGGCACGGTCATCGAACCGTTCGGTGTTGCGAGTCTGTCGATCCGACTACGAGGTGGTGACCACCGGGGCGGCGCGCGTGCCGGTCTGGCATGGCGCGCTGTATCCTGAAATCTTCCGGCGGCGGGCGTGGCATCTCGTCACGGTCGGTGTCACGAAGCGGTCGGATACTGCCGGCGTGCGCGGCCTGACGGAACGGGCAGCGGCCGCGGCGCGTGTCGAGGTGGCGGACGGCCGGGCAATCGGCACAGTCACGCGAGTCCTGCCGCGCGGTGTGCCGATTACCGGCGCTAACGTGTTCCCGCGCCGCGGCGCGCCTGTCCTGTCGGGACAGGGAACCCCGTGGCAAGTCGCACCGCCCGCAACCTCGATGCAGGTCGATCATGAGCGCTCCAACCCCGATTGCCGGCAAGCCTGCGATTCCGCGGACCGTGTGGGCCCTGGGCCTCGTGAGCCTCTTCATGGACCTGTCGTCCGAGCTGATCCATGCGCTGTTGCCGATCTATCTGGTGTCGACGATGGGCATGAGCGTCGCCGCGCTCGGCGTGCTCGAAGGGGCGGCCGAAGCGACGGCGATGATCGTCAAGGTGTTCTCCGGCGCGATCAGCGACTGGCTCGGGCGTCGCAAGGGGCTGCTGCTGATCGGCTATGGCCTTGCGGCGCTGACCAAGCCGTTGTTTCCGCTGGCGTCCACGCCGGCCGTGGTCGTGACGGCCCGTCTGCTCGACCGCGTCGGCAAGGGAATTCGCGGCGCGCCGCGCGACGCGCTGGTGGCCGACGTCGCGCCGCCCGAAATCCGCGGCGCCTGCTTCGGCCTGCGTCAGTCGATGGATACCGTGGGCGCGTTTCTCGGGCCGATGCTCGCGATCGTGCTGATGCTCTGGTTCGAGGACCGCATCCGGACCGTGCTGTGGTTCGCCGTGGTGCCGGCGTTCGTCGCGATTGCATTGATCGTCTTCGGCGTACGTGAGCCGGAGCAGTCGAAACCGGACCGGCGCTTTCGCTCGCCGTTGCGCTGGAACGCGCTGCGCGAGTTTCCCCGCGGTTACTGGTTCGTCGTCGCGGCCGGCGCGACGTTTACGCTCGCGCGCTTCAGCGAGGCATTCCTGGTGCTGCGTGCGCAGCAGACGGGGCTCGATGCGGCGTGGATTCCGGGCGTGATGGTCGCGATGAGCGTCGCTTATTCGGCGTCCGCCTGGCCGGTCGGCATTTTGTCGGACCGGCTCGATCGCCGCGTACTGCTCGCGGCCGGCATGGTGCTGTTGATCGCGGCCGACCTGCTGCTCGGCATCGGCACGTCGACGCTCTCGATGTTCGCCGGCGTGGCCGTGTGGGGGCTGCACATGGGCTTCACGCAGGGCATCCTCGCCGCGATGGTGTCGGAAACCTCGCCGGCCACGCTGCGCGGGACCGCGTTCGGCGTGTTCAACCTGGTGAGCGGCATCTGCATGCTGCTCGCGAGCAGCATCGCCGGCGCGCTGTGGGCGCGGTTCGGCGCGTCGGCCACGTTTCTCGCCGGTGCGGCGCTGGTCGTGGTGCCGCTGTGCCTGTGCCGGTTCATGCCGCGACCCGGCACGTCGCCGGCGTGATGCGTCACGCCGGGGGCTCGCCGACGCCCCGCTCAAGGCCGAACGGGCGCGCAGGTGCCCGAAGCCTGACGCCCGAGGCCCGAAGCCTGAAGCCCGAAGCCCGAAGCCCGAAGCCCGAAGCCCGAAGCCCCAGACCGGCGAAGGCCCACTCCGCCTAGTTCCGCGCGTCGCATTCCGCCCTTAGCTTTCAGATTTGAAAGATTGTCCGGCGTTTGCGATAGAATGCCTCCCCTGTTCGCCGTGGCCATGCCCACGGACGGGCTCCGGCATTCGAAAACGGCGCGCACCGCGCTCGCGGAATTCCATCCCCGTTTCAATGCCGGCGATCGACCTGCCGTTGGAAACACCCGTTCTGTAATTTGGATTGCTAATGAAGAAGAAGCACAACATCACCAAGTACATCGTCATCGCGATGGTGCTTGGCATTGCCGTGGGCTACGCCTGTCATAGCGCGTTTCCCGACCCGAAAATGGCCAGGGAAGTCGCCGGCTACGTGTCGCTGCTGTCCGACGTGTTCCTGCGCCTGATCAAGATGATCATCGCGCCGCTGGTGTTCGCGACGCTGACCGTCGGCATCGCGCAGATGGGCGACAGCGGGTCGGTCGGCCGCGTCGGCGTGAAGGCGTTCGGCTGGTTCTTCATCGCGTCGTTCACGTCGCTGCTGCTCGGCCTGATCACCGCGACGATCCTGAAGCCGGGCAGCCACCTGAGCCTGCCGCTGCCGGCCGCCGATGCGGCGCTCAACCTGAAGACGGGCGCATTCACGCTGAAGGATTTCGTCGTCCACCTGGTGCCGAAATCGATCGCCGAGGCGATGGCGAACAACGAGATCCTGCAGATCGTCGTGTTCTCGATCTTCTTCGGCACCGCGCTGTCCGCGCTCGGCGACGCCGGCAAGCGCCTGACCGGCGTGATCGACGATCTCGCGCAGGTCATGCTCAAGGTGACGGGCGCGGTGATGTGGTTCGCGCCGGTCGCGGTGTTCGCGGCGCTGGCGTCGACGATCACGACGGAAGGGCTCGGCATCCTGCTCACGTTCGCGAAGTTCATGGCGAGCTTCTACCTGGCGCTGGCGCTGCTGTGGGGCGTGCTGACGCTCGCCGGCGTGGCGTTCCTCGGCAAGCGCGCGTTCACGCTGATCCGCCTGATCCGCGAGCCGTTCCTGCTGTCGTTCGCGACGGCGAGCTCCGAGGCCGCGTATCCGAAGCTGCTCGACGCGCTCGACCGGTTCGGCGTGAATCGCAGGATCTCGAGCTTCGTGCTGCCGATCGGGTACTCGTTCAACCTCGACGGCTCGATGATGTACTGCACGTTCGCGGTGCTGTTCATCTCGCAGGTGTACGGGATCGACCTGCCGCTCGGCACGCAGATCACGATGCTGTTGATGCTGATGGTGACGTCGAAGGGGATGGCGGGCGTGCCGCGCGCATCGCTGGTCGTGATCGCGGCGACGCTCGGCCAGTTCCATCTGCCGGAAGCCGGACTGCTGCTGATCATGGGCGTCGACATGTTCCTCGACATGGGGCGCTCGGCCACCAACGCGGTCGGCAACTCGATCGCGGCTGCGGTGGTCGCGAAGTGGGAAGGCCAGCTCGGCGATTCGCGCGACGACACGGATCCGGACGGCGGCGGCGAGATCACTCAGGCGGAAGTGCGGGAGACGGCAACGTCCGCGTGATTTCCCCGTTTCAAATGAAATGATCTGCACCGGCCTAGATTCGACCTGGATACAGGCCGGTGCAACATCTGCCGGCAATACCCGCCGGCAGTTGTTCCTTTACCTGCCTCCGGCGATTTTCCCGATCCGCCGAAAAACCTCCCCATTCCCGATACGCCGCATTCCGACCCGCGGTGATATTCCCGTCGGCGAACGCCGGATTTCCTCGATATCAAGGTACGCGCGTAAGTGGTCATTCACTCTCGCGCAATCGCGCGCGCCGTCTGCGCCAGCGGTCCGCAATTTTTTTCGATTTATATAACGCTATTCTCGCTGCAGCCGATTATCGAATGCGCGCGCGATGTAATACCGACTGCACCGGATGATTTAAGCGGCAGTATTTACGCACTGCCGATTTCAAACCATCCGGCCGCCCCCCTCATGTGAATGACTCCACCATTCAGGAGAGCATCAGCCATGGTCGCCGGAAAACCGATTCAGGCCGTGCTGCTCGCCGCCGCGATCGCCACGATTGCGCCGGCCGGATACGCGGGCAACACCACCGACTGGCTGGCGAACACCTACGGCACGCTCGCCGCGCACGTCGGCAACGTCGCGCGTTCGATGTGGGTCGCGCCCGAAGGCGTGATCTACACCGCGTCGATGTGGGACGAGGACGAGGGCGGCGTCGCGATCTACCAGAACGGCAAGAGCGCCGGCTCGATCGGCACGCACTCGGAATTCCAGGGCAGCGCGATCACGGGCAACGCGACGTCGCTGTTCGTCGCGCTGCAGCCCGGCAACGGATACGGCAGCGGCGCGGTCGGGCGCTACAGCCGCGCGACGCGGTTCCGCGACAAGCTGATTCAGGTCACGGCGGCGACCGACCAGCCGCGCATCGACGTCGTCACCGGGCTCGCCACGGCCGGCTCGCTGCTCTATGCGAGCGACTTCTACGGCAATCGCGTGCGGGTGTTCACGACCGACGGCGTGTGGCAGCGCGACATCGGCGTATCGGCGCCGGGCGCGCTCGCCGTCGACGGTGCGGGCAACGTCTGGGTCGCGCAGAAGAGCGCGGGCGCGGTCGTCGAATTCAGCCCGGCCGGTGCGCTGCTGAACACGATCCGGCTGGCCGCCGGGTCGCAGCCGTCTGCGCTCTGTTTCGATGCGGCGACGGGGCAGCTGATGGTCGGCGACGAAGGCCCCGACATGAACATCAAGCGCTATACCGTCGCGGGCCGGCCCGCGCTGGCCGGCACGTTCGGCGTGCGCGGCGGCTATCTCGACACGACGACGGGCACCAAGGGGCAAGTCGGCGCGCAGCGCTTCACCCGCGTGGCCGGCATCGGCAAGGACACGGCCGGCAACCTGTACGTGCTCAACAACCCGTGGGGCGGCAGCTGGGATCTCGGCCGCAACGGCGCGACCGACATTCACGCGTACGGCAGCACCGGCAGCCTGCGGTGGACGCTGCAGTCGCTCAACTTCGAAGGCATCGCCGCGCCGGACCCGGTCACCGACGGCGCGCTGTTCTACAGCGGCACGCACGTGTACAGCGGCACCGCGGGCGGTACCTTCGTCGCGAACACCGTCGATCCGTTCACGTATCCGTCGGACCCGCGCATCAATATGGGCGACACGCAGCGCGACGAGCACTTCGGGCTGCTGACGTCGGTCGGGGCGAACCGGATCCTCGTCGCGGCGGGGCAGAATCCGCCGGTCTATTATTTCTTCCACTTCAACGCGGCCAACGGCTACGTCGCGATTCCGGACGGATCGATCCCCGGGCCCGCGTTCAACACGACCCGGCGCGTGTCGGCCGGCTTCAGCCTCGACAGCAACGGCGGCGTATGGGCCGGCCTCGACAAGACCGGCGCCATTTATCACTATCCGCTGACCCGTTTCGATGCGAGCGGCAAGCCGTCGTGGGGGCCGGGCGTGCCGACGCCGGTGCCGGCCAGCATCCAGCCGCTCACGCGCATCGTCTATCTCGCCGACAGCGACACGATGGTGCTCGCGCAGGGCGTCGCCGGCAGTACCGACTGGACGTCGATCGGCACGCGCATCGAGGTGTATCACGGCTGGCGCGCGGGCAACACGACGAAGCCGAACCCGGTGATCACGCTGCCGCACAGCGGCGCGAAGTCGATCGATGCGGCGGGCAACCACCTGTTCGTCGGCTACTGGTTCAGCAGCAGCGGGCCGCTGTGGCCGAACATCGACGCATTCAATCTCGACACCGGCAATCTCGACACAACGCTCGTCAACGCGAGCCCGGCGACCGTGGATACCAGCAGCGCGATCGATGCGATGTACAGCGTGCGTGCATACCGTCGTGCGAACGGCGAGTACGTGGTGACGAAGAACAACGTGAAGGGAAACAGCATCACCGTTTACCGGTGGACGCCTTGAGAGCGAGCTCTCACGGCCACGATGACACCGCGATGGCTGTCATCGAAATGCCTTCGCTGTAACGATGTGTAAGAAGCCGGCCCGCAACGGAGCCGGTCATCCGCTTGACATTGGGCGGCGATGTAATGCCGGCACGTCGGCGATCGTCGACGCAATGCACTCGATCGACTGGCAAGGGCCCTCGCCGCCGTGCGACATGGGCAGACAACGCCAGGATCATGCCGGACACGTCAGACGGTAATCGCCCCATCAGTACAGAGGATTCCTATGAAAAATAGCCAGGTCAAGCGCGCGCTCCGACTCGGAGCCGTCATGTCGGCCGTGTTGCTTGCGTCGCACGCGCATGCGGACGGTTTCGACGCCGCCGATGCCGCCCGCGTGCCGAGCGGTCAGTTCGTCACGCCGCTCGCCGTGCGCGGCGCAGTCCAGCAATTCCTGAATCCCGGACTGCCGGCCTATCCGCATTTCGTCGCGGGAGAAGCCGTGCGCTCGCAACTGAGCCCGGACGGCAAGACGCTGGCGATCATCACCGCCGGCCAGAACTCGCTGTACAAGCCGGACGGTTCGGTCGACACCGCGGCCTCGACGCAATTCATCTTCCTGTACGACGTCGCGGGTGCGAACAAGACGCGCCCGGTGCTCAGGCAGGTGCTTCAGCAGACCAACGCGTTCGTCGGCCTGGCGTTTTCGCATGACGGGAGCACGCTCTATGCGACCGGCGGCAGCGACGATGCGGTCTACGTCTACGCGCAGCAGGGCGGCGCGTGGGCGCTGTCGACGACGATCGCGCTCGGCCACGCCGGCAAGGGCGTCGGCATTCGCGTGCAGCCGAACGCGGCCGGGCTCGCGCTGTCGGCCGACGGCAAGACGCTCGTCGTCGCGAACAACTACAACGACTCGATCAGCGTGATCGATACCGCGACCCGCAACGTGCGTTACGAGCACGACCTGCGGCCGTTCTTCTCCGGCAACGAAGGCCGCAGCGGCGATGCCGGCGGCACGTTCCCGTTCGCGGTCGCGATGAAGGGCAACGGCATCGCGTACGTGTCGTCGGATCGCGATCGCGAGATCGTCGCGATCGACGTGTCGTCGCCGTCCCGCGGCCGCCTGCTCAAGCGCATCAAGCTGGACGGCAATGCGCTCGGCATGACGCTCGACGCGTCGCAGTCGAGGCTGTTCGTCGCGCAGGACAACGCCGACCAGGTCGCGGTGATCGACACGAACACCAACGCGGTCGTGACCCGGATCGACGCGCGCGCGCCGGCCGGCGTGCTGGCGCACGGCCAGGCGCACACGGGCGCGGCGACGTACGCGGTCACGCTGTCGCGCGATGGCCGCACGCTGTATGCGACCAATGCCGGCGCGAACGAAATTGCCGTGATCCCGCTCGTCGGCGAGCGCGCGTATCGCGTCACCGGCCTGATTCC
This sequence comes from Burkholderia sp. Bp8986, assembly GCF_003854225.1. NCBI lineage: Bacteria > Pseudomonadati > Pseudomonadota > Betaproteobacteria > Burkholderiales > Burkholderiaceae > Burkholderia > Burkholderia sp. Bp8986. The sequence continues at coordinate 96,633 of NZ_QTQM01000022.1, read as the reverse complement.
GACCGCGTTCGAGCCGCACGACGTGACGTTCAGCGCCGACGGCACGTGGATGTACGTGGTGAACGGCAAGAGCACCACCGGCCCGAACCCGGACCACCTGTTCGGCGCGACGCCGGCGCAGGCCGCCGCGTCGCGCGCGTCGAACGAATACCAGTTCCAGCTCGAGCGCGCGTCGCTCGTGAGCGCGCCGGTGCCGGCGGCCCACGAATTGCCGACGCTGACGCAGCAGGCCGCGCGCAACAACTTCTATCGCCCGGAAGACAACGACAGGGACAACGAAGTGATGGGCTTCCTGCGCCGCCACATCAAGCACGTGATCTACGTCGTGAAGGAAAACCGCACGTTCGACCAGGTGCTCGGCGACATCGGCAACGGCGCCAACGGCGATCCGAAACTCGCCCAGTTCGGCCGGAACATCACGCCGAACTTCCATCGCCTGGCGAGCCAGTTCGTGACGCTCGACAACTTCATGAACCCGGGCGACGGCAGCATGGACGGCTGGTCGTGGGCGCTGCAGGGGCGCGTCACCAACACCGAGACGATCACCCAGCAGATCAACTACGCGGCGGTCAATCGCGGCCTGTCGTACGAGAGCGAGGGTACGAACCGCAACGTGCCGGTGAACTGGGAGACGGTGCAGCAGCGCGATGCGGCGGCCGGCCCTGCCGGCACCACGAACTACAGCAACGCGGCCGCCGCCCTGCCGGGCGGCGCGGCGAACCTGCTGCCGGGCACCGGCAACCATGCGTCGTCCGACGCGCCGTTCGGCCGCCAGCGTGGCTACATCTTCGACGCGGTGCTGGCCGGCGGCGGCACGGTACGCAACTACGGTTTCCTCGTGAACAACGTCGGCAGCATCGGCACGGCCTCGAACCCGATCGTCGATCCGCACGCGGCCGGCGTCGTCCAGGCCGCGGCGCTCGACCCGCGGCTCGCGTCGATGACGGACGTGTATTTCCGCGGGTTCGACCAGAACTATCCGGACCAGTGGCGCCTCGACGAGTGGAAACGCGAGTTCGACCAGTACGTCGTGGGCGGCAACCTGCCGACGCTGTCGCTGGTGCGCCTGTCGCACGATCACATGGGGGCGTTCGGCACGGCGCTCGCCGGCGTGAACACGCCGGAGACGCAGCAGGCGGACAACGACCTGGCGGTCGGCCGGCTGGTCGAAGCCGTCGCGAAGAGCCCGTATGCGAACGACACGCTGATCGTCGTGACCGAGGACGACGTGCAGGACGGCCCCGACCACGTGGATTCGCATCGCGGGCCCGCGTACATCGTCGGGCCGTACGTGAAGCAGGGCGCGGTGATCCGGACGCGCTACAGCCAGGTCAATGCGCTGCGCACCATCGAGGACGTGCTCGGCACGCAGCACATGAACCTGAATACCGCGTACCAGCGGCCGATGACCGACGTGTTCGACGTGCACGGCCCGGCGTCGTGGACCTACACGGCCGTCGCGTCGACGGCGCTGAAGGGCACCGGGCTGCGCCTGGCCGACGGGGCGGGCGAGAACCTGCTGCACTACGCGGCCGGGCCGGACGTCACGCCGAAGCATGACGCGGCGTACTGGGCGAAGGTGACGGCGAAGTTCGACTTCGACGATGCCGACGAGGTGCCGGCGGATCAGTTCAACCGCGTGTTGTGGAAGGGCATGATGGGATCGCAGCCGTATCCGAAGCTCAGGGGCGTGACGCAGAAGGTCGCGAGCCGCGACGACGACTGATCGTCCGGCTGGACGGTCTGCAAGCGGGCCCTCCCGGCGGGAGGGCCCGTGTTTTTTTGCGAGGTGTGCGGCGGGGGGCCGCGTCGGCGGCATTCGGTGCGCCACGTGTGCGGCCGGCCGGGCCGCGCGGCGTCATGCGTGCCATATCAGGTTCGCGCTGCTGTCCGTTTCGGAAAGGAGCCGGAACCCGAGCCGTTCGTAGAGGCGCCGCGCCGGGTTGCCGTGCAGCACGCTGAGCGATACGGGCACGGGCTCGCGCGCGGCTTCGCTCAGCAGTTCGCGCAGCACGGCTTCGCCGATGCCTCGGCCCTGTCGCGACGGGAGGATCTGGATCTGGTGGACGTGCCATTCGCCGGCGGCGCGCGTCACCTTCAGCAAGCCGATCGAGTCGGCATCGGCGTTGCTGCCTTCGCAGACGATCATCGCATCGTCGAAATGCGTCGCGATGCGCTGGTGGTGCGCTGCGTCGTCGGTGGGTGCGCCGACGCGTTGCAGATGCTCGGTCATCGTGAGCTGGCGCAGCCTCAGCAGGAACGGCAGGTCGGCGGCAGACGCCGGGCGCAGGCGGATCGCAGGGGGCATGGTCGGAGCGCGTTCGAGAGCGGGTTCGATGGCATGCAGCGCATGATTCACGAGCGCGGCATGCCGGTCAAAGGCCGGGCAACTGGATTTGCCGCGCGGCCGGACGATGCTCGAGGACGTTCGTGACCTCGTATTCGGTCTTGGCTCCGTCGGCGGTCTGCCACTGCTGTACGCGCACGCTGCAGACGAGTACGTCGCCCTTGCTGAAGCTGATCTGGTTGTTGTCCACGCGATTCAGGAAATTCGCATCGGTGATCGCGGCGTGGATCGTGGCGGCACCGTCGTAGAGACGCCATTTGTTGTCGTCCTTGAACGCGAGCGACACGATCGAAAACGCCATCTTGCGATGCTCGTCGAGGATCGGTACGTCGGCTTGCTCGGGTACGCGGAACCAGTCGACCTCGTCCCGGGTGACGGTCTCGAACACGTCCGTGTCGGTGCCGGCCGAGAAAATCGTCACGCCGTCGCGCGAAAGCGGCATGAGCGCACGGGTGGTCGCCTCCCGGACACTCACGTCCCGCAGCAGGGTGAGGACGGACAGTTCGATCTCGAGCGTTTCGCCATCGACGTGCAGCACGGCGGTGCGTTCGTTCATCCGGACGCGCTGGATCGGGCGGCCGCGCAACCACTTGAGTACCGCGAACAGGCCCTTTCCGACTTTCGGACCGGCAATGCCGAGCGCGGTCAGAATCGTGACGGCATTGGCGAGTGCCGCGCCTTCGCTGCCGCTCAGCATGTCGCGCATTCTGCCGAGGAGCGAGGTCGCGAGCGTGAAGTCGATGCCGAAGCTGCCGGTCTTGAAGCTGCCCCGGACGTTCACCTGTGGCCGAACCTGGTCTCCGCAGAGCGCCTTGGCCGAGGCCTCGAGCAAGTCGCCGACGGCGAGAAGGGCGGGCGCGAGTTCCCGCAAGTCCATTTCGGACGATTCGAGTGCCGGCCCGTCATAGGTAATGCGAAAGTGGCTCATGTCGCCAAGTGTACCGGCCGCGGCGAAGCCGGCCGTGTTTCCGTTGCGGTTGATCACGCCGGATGGGTTGACTCGAAAGGCCATTGACGCGCGAAGCGCAATGCTTTCGTATACCTTTCGAATCATCCTGCGGTCAACCGGATACGTACGATTCCGGCCGTCCGGCCGATGCGTCAAGCCCGCTCACGCGATCCGGTACACACGCATCGCGTTGTCATGCCAGATCGCGCAGCGCGCCGCGTCGTCGAGGTCCGCCATCGCGCGGGCGAACGTGCGCAGCAGCGCCGGATACGACACCCGCAACCCCGCCACCGGAAAATTGCTTGCGAACAGGCAGCGCTGCCAGCCGAATATCGCGATCGTGTCGCGGATGATCCGCGCGTTGTCCGCGTCGTTCCACGCCGCATCGCGCAAGCCGAGTTCGGAGATCTTGACGGTCACGCGCGGCGAGGCGGCGAGCGCCTCCATGCCACTGCGCCAGCGCGCGAGCCCCGCGCGCGAGCGGTCCCACGGCAGCCCGGCATGTTCGAGCACGACGTCGACGCCGGGCGCATCGGCCAGCAGCGCGGCCGCGTCGCCGAGATGCCAGAACGGCACGCGCAGGTCCCAGCTCAGGCCATGCGCAGCCAGGCGTTCCAGCGCGGCCGGCCAGCGCGGGTCGCGCAGCGTGCCGGGCCCGTCGACGGCCGCGTCCGGCGACGCAGCGGTGCGCGGCTTGAACCGCACGCCGCGCACGCGCGGCCACGCGGCCTGTTCGGCGAGCCGCTCGTGCGCGTCGTCGGCCAGCAGGTCGACCCACGCGACGACGGCCGACGGCAGCCCGTGCGCGGCCGCGACCTCGTGCAGCCAGCGTGTCTCCGCGAGCGCCTCGTCGCGCGCCCGTTCGGCCTCGACGTGCACGCTCGCGACGAGCGGCGCGCGTTGCGCGGCGTGCCGGTAGTCGTCCACGCCGAAATCGCGGCACAGCGCCGCGTAGTCGCCGAACATGAAGTGCGCCGGATCGTACCGGTCCTGCAGCCACGGGTAGTGCGCGCCCGCGCCGAGCTGCCAAAGGTGGTGATGCGCGTCGACGAGCGCCGCCGGCATTGCGTCGGGCGGCGGTGCGTCGTCGCGCCGCTCAGCGCGTGCCGGCGAGCACATACGACGCATCCGGTTCGCGCAGCGTCGGCAATGCACCGACGAACCGCCACGCATCGAGATCGAGCTCGCGTACGTAGTCGTCCTGGAACGACACGTACGCGACGCGCCGCGACGGATGGAACGACAGCGCGGTCGGGTTCGCGGGCAGCGCGACGCGTTCGATTTCCTCAAGTTGCCGTGCATCGAACACCGAGATCGACCGCTCGCCGGAATTGGTCAGCAGCAGCAGGTCGCGGCCGTCCGGCGCGGTGGTGCGGTAGATGCGGTTGGGATCGCTGCGGGTCTTCACGCGGCGGCCGCAGGTCATCGTGTCGGTGTCGATCTCGACGAGCGTGTCGTCGCCGCGATTCGCGACGAACAGCGTGCGCTCGTCGCTCGACAGCGCATTGCCTTCGGGACGCGGGCCGGGCATCACCGCACGCGGCGCGACGGTCGCGTCGCGCGGATGGAATTGCGTGACCGTGTTCGACAGCAGGTGCACGCCGTACGCGCGGCTCGCATCGCGCGTGAGCGTCACGAGGTGCGTCTTCACGCCGCCGGACGGTACGGCCATGTTCGGCACGGCCTGCCGGGTCGGCGCGTCGAACACGAGCAGCATGTCGTGCGCCTCGCTCATCGCGTACAGCCGGCCGTCGCGATCGGCCGCCATCCCGTGAGGCCGGTAGTACGGCCACAGGTCGAGCATGCGCGTGTGCGTGCGCTCGACGAGGTCGATCTCGGCGATCCGGTGATCGCCTTCATGGCCGCGCGACCACGCGGTCTCGATCCCGAAGATGCCGACGTACGCGAAGCGGTCGTTCACGTCGACGGTGAACTCGTGCGGGAAGTTCGGCAGCACGATGTGCTTGAGCGCGGCTTTCGTCTCGAGGTCGTAGAAGCTGAAGGTGTGGGCGCATTTCTGCACCAGCAACAGGATGTCGTTCATGGTGTGTCTCCGTTGATTCGTTCGCGTGTCCGGTCAGTCTTCGCAGCGCCTGGGCAGCGTCAGCGCGAGCAGGCCGGCCACCGCGAGCGTGACGGCGAGGCTGTACACGCCGGCGGCCGCGCTCACGTGCTGGGTCAGCACGCCGACTGCATACGGGCCGCAGAAGCCGCCGAGGTTGCCGAGCGCGTTGATCAGGCCGCGCGCGCTGCCGGCCGTCTCGACGCTGCACAGCTTCGGCGGAATCGCCCAGAACACGCCGGCCGCCGCCTGCAGGAAGAAGCCGCAGCCGATCAGGAACGCGAACGACACGACCATCGACGCATGCGTGAGCACCGACAGCGCGAGGCACGCGGCAAAGCCGACGAGCGGCAGCAGCACGAACAGGCGCCGCTTGCCGGTCCGGTCCGACAAATACGACGTGGCGAACATCCCGATCACCATCGCGACATACGGCAGCATCGCGAGCAGGCCGACCTTGCCCATCCCGCCGTGCGTGAGGTTTTTCAGCAGCGTCGGCAACCACATCGTATAGCCGTAGATGCCGACCTGATAGCAGAAGTTGATCGCGATCAGCAGCCAGATCGTCGGGTTGCGCAGTATCGCGCCGAACGACGCGGCGGCCGGCGTGCCGGCGGCCTGCTTGCGCGCCTGTTCGTCGCGCAGCGCGTCGAGGATGTACGCCTTCTCGCGCGGCGACACCCAGCGCGCGGTTTCCGGGCTGTCGTCGGCGAACATCAGCCATGCGAACAGGCAAAGCAGCGACAGCGCGCCGGCGCTGTAGAACAGGTGACGCCAGTCGTATGCAGCGAGGATGAAGCCGGACAGCGGCGCGGTGATCATGCCGGCGAGCGGCACGAACATGATGACCATCGCGTTCGCGCGGCCGCGTTCGCGGTCGGGAAACCAGTGGCTGACCATCGTCAGCACGACCGGCAGCATCCCGCCTTCCGCCACGCCGAGCAGGAAGCGCAGCGTCAAAAGTTGCCACGTATGGGTGACGAGCCCGGTCAGCACCGACAGCACGGCCCAGCTCACGAGCGACCACGCGATGAACTTCTTGCCGCTGCCGAGCGCGGCGCGCCGGCCGCCCGGAATCTGCAGGAACAGGTAGCCGAAGAAGAAGATGCCGCCGGCGAGGCCGGCCATCGTCGCGTTCATGCCGAGTTCGGCGTTCATCCCGCCCGGCATCGCGAACGCGATGTTCACGCGGTCCATGTACGAAACGATGCACGCGAGCAGCAGCGGCGGAATCACGCGCAGCCAGCGGCGGCGCGGGATGGCATCGCCGGCTTCATAGGCCGGGGTGGCGGGGTTCAGCAGAGTCATGGTGTCTCCGATCCATGTGATGAGCGGCGGCGGCCTTCTGTCGGGCCGCCGTCACGCCGATGCGCAACGCAACGCGCGTTGCGGGTACGAAACGATGTCTAGCGGCCCCAGCGCAGCACGAGCGGATCGAGCCGCCGTGCCGCGTCGAGCAGGCCTGCACGCACCTGCGGATGCAGTTCGGGCCAGGGGGCGCGCGGCCGGTCGCACGCGATCACGCCGCCTTCCTTCAGCAGCGCCTTCGCGGTCAGGAAGCCCGACTGGCGGTTCTCGTAGTTGATCAGCGGCAGCCAGCGCGCGTATTGCTCGCACGCTTCGTCGCGGCGTCCGGAGAAATACGCATCGGTGATGCGGCGGATGCCGTCCGGATAACCGCCGCCCGTCATCGCGCCGGTCGCGCCGGCATCGAGGTCGGCGAGCAGCGTGATGCCTTCCTCGCCGTCCCACGGCCCTTCGATCGCATCGCCGCCGAGCGCGATCAGCTCGCGCAGCTTCGACGCCGCGCCGGGCGTCTCGATCTTGAAGTACGACACGGCGTCGATCTCGCGCGCGAGCGTCGCGAGCAGCGACGCCGGCAGCGCGACGCCGCTCGCGGGCGCGTCCTGGATCATCAGCGGAATGTCGAGGCCGTCGGCGACTTCGCGGAAGAACGCGCGGATCGATGCGTCGGGCACGCGGAACGTCGCGCCGTGGTACGGCGGCATCACCATCACCATCGCGGCACCGAGTGCCTGCGCCCGACGGTTGCGTTCCGCGCAGATCCGCGCGCTGAAGTGCGACGTCGTGACGATCACCGGCACGCGGCCGGCGACGTGCTCGAGCGTCGTGCGCGTGATGAGGTCGCGTTCGTCGTCGCCGAGCGCGAACTGCTCCGAGTAGTTCGCGTGGATGCAGATGCCTTGCGAGCCGGCATCGATCATGAAGTCGAGGCAACGGCGCTGGCCGTCGAGGTCGAGCGCGCCGTGCGCGTCGAAGATCGTCGGCGCGACCGGAAAGACGCCCTGGTAGCGTGCGTGCATGGCCGGCCTCACTCGACGATGTCGAACTGGTCGAGGAACTCGGTCTTCAGCGTGAGACCGAGGCCCGGGACGTCGTCGCGCAGCTGCAGGAAGCCGTTCTCGGCCACCGGCTCGCCGTCGAAGATGTAATAGAACAGCTCGTTGCCGACTTCCACGTCGAACATCGGGAAGTACTCGCTCATCGGCGATGCGAGCGTGCTCATCGTCAGGTGATAGTTGTGCATCTGGCCCGCATGCGGAATCACCGGCACGCTGTACGCCTCGCACAGCGCGTTGATCTTGTGCGCCATCGTGATCCCGCCGACGCGGTTCGTGTCGTACTGCACGACCGACACGGCCTTGCGGTCGAGCAGCTGCTTGAAGCCGTACAGCGAAAACTCGTGCTCGCCGCCCGAGATTGGAATGCTCGTCAGCCGGTTCAGCTCCGCGTAGCCGTCGATGTCGTCGGCGATCACCGGCTCCTCGAGCCAGCGCGGCTGGTACTTCTCGAGCTTCGGCAGGATGCGCTTCGCATACTCGAGGTTCCAGCCCATGTAGCACTCGAGCATCAGGTCGTTGTCGTAGCCGATCACCTCGCGGATCGCCGCGACCGACTTCAGGTTCTCCACCACGCCCTGCTGGCCGTGCGCGGGACCGTAGCCGAAGCGCATCTTGAACGCGCGGAAGCCTTCCTTCAGGTATTGCTGCGCTTCCTCCTGCATCGCCTTCAGGTCGGTGCGGTAGAGCTTCGAGTAGTAGCAGGGGATCTTCTCCTTGGTGCGGCCGCCGAGCAGCTTGAACACCGGCTTGCCGACGCTCTTGCCGAGGATGTCCCAGATCGCGATGTCGACCGCCGAGATCGCCGCCATGCCGATGCCCTTGCGGCCCCATGCGTGGGTCGCGCGGTACATCCGCTGGTTCAGGTACTCGTAGTCCCACGGGTCCTGGCCGATCACGAGCGGCGCGAGGTACTGGTCGATGATCGCCTTCGCGACGTGCGGCGCGAGCGCGACGTTGCCGAGGCCGACGATGCCGTCGTCGGTCTCGACTTCCACGACCGTCCACGCATGGAAGCGGAACGTGCTCATGGTTTCCTGCGGCGCGTACAGCAGGTCCATCGCGTTCGAGCAGAAGTTGCCCTGCGGCGGAACGGTCTTGCCTTTCCACTGGAATACGCGGGCGCGCACGGAGCGGATCTTCATGTTGGTGTCTCCTGGAATCGATGTTGTCGTGTGTGTGTCGTGTGTGGCTGGCGTGTGAGCGTCACGCCGAAACGGTGGAGGTGCGGCGCGCGGCGCCCATGCGGCAGGCGATCTGCAGCGCCTGCCAGGTCGCGCCGACGTCGGCCGTGCCGCGGCCCGCGATGTCGTACGCGGTGCCGTGCGCGGGCGTCGTGATCGGCACGGGCAGCCCGCCCTGCACGGTCACGCCGCGCGAGAAGCCGAGCAGCTTGATCGCGATCTGCCCCTGGTCGTGGTACATCGTGACGATCGCCTGGTAGTCGCCGGCCTGCGCCTTCAGGAAGATCGTGTCGGCGGGGAACGGGCCGTGGAACGGCGCGTCGGTCGGCCAGTCGCGCGACTGCAGCTTGCGCACGGCCGGCTCGATGATGTCGACTTCCTCGCGGCCGCAGCTGCCGCCGTCGCCGCCGTGCGGGTTGAACGCGGCGATCGCGATCTTCGGCGCCGCGACGCCGTTCGCGAGCAGCGACCGGTAGATCAGTTCGGATGCCTGTTCGATTCGCGCGACGCTCAGCTGGGCCGCCGCATCCTTCAGCGGAATATGCGACGAGATGCGCGCGGTCCACAGCTCGCCGAGCGTGTTGAATTCGCAGAAGTAGCCGGTCACGCCGAGCGCGGCGGCGAAGTGGTGCAGCTCGTCGTCGTGCCGGAGCCCGCCGAGCTTCATCGCGTACTTGTTCAGCGGCGCGAAGCAGATCGCGTCGATGTCGCCGGCGAGCGCGGCGTCGAGGCACCGGTCGAGCACGGTCAACGTCGAGCGGCCGCCGGCCGCGCCGGGCTGGCCGACGGTGACCTGCGCGCGATCGATCGTGTCGAGCGCGACGAACGCGGCGCGCGCGGTGGACGGCCGGCCGCGCACGGCGGCGAGCGACGCGACGGGTTCGACGTCGACCGTCACGCCGGCGACGCGCTGGCCGGCTTCCCACAGCCAGCGGTCGCCGATCAGCACGAGGTTCGCGCGGGACGTCGCGTCGGGCCGCGCGAGCAGTTTCGCGATCAGTTCGGCGCCGATGCCGGCGGGGTCGCCGAGGGTCAGCGCGACGACGGGCAGTGAAGCGGCGGGCACGGCGGCGGTCGTCATGCGGCGTCTCCGTGGCGGGCGGCGGGCGGTTGCATGTTCATGCGGTGTCTCCGGTGGCGGCGTGTGGCCGTTGGTGTATGGGGTTCATGCTAGGTAGACGGAATGAGTCGGTAAATTGAAAACTCTTGATGAATCGATAACCTGGAGTAATCGAAATGGGCTCGATCGATCGACGAGACTCGACTCCCCAATTGCTGAACCGGCTGCGGATGCGGCAGATCGCGCTGCTGCTCGCGGTGGATGAATGCTCGACGCTGCGCGCGGCCGCCGGGCAGCTCGGCCTCACGCAACCGGCCGCGACGAAGATGCTGGCCGAACTGGAAAGCGCGCTCGGCCAGCGCCTCTTCGATCGTGTCGGGCGCGGGCTCGTGCTGAACCCGGCCGGCGAGCGCGTGCTCGGCTATTTCCGCGGGATTCGCGGCAGCATGGAGGCGCTCAATCGCGAGCTCGGCGAGCTGCAGCTCGGCAGCGCGGGGCGGCTCGCGATCGGCAGCATCATGGCGGCGTCGCCGGGGCGGCTCACCGAGGCGCTGGTGCAGCTGAAGGCGCGCTATCCGCTGCTGGCGATCGACATCGCGGTCGATACCAGCGACCGGCTGATGCCGCAGTTGCGCGAGGGCGTGCTCGAGGTGGTGATCGGCCGCAACGTCGGCACCGATTGCGACTTCCGCGTGGTGGACGACGAGGCGCTCGCGATCATCGCGGGCCGCGACCATCCGCTCGCGGGCGCGGGGCCGGTCGAATTCGACGCGCTGCTCGATTACACGTGGATCCTGCAGCCGGCCGGCAGCCCGGCGCGCGAGGTGGTCGAGCGCGAGTTCCGCGCGCGTCACCAGCCGATGCCGCGCGGGCTCGTCGAAACGGGGTCGATCCTGACGACGATGAACCTCGTCGACCGTTCGCGGATGCTCGGCGTGATTCCGTTGACCGTCGCGCAGCGCAACGCGGCGCACGGGCTGGTTGCGATCATCGATTACGAACTCGACCAGAAGCTGCCGTCGTATGGCAGCCTCGTGCGGCGGGATCGGCCGCTGAGCATTCCGGCGCAGCAGTTTCTGGCGCTGTTCCATCGGGAAGGCGGGCAGGGCGTGGGCGATTGATGGAAGGCGGGGCGGCTACGTTGCGGCGTCACGCACCGGCGAGCTTCGCTCGCGGTGCGTGATGACGGCGATCAGGGCAGGTCGGGACAATCCACGCCGAGCAGGACCAAGCCCGATACCGCGCGGCGAACCGCCGCCACCCCGCGTCAGCGTGCCGACGGCGCGGCCGGCGCTTCGGCGAGCGACGGCGTCGATGCCGACAGCGTGCGATCCGGCCGGATCCGCAGCGCGGCGACGATGCCGATCAGCAGCATCGCGACCGACCCGACGAACGGCACCGTCCAGCTTCCGGTGTGGTCGACGAGATAGCCGAACAGGATCGGCGACAGGATCCCCGCGATCGCGGAACCCGCATTCATCATCCCGCTCGCGATGCCCGCGTGCGTCGGCGCGATATCGCTCGGCACGGCCCAGATCGGCCCGATCGTCAGTTCGAGGCACAGGAACGACCCGGACAGGCACAGCGCGATGCCGGCCGTCGAATGCACGAACGCGAGCGGCAGCATGCAGGCGAGCGCGCCGGTGAAACTCGCGACGATCACGCTCTGGCGCGACAGCGCGAGGTTGCCGGTCTTGCGATAGATGCGGTCGCACAGCCAGCCGCCGAGCGTGTCGCCGACGACGCCCGCGAAGAACACGCCGGACGCGAACAGCGCGGTGGACTTCAGGTCGAGGCCCTTGCCGTTCAGGAAGAACGTCGGCAGCCATGTGAAGAACAGCCAGGCGGTCCAGCCGTAGCAGAAGTACACGAAGATCGTCGGCGCCATCCGGCGGAACAGCGGGCCCCACGGCGTCGGGCCCGGCGCCGGTGCCGGCCGGGCGGCGGCAGCGGTGCGCGTACGGTTGTCGCCGCCGTCGCCGAGCGGGTACTCGCGAAAGCCGGCGATCCACCAGACGAGCCATACCAGCGTCACCGCGCCGATCACGAAGAACGCCGCGCGCCACGACAGCCACGTCATCAGCGCGGCGACGATCGGCGGCGTGACCGCGTTGCCGAGCCGCGAGAACGAATGCGTGAAGCCCTGCACGACGCCGCGCCGTTCGCGCGTGAACCAGTGCGTGATCGCGCGGGCCTGCGCGGGCAGCGTCGCGCCTTCGCCGATCCCGAGCAGCAGGCGCGCGGCGAACAGCAGCGCGAGGCTGTGCACGAGCCCGGTCATGAAGGTCGACGCGACCCAGATCAGCCCGCAGCCGATCAGCGTGATGCGGGCGCCGAAGCGGTCGGCGATCCAGCCGCCGAAGATCTGGCAGAACGCGTACGAATACGCGAACGCGGAGAACGCGATGCCGAGTTCGGTGTTCGACAGCCCGAGTTCGGCCTTGATCGCGCCGGCCGCGGTCGCGAGGTTCACGCGGTCGACGTAGAGGATGAACGAAAGCGCGCACAGCAGCCACAGCGTGTGGCGTCGTTGACGGTGATCGGTCGGCATGTGTCTCACTCCATTCTTGTGCGCGTCGTTGCAATGACGCCGCGTTCACTGGCCGGGCCAGCATCGCGCGCCGGAGGAGGCATCGTCTATTGAATCTTTTGGATCAATTGATAACCTGCGGTGTTCGGTTTCGCCGCATTCGGGTGCCGGCTCGGGGCGCCGTGCGGGTTTTCCACGAACGGTTGCGGCATGATGCGGGACGGCCGCGCACGGACACGACGCACGGCATGGGTCGAACGTGTTTCGACGCCGGTGCGGTCATGATGCAGTGACGCAGCGCAATCGCACAGTCGGGAATGGACGGACATGGAACAACGGCTTTCACGCCACCGTGACAACCGCTTCTGGCAACTCCAGCCGGTGAAATGGTGGATCCAGGGGCACGGCCGCGACGGCTATTCGTTCCGGCTGCTGCTGATTCCGCTGGTTGGCGTGTTCGTGCTCGAGTTCGTGTGCGTGATGCTCGACGCGCTGTTCAGCGCGCTCATCGTGAGCGGTGCGATGACGCTGTTCCTCGGGATCGCCGGGTATTACGGCGCGAAGCGCGAATGGCTGGTGCCGTCCGCGCCGGCGCGCGCGCTCGTGAAGGCGCGTACCAAGCAGGCGGCCGAGCGATCTATCGGCTCGCCATTGCCGGCTTGGCGTTCACCGCGGGCGTTTGTAAAGAAGCCACGGCGCGCGGACCGAACGACGCGTGCCTGTTGAACTGGCACGCGTCGTCACACTCAGATGTGGCCCAGCAGCACGAGTATCACGACGACGACGACGATCAGCCCGAGAGAGCCCGATGGCCAGTAGCCCCAGCTTCGGCTGTGCGGCCACGCTGGAAATGCCCCGATCAGCAGCAGAATCAGAACGATGATAAGGATTGTACCGAGCATCGCACCCCTCCTGAATTTGTTCGACATGACCGTGCCTGCTGGCGCAATTCCCGTGCCGCGGTTCAGGGCCATCGGCGCAAGCCGGCGAAAGCGCACTGTTTGGATACCGGGAATTCATGGGGTGAATAGCGTCCGATTCAGAAAATAAATTTCAAAAATGCAGACCCGGTCGCTATGCTGATCCTTCGGTTTCATTCAGGCGGAACAGGCAATGGCTGAACTCTTTCTGGTACGGCACGGACAGGCGTCGTTCGGCACGGACGACTACGACCGGCTGTCCGCCGCGGGCGAGCAGCAGGGCGTCTGGCTCGGCGAATACTTCGCGCGGCAGGGCCTGACGTTCGATCGCGTGATCTGCGGCACGATGAACCGGCATGCGCAGACGGTCGCCGCGATCCTGCGCGGAATGGGCCGCGACGGCGTGGCGGTCGACCGCCATCCCGGCCTGAACGAATACGACTTCCACGGGCTGTTCGCGGCGGCGGCGAACGACTATCCGGAGATCGCGCGGCTCGCAGCCGGCTCGATGAAGGAGCACTTTCGCGCGCTGCGGCAGGTGCTGCACCTGTGGGCCGACGACAGGCTCGGCGACACCGCCCCCGAAACCTGGGCGCATTTCCAGCAGCGCGTCGCCGACGCGCGCGCTGCGATCCGCGGCGGCGGCAGCCAGCGCGTGCTCGCGGTGAGCTCCGGCGGCCCGATCGCGGTGACCGTGCAGCAGGTGCTCGCCGCACCGCCGTCGAGCGCGATCGCGCTGAACCTGCAGATCCGCAACAGCAGTCTTTCGCAGTTTTTCTTCAACGCCGAAGCGTTCCACCTCGCGTCGTTCAACGGCATCCCGCATCTCGAGGATCCCGAACGGCACACGTGGCGCACCTACGGCTGACCCCACGAACGATCGCGACGATGACGAATCCTTCCCAGCCCCTCGACGTAGCCCGCCTCACGCGCTATCTGGAAGCGCACGTGCCGGGTTTCGAAGGCCCGCTCGACATGGAGAAGTTTGCCGGCGGCCAGTCGAACCCGACCTTCCTGCTGCACGCGAAGAGCGGCCGTTACGTGCTGCGCCGCCAGCCGCCCGGCGAGCTGCTGAAATCCGCGCATGCGGTCGACCGCGAATTCCGCGTGCTGAGTGCGCTGTCGGGCACCGCGGTGCCGGTCGCGCATCCGTATCACCTCTGCGAAGACCGCGACGTGATCGGCAGCCTGTTCTACGTGATGAGCTTCGAGGACGGCCGGATCTTCTGGGATCCGGCGCTGCCGGAGCTGCCGAAGGCCGAGCGCGCGACCTGCTACGACGCGCTGCTGCGCACGATGGCCGCGCTGCACGACGTGGACGTCGACGCGGTGGGCCTCGCCGACTACGGCCGCCCCGGCAACTACTTCGAGCGCCAGATCGGCGTCTGGACGAAACAGTATCGCGCGGCGGAAACCGAGCGCCTCGACGCGATGGAGACGCTGATCGACTGGCTGCCGAAGGCGTGCCCGGCGGACACCGGCCGGCCCGCGCTGGTGCACGGCGATTTCCGGATCGACAACCTGATGTTCGCGCGCGACGGCTATCGCGTGCAGGCCGTGCTCGACTGGGAACTGTCGACGCTCGGCAACCCGCTCGCCGATCTCGCGTATTTCTGCATGTGCCTGCGCCTGCCGTCGGGCGGCCAGGTGCGCGGGCTCGCGGGCCAGGATCGCGCGGAACTCGGCATTCCTGACGAAGCGGCGATCGTCGCGCGCTATTGCGAGCTGCGCGGCATCGAGCCGATCCGCGACTGGCATTTCTATCTCGCGTTCAGTTTCTTCCGGCTCGCGGCGATCGCGCAGGGCGTGAAGGCGCGCGCGCTGCAGGGCAACGCGTCGAGCGAGCAGGCGCTGCGCGTCGGCGCGATGGCCGGCCGGCTGGCCGAGATGGCCGTCGACGTGATCGACGCGCAGCGCTGACCGCGACGGAAGCGCCGCGCGGCGGCACGACAACACATCAATGGAGGAGCACAGCAACATGGCAACGAATCTGTTCGACCTGACGGGCAAGATCGCGCTGGTGACGGGCGCGAGCCGCGGCATCGGCGAGGAAATCGCGAAGCTGCTCGCGCAGCAGGGCGCGCACGTGATCGTGTCGAGCCGCAAGCTCGACGACTGCCAGGCGGTTGCGGACGAAATCGTCGCGGCGGGCGGCCGCGCGGAAGCGCTGGCGTGCCACGTCGGGCGGCTGGAGGACATCGCCGCGACGTTCGAGACGATCCGCGGCAAGCACGGCCGGCTCGACATCCTCGTGAACAACGCGGCCGCGAATCCGTATTTCGGGCACATCCTCGACACCGATCTCGCCGCGTACGAAAAGACCGTCGACGTGAACATCCGCGGCTACTTCTTCATGTCGGTCGAGGCCGGCAAGCTGATGAAGGCGCAGGGCGGCGGCGCGATCGTCAACACCGCTTCGGTGAATGCGCTGCAGCCGGGCGACCGGCAAGGCATCTACTCGATCACGAAGGCCGCGGTCGTCAACATGACGAAGGCGTTCGCGAAGGAGTGCGGGCCGTTCGGCATCCGCGTGAACGCGCTGCTGCCGGGCCTCACCAAGACGAAGTTCGCGGGCGCGCTGTTCGCCGACAAGGACATCTACGAAACCTGGATGACGAAGATCCCGCTGCGCCGCCACGCGGAGCCGCGCGAGATGGCCGGCACCGTGCTGTATCTCGTGTCCGATGCGGCGAGCTACACGAACGGCGAATGCATCGTCGTCGACGGCGGCCTGACGATCTGAGCGCGCGATGAAAATCGACAGCTATGCCGGGCAGGCCGTGATGATCACCGGCGCCGCGAGCGGCTTCGGTGCGCTGCTCGCGAGCGAACTGGCCGCGATGGGCGCGCGGCTCGCGCTCGGCGACCTGAACGAAGCGGCGCTCGAGCGCGTGGCCGCGGGGCTGCGCGCAGCCGGCGCCGACGTGATCGCGCAGCGCTGCGACGTGCGCGTCGAAGCCGACGTCGCGTTGCTGGTCCAGGCGGCGGTCGCGGGCTTCGAACGGCTCGACGTCGGCATCAACAATGCCGGCATCGCCCCGCCGATGAAGGCGCTGATCGATACCGACGAAGCCGATCTCGACCTGAGCTTCGCGGTGAACGCGAAGGGCGTGTTCTTCGCGATGAAGCACCAGATTCGCCAGATGCTCGCGCAGCGCGAAGGCGTGATCCTGAACGTCGCGTCGATGGCCGGGCTCGGCGGCGCGCCGAAGCTGGCCGCCTATGCGGCGTCCAAACACGCGGTGGTCGGGCTCACGAAGACGGCCGCGCTCGAATACGCGCGCCACGGCATTCGCGTGAACGCGGTGTGCCCGTTCTACAGCGCGACGCCGATGGTCACCGACAGCGACCTCGGCGCGCGCCAGGACTTTCTCGCGCAGGGCTCGCCGATGAAGCGGCTCGGCCGGCCCGAGGAAATCGTCGCGACGATGCTCACGCTGTGCGCGAAGGAAAACACCTATCTGACCGGGCAGGCCGTCGCCGTCGACGGCGGTGTCTCGGCCTTCTGAACCGAACGAACGGAAACCGGAATCTCGAGGAGTCGATCATGGACTTTGGCTACACCCCGAAAGTGGAAGAACTGCGCGAACGCGTGCGCGCGTTCATGGACGCGCACATCGTGCCGCGCATTCGTCAGTGGAACGAAGAAGTGCATGCGGGGCAGTATCCCGTGTCGTTCATGGAGGCGCTGAAGGAGCGCGCGAAGGCCGAAGGCCTGTGGAACCTGTTCCTGCCGCACCTGAAGGCCGACGAGCCGGGCACGGCCCTGACGAACCTCGAATACGCGCCGCTCGCCGAGATCATGGGGCGCGTGAGCTGGGCGTCGGAGGTGTTCAACTGCAACGCGCCGGACACCGGCAACATGGAATTGCTGCACATGTTCGCGACGCCCGAGCAGCGCGAACAATGGCTGCTGCCGCTCTTGCGCGGCGAGATCCGTTCGGCGTTCGCGATGACGGAGCCCGACGTCGCATCGTCGGACGCGACCAACATCACGACACGCATCGAGCGCGTGGGCGACGAGTACGTGATCAACGGCCGCAAGTGGTTCATCACGAACGCCGCGCACCCGAACTGCAAGATCTTCATCGTGATGGGCAAGACCGATCCGGAAGCGGAATCGCACCAGCAGCAGAGCATGATCCTCGTGCCGCGCGACACGCCGGGCGTGACGATCGTGCGCAACATCACGGTGGTCAATCACTACGCACCCGAAGGGCACTGCGAGATCACGTTCGACAACGTGCGCGTGCCGGCGCGCAACCTGCTCGGCGAGGAAGGCAGCGGCTTCGCGCTCGCGCAGGCGCGCCTCGGGCCGGGCCGCATCCACCACTGCATGCGTTCGATCGGCGCGGCCGAGCTCGCGCTGGAACTGATGATCGACCGCGCGCAGTCGCGCGAGGCGTTCGGCAAGCCGCTGAACCGGCACGGCACGATCGGCGAATGGATCGCGCGTTCGCGCATCGAGATCGACCAGGCGCGCCTCCTGGTGCTGAAGGCCGCGTGGATGATCGACAAGGTCGGCGCGAAGGCGGCGCGCAAGGAAATCTCGATGATCAAGGCGCTCGTGCCGACCGTCTACACGAACGTGTGCGACCGCGCGATGCAGGTGTTCGGCGCGGCGGGCCTGAGCCCCGACACGCCGCTCGCCGACCTGTGGACCTGGGGCCGCGCGCTGCGCTTCGCCGACGGTCCGGACGAGGTGCACCTGCAGGCGATCGCGCGCATGGAGATCAAGGACGCCGTGCGCGGCTCGACCGAACCGTACCTGACGCGGCCGCCGCGCGGCTGAGCGGCGCACCGCGCGAGCCGGCGACGTGGGCGAACGGGAGACGCACGCCGTATTAAGATGCCGGCAAGGAGATCCGGCGATGCGCCTTTCGAAGATTGATCTGAACCTGTTCGTCGTATTCGAGGCGATCTACAACAAGCGCAACCTGACGCGCGCGGCCGAGGTGCTGAACCTCACGCAGCCGGCCGTCAGCAACGCGCTGGCGCGGCTGCGCAAGACGCTGAACGATCCGCTGTTCGTCAGCACGCCGGCCGGGATGATGCCGACGCCGATGGCCGAGAACATCGTCGGCCGCGTGCGCGAAGCGCTGCAGCTGCTCGATTCGAGCGCGCACGAAGGCGACGTGTTCGACCCCGCTTCGTCCGCGCGCGTGTTCCGGTTGAGCATGAGCGACCTGACCGAAGCGCTGCTGCTGCCGGCCCTCGGCGAACTGCTGCAGACGCATGCGCCCGGCATGCACGTGCGCAGCTACACGATGGACCGCCGCGAAGTGGCGACCGCGCTCGCGAACGGCTCCGTCGACATCGCGATCGACGCGCCGCTGATCGGCGACCCGCACCTGCACCAGGCGCTGCTCGTGCGCGACCGCTACGCGTGCATGATCCGCGACGACCACCCGTTCAAGGGCGACACGCTGACCCTGGACGACTACCTGTCGATGGGGCACATCCACGTGTCGAGCCGCCGCAAGGGCAGCGGGCACGTCGATGCCGAACTGACGCGGCTCGGGCTGCGCCGCAACATCCAGATGCGCGTGCAGCACTACATGGTCGCGCCGCTGATCGCGATGCGCGGCGACCTGGCGCTGACAGCGCCGCTGCGGCTGCTGCAGCGCTACCCCGCGCGGATTCTCGAACTGCCGTTCGAGATGCCGGGGCTCGAATATTTCTGCTACTGGCATCGCAGCGCCGATCAGGATCAGGGCAGCCAGTGGCTGCGAGAGCAGCTGATGACGCTGATGGGCGGGATCGGCGAGTCGCCGTGATGTGACGGCGCGTGCGCGCCGCGCGCCGGCCCACGCCGGCTTCGCTCAAAACGAATCGTCGACGAAGCGCGACGATACCGGCCGGCGTTTCATGTCCTTCAACCAGTCCCTGACGTAGTCCGGATCCTCGAACTCGCGCAGCGCGATGGTCAGGTCCTGGTTGCCGCGCTGCATGCCGGCGATGTCGCGCGCGAGCATGCGGATCACGGTATCAGGCGCGATCTTGACGGACGACGCGATGCCGTAAGTGCGCCGGAAATCGTTCTCGACGTGCCGGATCTCCTGATCGAGCTCGCGCAGCTGTTCCTCGAGGATGCCGTTGTAGCGCGTGAGCCGTGCTTCGCTCAGGCCGTCGATCGCGCGTCGGTCGATCTGTTCGATCTCCAGCTGCAGTTCCAGCAGTTGCAGCAGATTGCCCTTCGCATACGCGTGGTTGACCCGCTGCATCAGCACGGTCTTGCGCTGCTGTTCCTGCGGATCGGTTTCGCGATCGGGATGCAGCGCGCTGGCCAGCTTGCGATAGATCTCACGGATCGACTTGCTCGATTCGGCCTGCTCGGCCTCGCGCTTCGCCTGCGCGGCCGACTGCTTCGGCGCCTTCTTGCGCTTCGCGCGCTGGGCCTCGCGGGCCGCGTGAGCGGCCATGTCGCGCTCGAACTGGGCGTCGAGTTCGGCCTGCATCCGCTCGGCGAGCTCGTCGGGTGACAGCGTGTCGAGATCGTCGGCCGGCTCCGTGGCGGGCATCGGCTGCGGCTCCCGCTTCATCGGCTCGGGATCGGCCACGGCGCTGCCGGCGTCGTCGGATGCGCGATGGCGGTTGTAAATGACCTTCAGCGCCGCGTCGTCGCTGACGTTCAGCAAGTCGCGCGCCATGTCGGCGATCAGGTCGGACAGCATGCGCTGCTCGGCCTTGCTCAGGCCCTTCTGCAGGAACGCATCGTCGAGCAGATGGATCAGCCTGATCCGCAGCGCGGTCGCTTCCTGTTCGAGCGGCAGCAGCCCGTCGACGAATTTCTTCTGGAAGGCCGGCGTGACGGCTTCCCATGCGCCCAGACGCTCGCGCCGCTTTTCGATGTGCTTGACGAGCGTATTGAAGGTTTGCTGGGCTTTGGACAGGCTGGCTGTCTCGTGACCGGGCGCGATGGCGACCGCGGCACCGCGACGTGCGGTCATGATGAAGGTCCTCCGGCCGCGGCGGGAGGCGCGGCAGGCCGGTATTTTAGCCGGCATCGCCGGCTCCGGTGGCGAGACGCTCGGCTCGGGCAGCCGTGCTCGCCGCGCATCGCGCTCAGAACAATTGCCCCTGCCCGGAAATCACGCGTTCGAAATCGTCGCGCAGGAACGGCAGGATCGCATCGGCGACCGGCTGCAGCTGGCGGCTCACGTAGAACGCGTAGTCGATCGGCGAGCGCATCGTTTCGAGCGGTTCCGGGCCGGCCGTCGTCATCACGTAGCTGATCCAGCCGCCGCGCTGGTACTGCAGCGGCCGGCCGCGCGCCTGGTTGAATTCGTCGGCGATCCGCGCGGCGCGCACGTGCGGCGGCACGTTGCGCTGATATTCGCTCAACGGCCGGCGCACGCGCTTGCGATAGATCAGTTGCGCATCGTATTCGCCGGCGAGCGTGCGCCGCACGTAGTCGCGAATGAAATCCTGGTACGGCTCGCGCTTGAACACCCGCCGGTAGAGTTCGCGCTGGAATGCCTGCGCGAGCGGCGTCCAGTCGGTGCGCACCGTTTCGAGCCCCTTGAACACGAGGTCCTCGCCGCCGTCCGCCGCGCGCGCGAGGCCCGCATAGCGCTTCTTGCTGCCTTCTTCCGCGCCGCGCACGGTCGGCATCAGGAAGCGCCGGTAATGCCGCTCGTACTGCAGTTCGAGCGCGCTTTCGAGCCCGAAGCGATCGCGCAGGTGCGCCTGCCACCAGCGGTTCACGTGCTCGACGAGCGCGCGGCCCTTCGCGCCGGCCGCGTCGTCGTCGTGTTCGCGTCCGAGCCACACGAAGGTCGAATCGGTATCGCCGTAGATGACTTCGTAACCCTGCGCCTCGATCAGCTCGCGCGTGCGGTGCATGATCTCGTGGCCGCGCATCGTGATCGACGACGCGAGGCGCGGATCGAAGAACCGGCAGCCCGTCGAGCCGAGCACGCCGTAGAACGAATTCATGATGATCTTCAGCGCCTGCGACAACGGCGCGTTGCGCTGGCGTTTCGCTTCGTCGCGGCCTTCCGACACGCGCCGCACGATGTCGGGCAGGCAATGCGCGGTGCGCGAGAAGCGCGCGCCGAGAAAGCCGGGCACCGACGTGTCGTCGCCCGGATGCGCGAGCCCTTCGATCAGCCCGGCCGGATCGATCAGGAACGTGCGGATGATCGACGGATAAAGGCTCTTGTAGTCGAACACGAGCACCGAGTCGTACAGGCCGGGTCGCGAATCCATCACGAAGCCGCCGGGGCTGTTCTGGCCGGTCACGTCGCCGAGGTTCGGCGCGACGTAGCCGAGCCGGTGCATGCGCGGCAGGTACAGGTGCGTGAACGCGGCGACCGAGCCGCCGGTGCGATCGGCCGCGAGGCCGGTGACGGTCGCGCGTTCGAGCGCGAAGGACAGCAGGTCGGCCTTGTCGAAGATGCGCGTGACGAGTTCGCAGTCCTTCAGGTTGTAGTGCGCGAGCGCGGGCTTGTCGTGGTCGAAGCGGCGCTGGATCTCGTCCATCCGCTGATACGGATTGTCGATCGACTTGCCTTCGCCGAGCAGCGACTGCGACACGTATTCGAGGCTGAACGACGGGAACGTCCACGTCACCGATTTCAGCATGTCGATGCCGTCGAGGATCAGGCGGCCGGCCGCGCCCGCGAAGAAATGGTCGGGCTGCTGCCCGTGCGCGCGCCACTCGAGCACGCTGCCGCCGCGCCCGAGCTTCAGCGGCACGCCGTATTGCTCCGCGTGCGCATGCAGGATGCGCAGGTCGAACTGCACGAGGTTCCAGCCGATCACCGCATCGGGATCGTGTTCGTCGAACCAGTCGTTGAGCCGCGCGAGCATGTCGGGCCGGCTGTCGCAGTAGTCGAGCTTGAAGTCCGCGGCGCGCGCGTCGCCGTTCGGCGGGCCGAGCATGTAGACCTGCCGCTGCCCGCAGCCTTCGAGCGCGATCGAATACAGCTCGCCGTGGACGCTCGTCTCGATGTCGAGCGATACGCAGCGCAGCGCGGGACGATAGCCGGTCGCGGGCTTCAGTTCGCCGTCGGTCAGCGTGCCGTCGCGGCCGGCCGTGCCGCGAAACTGCACGGGCGCCGTGATGAAGCGCTCCATCGTATAGCGGTCGGGCGGCTGCACGTCGGCTTCGTAGACGTCGACGCCGGCCGCGGCGAGGCGTTTCTGGAGTCCGGACAAATGGCGGTAGCGGCGGCAGTAGAGGCCGGCCACCGCGCGCTGGCGGAAGTCGCGCAGCGCGAGCGGGCGCAGTTCGGCATCGCGCTCGCCGGCCAGCGTGCGTTCGGCGAGCGCCCGCTGCTCGGCCGGCACGAACGCGACGGCTTCCTGCGGGCGCAGCCGCACGCGGCGCGGACCGTGTTCGGTTGCCAGCCAGAACTCGATCTCGATGCCGGACGCGGTGTCCCGCCAGTGGCGGGTGAGGATGAAACCCTGCTCGAACGCAGTCAAAACACTTGCTCGTCGTGGATGCCCAGGCGGCGGATTTTAGCGCTTCTCGCGCGGTTCCCGCCGAAGCGGCGCCGCTGGCATCGGGTGGCAGGACGCGGCGCCGGATCCGCCACGTGGTGCGCGTTGCATCGACCGCGTGAAGCAGTCGGCGTCGCGCGCAGGCCGGATGACGTTCGGGCGGCACGCATTCGTCTGTCGAGTGCGCGAGCGCGTCGGCCGGCAGCTGCGGCAGCGTTGCCGCAGCGCAGGCCCTAGGCCGGCATCGGCGCGAATTCCCGTTTCAGGTCTTCCGGTCGCTGCGGTCGCTGGTACAGATAGCCCTGCGCATACTGAATCCCGACCGCATGCAGCGCGCGATGCTGCTCTTCCGTCTCCACGCCCTCCGCAATGATCTTCAGGCCGTAGTGGTGCGCGACGGCGGCGATCCCTTCGATCAGTTTCGCGTTGCCCGTCGTCAGCCGGGAGATGAACTGTCGATCGATCTTCACGTAGTCGAACGGAAAGCGCGACAGCATGTCGAGGTTGCTGTGGTGCGTGCCGAAGTCGTCGATCGCGAACTTCGCGCCTTTCGCGCGCAGCGTGGCGAACATCTCGGTGGTGCGCGGATTCTTCTCGAGCAGGATGCGCTCGGTGACTTCGAGCACCAGCGTGCAGCCCGGCGGAAGCCGGCGGATCGCGTCTTCGACGACGGACACGAAGCGCGCGCGTTCGAGATCCTTCGGCGCGACGTTGATCGCGACATGCAGCGGCATCGACGGCGCGAGCGCGGACAGTTCCGAGATGGCCGTGCGCAGCACGAATTCGGTCACCTTCGGCAGGATCGTGCTCGATTCCACCTGCGGGACGAACACCGCCGGACTGATGGGCCCCCATTTCGGATGCTGCCAGCGCAGCAGTGCCTCGACGCCGACGGTCCTGCGCGTTTCGACATCGACGATAGTCTGATAGACGACATGAAACTCGTTGCGCTTCAGCGCATTGCGAACGGCCTTCAGCAACAGCCGGCGCGGCGCCATCGCGAGCAGGTACGCGGCCGCGACGAGGCCGTTGACCAGCAGCGCGATCGTCACGCAGATCAGTCCGTAGCGCCGCTGCACCTGCGAAACGTAGGGTTCCGACGAGGTGACGGAGACCGTGAACGGCCAGGCGCCCGACGCGATCGTGCTGCCGGTGGGCGGCGCCGCGCCGAACGGCGGCACGAACGCGCCATGCTGATCGATGCTTCCGGCGCCTTCGATCGACAGCGTGGCCGTTTCCGCCCCGAAGCGGGTGCCGTGCGCGAGCATGTCCGCCAGATAGTCGCCTTCGACCACATAGAGGACGCCGGATTCGGGCGCGGTCGCACGAAACGCCGCCAGCACCGGAACGCGATGCTGAAACGGCGTTTGCCGAAGCAGCGTGATGGCCGTCATCCCCGGCTCGGGCGCGTGAATGTATGCGGCGAGCGGGACGTCGATCGCGCCCAGTGCCGACGAGCATGTGACGCGACCGTCGTTCGCCAGCCCGACGGCCCGAAGATAACGCAGGTGAGTGCCTACTTCGGCGAGCGTCCTGAAGATCGTCATGCAGGGTCGCCCGACCAGCGCGTCCAGCTCGGCCGGGTGCCGCGAGCGAATCCCGTCGAGAATGCGGTCGACCGATATCACGATGTCGTTCGCGACGACGCGTTCGTGCTGCGCGATCGCGTCGCGCGCCAGGCGCCCGGCAACGACGAGCGCGACCACGAACACGAGGATGCAGACGATCAGGGCAAGCGGGAAAACGACGTGCGGCCACGCGCCGCTGCGCTGGAATGCGGGCTTCGGGGGCAGTGCGGGCGCGGCAGGTCCTCGGGTCGTACTTGTTGTTGTGCGCATGAGAATGCAGATCGAACCGGTCGATGGATAGACGCGATGCGTTCGCCGTGCTTGGCCGGGGCACCGCGGCTCGCGCCGATATCGGGACGCAAAGCGATTCTACGCTCGCGAAACGCACGAAGCGGCATCGCGGCGGGGCGCTGGATTCGAGGCGCTTCTCCGTAACATACCCCGACCACGCATGTATATCGGTATCGCACACGAAAAAAACCGGCCGCATCGGTGAGCGGCCGGGACAGAAGACACCGTCTCTTGGCACGAGGATGGTGCGCGGCAAGTATAAGGCGTGCAGCCCTCGATTACGAAATATTGATATTCAAAAATCGCGTTATTTCTTAATTGATGCTTGTGGAGAAATATTTGCATCGCGCGTCACTTCCGGCGATCCAGCCATCGGCGCGCCTTGAACGAGGCCCAACCCGCTTGCTGCGGGTTGTTCCAGCGCGTGCATCGGCGACAGCAGCGCTTCAGAAATCGTCGCGCATCTTGTGGAGCAGGTCGCGGGGAGATTGATGCGTGTCCACGGCGGTGAGGACGTCGGTCAGGAACCACGGCAGGTTCAGCTGCGTGTCGGGATCGCCGACGCACACGCGAATCGGCGGCGCTTTTGATGCAGCGCGGGAGCCGGGCGCCGTGCCGGCGGACGTGGAGGACGGTACGCAGTTTTTCGCTTGCTGCGGGACCGGCGACGCGGCACTGCCGGCGAGTGCCGGCAAGCTGGTGGCGGCGAGCAGGATCAGGAGGGCGAACGGGGTGGCGCGTTTCATGTGACTCTCCGGCGATGCACGTTCGACACCGTCGGCGAATTCGAGTTCGGCCTCGTCGGGGGCGATTGGCTTTCAGCGTTCCGGCCCCGTGGGCGACGACATGTGCATACCGAAGCGACCGCGCGGCTGCCGCGCTGGTTCGCGCCTCGCCCGCACCGGATCGATCGTTCAAACGTCAAGAATCGTTTGGATCTCCGGCAGACGCTTGCGGTGCGGAATGCGCTCATTTATCGTGCCGCCACGACGGCGCCGATACAGGGCGTCGAGCCAGTTCGCAAAGGAGCATTCGTCATTACCGCATTCAATCGTCGCACGCATGTTCGTGCCTTTCTCGTCGCATCGGTCGCGTATCTCAACCTGGCTCATCCCGCGTCGGCGGCCTACACGGAATCGTGGATGAGCGATCACGACGTCAACGCGTACGCGCAGCAGGTCAAGCATCCGCCCGTGGCGGCGAGCAGTGCGGCGGCCGTGAAGCCGGGTCGACAAACCGTTCGTTCGCAGTCGAAGGCGCCGGTCGCGGCGCATGCCGGCGCGAAACCTGCGCCGAACGCACACGCGGCCCCCGCGAAGACCGGCAAGGTTCGACATGCGGCCGGCACCGAGCCGAAGGCGCACGTCGCCGCGAAGCCGAAGGCTGCGCCGGCACACATGAGCACAGCCGCCCGGCATTGACGCGGCGCGCACACCGGCGATAACCGTAGCATTCGACGATCGGGGAGAACTTCATGTCGCTGATGGATCGCCTGTTGTCACGCGGTGTGCAGACTCCCGCGTCGAGAAGGCGCGTGATCGTGCGGGTCTGGCTCGACGAGCAGGGGCGCGTCCGCGATCTCAAGGTCAGGCGCAGTTGCGGCGACGCCGCGCTCGACGCGAAAGCGCTGCACGCAATTGCGGTGATGCGCTTCCCCGGCGGTCACCTCGGCTCCGGCGGGAAATCGGCGAAGCGCTGGCACGATCTCGATTACCCGGTGGACTGACGGCGCGTCACGGACACCCGTAACGGCGCTTCAATCCCGCGTACCGCGTAGTCGTAGAAGTGACTGCCCGCGGCGATCTTCGCGCCGTCGCACGCCGCCTGGAATTCCATCTCGCGCTCGTTGTACAAGCATCATCTTCACGATGAGCCGCGAGCCATTGCGATACACGTCCCATCGCATGTTCGCGGCCATCGCCGACATCCGGTCGCCGGGCAGGATCGGTCGAGCCTGGAAGTGTTGCAGGCCGCCTTGACGGCGGAATGTCGGAATTCGGTCGGGCAATCGTCGGCATCGCGCCGGATCGCGACCGGCCGGCGCGAGCCGGCCCGTATGCGGTGCTCGGCTCAGTGCACGCCTGCCGATGCGATCGAGCGCATCGTGTCGGTGATGCGCACGCAACGCGACAGGCCGAACGTCTCGGCTTCGCGGCGTTCCGGTTCGCTGCTCGCGACGGCCACCGCGCGCTCGGGCGGCACGCCCAGCGCTTGCAGCGCGACGTCGAACGGATGCTGATTTGCTACGGAGTCCTGCTGATTGGCGTCGGTCACGACGACCGAGAAGCGGTCGAGGTTCGCGCGGCCGAACTGGCCTTCGAACATGTCGCTGAGGCGGGCGGCCGGCAGCGTCGTGACGAGACCGAGTCGATATCCTTGCTCCGACGCGCTGTCGAGCCACTGGATGATCGCATCGCGCTGGTTGCGCGATTCGTGCGAATCCGGTGTCGCTTCGATCTGCGCGAATGCGGCGTCGAGACGGGTGACGATGGCTTCGATGACCACGGTGATTCCTCTCCTGAGACGTGACGGTCCGTTCGCGGACGGGAATGCCCGACACCTTAGCGTCGATCCTGAAATTGCAACCAATTAATATTTATAGCCGACTCATAGGGTTTGACTGATGAATCGGGCGGCGAGCCAGTACCGGCGCGGGATGCACGCGATCCATGCGTTCGGGACGAATGGCATCGTATCGATGGCGTTCGATGTGACGCACCCGACGCATGCGCGATATGAATGCACCGGATGTGTGCACATGAAAAAACGGCGTATCGGGCGAGGTGCGCCCGATACGCCGTCTTGCGATGCCGCGTGGCCGTCGACGCTCAGTGCAGCTTGATCGACGGCTGGTTGCGGCTTTGCAGCCAGTGGCTCAGCGACTGGAACAGCGCGCGCTTCAGTCCGTGCACGCTGAACAGGTGCTTGCGGTACAGGAACTTGTACAGCCCGATCGCGGCGAGCCCGTCGACGATCAGCGAGCGCGAACGCATGCCGAGGTCGGCCTGATAGACGGCACCGGCCTGGCCGAGCGACACGACGGTGCCTGCGTCGCGGAACGTGAAGCCGGCCACCGGCTTGCCGGCGAGGCGCCGCGCGAGCGCTTCGCCCAGGTACACGGCCTGCTGGTGCGCGACCTGCGCGCGCGGCGGCAGGAAGCCGCCCGCGTCGGCCGACGGGCACGCGGCGCAGTCGCCGAACGCGTACACGTGCGGATCGTCGGGCGTCTGCAGCGTCTCGGTCACGATCACCTGGTTCGACCGGTTGAGCGCGATGTCGCCGAGTTCCCGCAGGATCGCGGGGCCCGCGACGCCGGCCGCCCAGATCGTGATGTCGCTCGCGAGCCGCTCGCCGGCCGCGGTCGTGACCGCGTCCGCGCCGACTTCCGCGACGCGCGTGTCCGTCAGCACGTCGACGTTCAGCGTGCGCAGTTGCGCGTGCATCTTGGCCGACAGCCTTGCGTCGAGCGCAGGCAGGATGCGCGGGCCGCCTTCGATCAGCCGGATGTGCACGTCGCGTGCGGACACCAGCGCCTTGAAGCGATACGTGGTCAACTGCTGGATCGCATGGCGCAGCGCGGCGGCCAGTTCGACGCCCGTCGCGCCCGCGCCGATCACGTTGATGCAGATCGGCGCGGCGCGCCGCGCCGGCTGCTGCTCGGCCAGGTGGTTCGCCTTCGTGCACGCGGCGAGGAACTTGCGGCGGAAGTCCTCGGCCTGGTCGAGGTTTTCGAGCGGCAACGCGTGGCGCGCGGCGCCCGGCACGTTGAAGAAATTCGTCACGCTGCCGACGGCCAGCACCAGGTCGTCGTAGCCGAGCTCGCGCTGCGGCAGGATCTCCGTGCCGTCCGCGTCCTGCACCGCGGCGATCGTCGCCGTGCGTGCCGCGCGGTCGACCCGCTGCAGCGCGCCCTGCACGAAGCGGAAGCCGTGGCGCTTCGCCTGCGCCGCGTATTCGATCGTGTGCGAGGCCGGATCGCGATGGCCGGACGCGGCTTCGTGCAGCAGCGGCTTCCAGAAGTGCGTCGGATAGCGGTCGACGAGCACGACGTCGGCTTGCCCGCGGCGGCCGACCGTGTCGCCGAGGCGCGTGGCGAGCTGCAGGCCGCCGGCGCCGCCGCCGACGATCACGATGCGCGGCAGGCGCGGTGCGCGATCCGTTGCAAGGGTAGGCGTGATGGTGTCCATGTTGTGGCTCCCGCTGATGACGATTCGGATGACATTGCTCAAGAACCGACGATATAGTTTTGAACCTACGCGAACAATTTAATGTTTATAAGCGACTCATATGTATTCACTTATAGGAAAGACCGCGACGTTCCGGCAGCTGAAGGCGCTGGACATGATCGCGCGCCTCGGCAGCGTGTCGCGCGCGGCCGAGGAGTTGAACCTGACGCAGCCGGCCGTGTCGCTGCAGGTGCGCCTGCTCGAGGAGGCGGTGGGCGCCGCGCTGCTGCAGCGGGTGGGGCGCGGCGTGCAGCTGACCGCCGCCGGTGAAATCGTGTCGCGCTATGCGCGCGAGATCCTGCATCTGTGGAGCGAGGCCGGCGACGAAGTGGCCGCGCTGACGGGCGATCTCGGCGGCACGCTGCGGATCGGCGCGATCACGACGGCCGAGTACCTGATCCCGCCGCTGCTCGTGAAATTCACCGCGACGCGGCCGCACGTGAAGACCTATTTCAAGGTCGGCAATCGCGACGACATCATCCGCATGCTCGCGACGCATGAAATCGATCTCGCGGTGATGGGCAGCGCGCCGAAGGAGCTGCGCACGCACGCGGTCGAGTTCGCGAAGCATCCGATGGTGTTTGTCGCCGCGCCCGGCCATCCGCTGATGCAGCGCAAGCGTGTCGCGCTGAAGGATCTCGAATCCGCGCACCTGCTCGTGCGCGAACGCGGCGCGGGCACGCGTTCCACGGTCGAGAGCCTGTTCAAGACGGCCGGCTACCGCTTCCACGTGGGCTCCGAGCTGTCGAGCAACGAGGCGATCAAGCAGATGGCCGAAGCGGGGCTCGGCGTCGCGTTCCTGTCGTTGCACGCGTGTGCACTCGAGTTGCGCACCGGGCTGCTCGGGCAGTTGCCGTTTCCGGGCAACCCGATCGAGCGCGAATGGTATGTGGTCACGCTCGCCGACCGGCGGATCTCGCAGGTGACGGGGCTGTTTCGCGATTTCCTGATCAAGCAGGGCGCGCCGGTGATCGACGGCGCGACCGTCGCGCCGCACGAGCGGCGGCGCAAGTAGGCCGAAGCGGGCGGCGCGTGTGCCCTGTGTCGCGGCGGTTAAACGATCCCGAAGTCGTCGTTGCTGTCGGGAATCGACGCGAGCAGCCGCTCGAGCCGGTACCAGCCGATCATGCGCAGGCAGCGTGCGGCGAGTGTCGCGCGGATACTGCCGGAACGAGGACGGGAAACAGGGCGGGAAGCGCGGCGGGACGCAACGCGGGTGGCCCCGGACGGCGGCGGCGCGGCGAACGTCGCGCGAAACGGGCGGCAATCGGGCATGACGGGCTCCGTAGGTGTCGGATGAGGCGATCGTAGGCGTGTCGGCGCTTGCCGGCGCGCAGGCGCGGATCGGCTTGAGCAGAAACGGATGATCTTTTTCCGCGCGCTGCGGGAACGGGCGTTCAGGCCCGGCAAGCACCGCGGAAAAGCGTCACAATGCGCGTTCGACACCCGATCTGGTGGAGGGGAACCATGAGCGATCCGATTCTTGCCGCACCGACCGACAACGGCGTGCCGGTCAGCCTGCGCTCCAGCCGCGGGCTTGGCTGGCGCGGCTTCGGCGCGTCGCTGCTGGAGATTCGCGCGGGCACGTACCGGATTCCGGCCGCCGAGCATCACCGCATCGGCGTGCATATCGGTTCACCCGTGCGCGCGGATTGCGTGTGCGACGGCGAACGCGTGTCGCGCATCCAGGCGCACGGCGACGTCGACGTGATTCCCGCCGGCCTGCCGGGCCGGTGGACCGACAGCGCCGACTGCCGGATCCTGCACATCGCGCTCAGCGACACGTTCGTGCGGCGCACGTTCGAGCAACTCGAGCTGAAGCCATCGCAGGCGCAGATCCGCCGGCGGCTGCAGGTGCGCGATCCGCGCCTGCAGCACATCGCGTGGGCGATGGCCGCCGAACTCGAGGCGGAAGACGCGTCGGACCCGCTCTATGCGGAGAGTCTGTGCACGGCGCTCGTCGCGCGGCTGGTCGACAGCCAGCCGGCGTTCCGCGAGCGCCGGCGTACGCTTGCGCCGAAGGCGGCGGCCCGCGTGATCGACTATGTCGAGGCGAACCTCGAGCGACGCATGACGCTCGCCGAACTCGCGGCGCTCGTGTCGATCAGCGTGCCGCATTTCAAGGTGCTGTTTCGCGAGACGCTCGGGATGCCGGTGCATCAGTACGTGGTGCGGCGCCGGGTCGAGCGTGCGAAGGCGTTGCTGCTCGAAGGCCGGCTCAGCATCAGCCAGAT
Source organism: Burkholderia sp. Bp8986 (assembly GCF_003854225.1). Taxonomy (NCBI): domain Bacteria; kingdom Pseudomonadati; phylum Pseudomonadota; class Betaproteobacteria; order Burkholderiales; family Burkholderiaceae; genus Burkholderia; species Burkholderia sp. Bp8986. The sequence goes on along the minus strand of NZ_QTQM01000022.1, from coordinate 65,452 downwards.
CGCGCTCGAAGCCGGGTTTGCGCATCAGAGCCACATGGCGAACTGGATGAATCGCGTGCTGGGCGCGACGCCGACGGAGATCGCGCGGTCAGGGGCGCGGGGTGGGCTGAGGCTCGCTTATGACGGCGACGACCGTTGATCGAGCGCGGTGGCTCAATGTCCGCGCGTGCGCGACGACGATCGGCGAGTGCCCGGTTCGTCACGCGCGGACGCTGCTTCGTTTCGACTGCATGAGCGTGGCTGGCGGCACCATGCGAGCCGCGACCGCTGGCGTTCGACACCGAGCCGTACAACGTCCGGTTCCTGCCATGCAACGGACAAACCCGGCACGCGCCTGATCCGTCATCCTTTCCTGCTCGCGTCATCCGTCCGTGCGCGTCACGTTGGCGATGCGCACCGACAATCACATCACCTTCATCCCCCAGGAGCGGATCGTGTTCGTGATTTTCGGAGCATCAGGCAACGTCGGATTGTCGACCGTGACGACCCTGCGCCACGCAGGCCATCCCGTGCGCGCGGTGCTGCGCGACGCACGCCATCGCGAACGCTTCGCGCAACTCGGCTGCGAAGTGGCGATCGCCGACCTGACGGACGCACGTGCGATCGCCATGGCGATCGACGGCGCGCAAGCCGTGCAGATGCTGTGTCCGGTGCCCGTCGCCGACAACGATCCGGCCGCGACGATGGAGCGGACGATCGACATCGTGACCGGCGCACTTGCCGCGAATCCGCCGCCGGCGCTGCTCGCGCTGTCGGACTACGGCGCGGAGCGTGATGGCAACACGGGCATCACGCGGCTCTTTCATCGTCTGGAAGAAGCGCTGAAGACGGTCCCGACGCAACTCACGCTGCTGCGCTCGGCCGAGCATCTGCAGAACTGGACGCGCGTGTTGCCCGTCGCGCTCGCAACCGGTGTGCTGCCGAGCTTTCACCATCCGGTCGACAAGGTGTTTCCGACGGTGTGGGCGCCCGATGTGGGTGTCGCGGCGGCGCGGTTGCTGCTCGATTCCGTCGAATCCGGCAACGGGCCGTGTATCGTCAGCATCGAGGGGCCGCAGCGTGTGAGCGTGCGGGACATCGCGGATACGCTCGGCGCGGCGGCTGACCACGAGATCGTCGCGCGCGAACTGCCGCGCGATGCATGGACCGCGACGCTGTTGCGCGCGGGGCTCAGCGAACGGCATGCGCAACTGATCGTCGATCTGTACGACGTGCACAACGCGGGGCAGATCGATGTCGAGGCCGGCGTGTCGGAGCGGGTGTACGGCACGACGACACTGGCGGACGCGCTCGCGACCCTGGCGCGCGCGCACGCGCGGTGAGCGGGGTGGCGGCAGAAAGGATGCGCGTTACGCCTGCCGCCGCGCCCTGCCGGACACCGCATACGCGACCGACCCGATCACGATCCCCCAGAACGCGGATCCGAGCCCGAGCCACGTCATCCCCGAAGCGGTCGCGAGGAACGTGATCACCGACGCTTCGCGATGGGCCTCGTCCTCGAAGATCCCGTGCACGTTCGCGCCGATCGCACCGATCAGCGCGAGCCCCGCGAGGATCGCGACGAACGCCTTCGGCAGCGCGAAGAACAGCGTGACGATGGTGCCGGCAAAGAGCCCGCCGATCAGGTAGATCACGCCGTTCGCGATGCCCGCGATATAACGCCGGTCCGGATCCTCGTGCGCGTCCTTGCCGGTGCATAGCGCCGCGGTGATCGCCGCGACCACGATCGTGATCCCGCCGAAGCACGCGACCGCGAGCGACATCACGCTGGTTGCCGTGATGATCGGCCGCGCGCTCGTGTGGTAGCCCGACACGCGCAGGATCGTCATCCCCGGCAGGAACTGGCCGGTGAGACTGACGACGACGAGCGGCAGCGCGAGGCTGAGCGTCGTGCCGAGCGTCCATTCGGGGGCGATGAAGACCGGCCGCGCGATGCTCGGCGACACGTTGCCGAGATGCGCCATCCCGAGCAGCGTCGCGAGCGCGGCGCCCGTCAGCAGCACGAGCACGATGCTGTAGCGCGGCAGCAGGCGCTTGAAGATCACGTACGCGGCGATCATCCCGAACCCGAGCACCGGCTGCGCGGTCGCGGCGGAGAACGCGTGCATGCCGAACGGCAGCAGGATGCCGGCCATCATCCCGCACGCGATGCCGCGCGGAATATGGCGCACGAGCCGGTCGAAATAGCCGGTGATGCCGATCACGAGGATGATCAGCGCGGCCGTGATGTACGCGCCGACGGCCTGGTTCAGCGTCAGTTGCGGAAAGAGGCCGACGAGCAGCGCGGTGCCGGGCGCCGACCATGCGGTCACGACCGGCACCTTCAGTTTCCAGCTCGCGAACAGCCCCGACAGGCCCGCGCCGATCGAGATCGCCCAGACCCACGAAGCCACCATCTCGTTGGACGCATGCGCGGCCTGCGACGCCTGGAAGAAGATCGCGAGCGGGCCTGCGTAGGAAATCAGCACCGCGAGAAAGCCCGCCGTGACCGCGGAGACGGACCAGTCGTTGCCGATCGAGCGGATCGCGCCCGGCGAGGTGTTCGGTTGCATCGTTGTAGGGGAGTGCGGCGCGCGGCCGGGGGGCTGAGCCAGGGCGAATGATTGTTGGAACCCCGGACGAGCCGTCATTCTGGACATTGCCGGTGGAATTGGCAATTCGCCGATGAAGCTCGGCGTTGTCGGCTTTTTGTAATGAATGCGCGCCGGGGCGGCCCGGCGCGCGTCGTCGGATCGGGCGGCTTCACGGCGGAGCGCGGCCCCGCTCGCGCGTTACGTACTGATCTGAAGATATCCGTCGACGGCGGCGACCTTCGCACCGCCGCCCGTCGACAGCGACGCCGTGCCCTGGTCGAACGGGTGCACGGGCGTGTCGGTGGGCGTCCACGCATGGCGCGCCAGCAGTTCGCGATACCCTCCGCGGATCACGAAGCCGCCGCATTTCTCCGCATAGGCGTCGCGCCGCATCCGGTACGCGCGCGGCAGGTCGTACCACGGCAGCCTCGGCAGGTCGTGATGCACGAGGTGGTAGTTGTTGTTCAGGTACAGCAGCCGCATCGCGAAACCGGCCTCGTTGATCGCGATGCGCGCCTTCGGATGCCGTGCGGCGCGGTGCTCGAACAGCGAACGGATCATCGCGAGCGACAGCGCGGGCCACGTCACCGCCAGCAGGTAGTACCACCACGGCACGCCGATCGCCCACTGCAGCCAGGCGAGCAGCGCGACCACGCAGGCGGCGTGCGTCGCCCACATCGGCAGATAGCGGAAGTCGCCGCGCCGGAACGCGGCGAACGCGTCGACGAACATCGCGGCGATGCTCGTCGGCGGCCCGAACACGAGACGCCCGACGAAGGTGGTGCGCGCAACTGTCAGTGCGCGACGCCAGCGCGGCAGCCGCGCCCACTGCTCGCGCGACACGTAGTTCGTTTCCGGGTCGACGCCCGGCACGGTCAGGTCCTCGTCGCGGTGATGGTCGAGGTGCGTGTCGCGATAGAGCGTGTACGGGTACCAGATCGTCAGCGGCGGATAGCCGAGCAGCCGGTTCACGAGCGCGGAACGCGTCGGATGGCCGTGCAGCAGCTCGTGCTGCAGCGACATGTGCCACGCGCCGAGCAGGATCAGCGGCGGCGTCGCGGCCGCGAGCGACAGGCGCTCGGCACGCACGAGCAGCAGCACGGCGAGCCAGCCGCCGTAGATCGCGACGACCAGCAGCCAGGTCGGCCACTCGGTACGGGCAGTGAAGCGGGCGTCGAGCGCGGCGATCGCGCGCGCGTGGTCGACGTCGAAGTATTCGGCCATGGTGCTGGGGCGGATGATGCGGGTGAAGCCGGTAAAGCGGGCGATATTCGGATAACCGGTAGCGGACGATCGCGCCGGTGCGGGCTGCGATGCGGTTGGCCGACAGGCGGCGCGGCTCGCGCTCAGCCGCTGAAGCGGCATGCGGCGGCGTCGCGACACTGGAACGCTAACCGGGCCGCGTAGTCAGGCCAACCAAGCAATTCGGATTTGCTTATCGCTGCGCGGCCGATAAGCATTGCCTGCCCCTGCCCCTGCCCCTGCCCCTGCCCCTGCCCCTGCCCCTGCCCCGGCCCCGGCCCCGGCCCCGGCCCCGGCCCCGGCCTCGACCCCGGCCTCGACCCCGGCCGCGTGCCGCGTGCCGCGTGCCGGACCCCGGCGACGCCCGGGCGGACGGGCTTTCTCCAGGGCGCCGCCAATGCGTAGAATGCGCGCATGAGCCAATGGATCGCCGGACTGCCGATGTACAACGTGACGCCGCGCCACGCCGCGCTGTGGCGCGCGCTGCTGCGTGACGCGCTCGATGCGTTCGCGCGCGCCGGCGGGCCGGCCGGCGTCGCGTTGCTTGACGAGCCGTTCGGAGATCTGCACGCGCTGTGGCGCCGCAACGACCTGCTGTTGTCGCAGACGTGCGGATATCCGTACCGGATGCTCGGATTGCGCGATACCGCGCACCTGATTGCGACACCGGCCTTCGATGCCCCCGGCTGCGACGGCGCGCGCTACAGCAGCGTGCTGGTCGCGTCGGCGCGCGTGCATGCGGGCGGCGCGACGACGCTGGCCGCGTGTCGCGGATTGCGAGCCGCCTTCAACGGCGCGGATTCCCACAGCGGGATGAACGCATTCCGGCACGCGGTCGCGCCGCATGCGCATGACGGACGTTTCTTCGGTTCGGTCGTGCCGTTCGGCTCGCACCTGAACGTGCTGCGCGCGCTGGCGGCAGGTGTTGCCGATTGCGCGGCGATCGATTGCGTGACCTTCGCGTACGTGCGTGACGCGCTGCCCGAGTTGTTGAAAGAGATCCGGATCATTGGCATGACGGCGTCGGCGCCGGGGTTGCCGTTGATCGCGTCGAAGGCGCTGGAAGGGCGGCTCGTGGAGGCGTTGCAGGATGCGCTCGATCACGCGGTCGCGCTCGATCCGGCGCGGGCGAGCGCACTGCGGCTGAAGGGATTCGAGCGCCTGCCGCCGGGCGCGTACGACACGATTGCCGGGTTCGCGCGGGACGCGGCCGCGCACGGGTATCCCGAGCTGGCGTGATCGCGTCGTCCGCGCGGCGGAACGCTAGAACGGCAACGTGCCGGGCGGCGCGTTGCGCACCACCGCGAGTGTCGTGCCGATATGGTCTTCGAGCGCGAGCGCGGCGCGCGCATCGGCGCGGCGCATCGCGGCCTCGAACAGGCACGTGTGTTCCGCATGCACGTCGCGCTTCGAATCGCCGAGTCCGATGCACACGCGCCGGTAGCGCTCGCTTTGCTGCGACAGCATGCGCAGGATCAGATAAGTCCACGGCGTCGCGGCCGCCGAGATCAGCGCTTCGTGAAAGCGCCGGTTGCACGCTTCCCACGCGGCGCGGTGCTCGATCGATACCGGCTGCTCCCACGCCGACAACTGCTCGAAGCTCTGCCGAACACGCTGCGCCCAGGCATCGTCGCCATGCCGCACGGAGTCGCGCAGCGCATCGACCTCGATATGAATGCGCAGGCGCGTGATCGCTTCCAGATCGTCGACCGACATCGGCGTCACGCGAAACCCGCGCTGCCCTTCGGCGACGACCAGCGCATCGCTGACGAGCCGCGTGAGCGCCTCGCGCAGCGTGCCCGCGCCGACGCCGTACACGTCTTTCAGATGCTCGACGCGCAGCTTCGCGCCGGGCGGGTAATGCCCTTCGATGATGTGTTGCCGGAGCTGGTGATACGCGTGCTCGCTGAGCGTGCGGGCGTGCGGTTCGGCGGCGTCGGCGGCGTCGGCGGCGGCCGGTTCGAGCGCCGGCGGCGGATCGTCGAACGGATCGGCGGGCAGGATGCTGTTCATGTCACGCGTCCTCCTGGTCCTGTTTGCGGTTGAGCCGATAGCTGAGCTGCGCGCGGGTCAGGCCGAGCAGGCGTGCGGCGGCCGACAGGTTGCCGTTCGCGCGGTCGACGGCTTCATGCAGCAGCGCCCGCTCGAGGCCGTCGAGCCCGCCGCCGCCTTGCAGCTGGTCGAGGATCGACCCGCAGTCGATCGATATCGCGGCCGCCGGCCGGATCTGCCCCGCCCGGTCGACCGTCGCGCCGCCGGGCGAGCCGACGCCGGGGAACAGGTCCTTCGCGTCGACCGGACGGTTCGGCCGCGACAGGATCACCGCGCGCTCGATCAGGTTCTCGAGCTCGCGCACGTTGCCGGGCCAGCGATAGCCGCGCAGCGCGTCGTACGCGTAATCGGTCAGCGTGGGCGTCGGCTTGCCGTGCAGCGCCGCGAAGCGGTCGAGCATCGCGTCGGCGAGCGGTGCGATGTCGTCCTGCCGGTCGCGCAGCGGCGGGATCAGCACCGGATAAACGTTGATCCGGTAGTAGAGATCCGCGCGAAAAGTGCCGTCGCGCACGGCCTGTTCGAGATCGCGGTTGGTCGCCGCGACGACGCGCACGTCCACCTTCCGGCCGTCGGTCGCGCCGAGCCGCTCGACCTCGCCCTCCTGGAGCACGCGCAGCAGCTTCGCCTGCACGTCGAGCGGCAGCTCGCCGATCTCGTCGAGAAACAACGTGCCGCCGTCCGCGCGCTCGAAGCGCCCGGCGCGCGCGGTTTGCGAGCCCGTAAATGCGCCTTTCTCCGCACCGAACAGTTCCGACTCGATCAGCGCATGCGGAATCGCCGCGCAGTTGATCGCGACAAACGGCTTCGCCGCGCGCGGGCTGAGGCCGTGCAGCGCACGCGCGAAGCGTTCCTTGCCGACGCCCGTCTCGCCGGTGAGCAGCACGGCGACCTTGGTCGGCGCGGCCGTCTCCAGCAGCGCGTAGGCCGCGCGAAATGCGTCGGAGCGCCCGACGAGCCGCGTGCGGCCGTCGTCGGGCGTCATCTCGAGGCGCAGCGATTCGACTTCGGTCTGCAGGTCGCGGATCGTGTTGATCAGCGAGTCGGCCTTGAACCACGACGTGATTTCCTCCGCGTCGGGCCATTCGTCGGCCGGCTTGCCGACGATCGTGCAGTGCGGGTCGTTCATGCCGACGCAGCTCGTTTCCTTGAACAGGATCGTGCGGCCGATGAACGCGCTGGTATAGCCGGTCGCATAACCGATCAACATCCAGCACACCGGTTCGGGCTGCGGCCCGAACGTGCGGCGGTGCACGTCGGCTTCCCATGAATGTTCCCAGCGGTATTCGCAGTAGAACGCGCCGGTCGCGGGATCGGCCTCGAAACGCAACGGCGTGACCTGCACCGCGCCTTCGAGCATGTGCAGTTGCGGGCCGACGTGGAACATGTCGAACAGCGATGCGCCGCTGCGGATCTCGCGCGCGAGCGCGGCGTCGCGTTCGCCGGCCGCGAAGCCGACCCGCGTGAAGAAACGCCGCGTCTGCGCGGGGCCGACGCTTTCCATCAGTTCCTGGCGCAGCGTCGCCAGCGCGCCGGCATGCAGCAGCACCATCCGCTGTCCGGCCAGCCAGATGCGACCGTCGCTCGCCGAAAAATGGATCAGCTTGCGCAGGTCGGTGTCCGGCGGCAAAGGGGGCAGGCTGGGCCGCGTCATGTCTCCTCCGTCGAGATTTCTCGTGATTTTCAAAGTTTTCGCCAGCAGCGCCGCGGTGAGCGGATCGATTTGATCATTTCATCAAATGCGCTCGACCGAGTTGCTCAAATGATGAAAAAGGCCGCCGGATATAGGTTCCGGCAGGGTCGCCGGCGTGCGTTTGCCGTTCTGGTTAACCGCCATTGTGGATCGCGAATTCGAACTTTGCGTCAGGGCTTTCCCTGAATTATCGAGATTTTTTGAAGGTCGATCCGAACGTGGCACGGATGCTGCATTGAAGTCCGGCATGGAGGCGACACCGATCATGAATCAGCATCCGACCGATCTTTCCCCGCTCGATCCCGGCCGCAAGTGCGTCCGCGTGACGGGCACGAACGTGCGCGGCTTCGTCGAATTCGAGCTGTCGATCGGCGGTGCGCCGGAGCTGTGCGTCGAGCTGACGTTGCCTCCTGCCGCCTTCGATGCGTTCTGCCGCGAACAGCAGGTCACGCGGCTCGACGTCGAAGCGAACCCATGACATTGAGGAGCAAGAAGTGACCATCGAGCTGAAGACAGTCGACATCAAGCCGCTCCGGCACACCTTCGCGCACGTCGCGCAGCACATCGGCGGCGACAAGACGGCGACGCGTTACCAGGAAGGCATGATGGGCGCGCAGCCCCAGGCGAACTTCCATTACCGGCCGACCTGGGATCCGGACCACGAGATCTTCGATCCGTCGCGTTCGGCGATCCGGATGGCGAGCTGGTACGCGCTGAAGGATCCGCGCCAGTTCTACTACGCGTCGTGGGCGACCACGCGGGCGCGCCAGCAGGACGCGATGGAGTCGAACTTCGAGTTCGTCGAGTCGCGCCGGATGATCGGCCTGATGCGCGACGACGTCGCCGCGCACGCGCTCGACGTGCTGGTGCCGCTGCGCCACGTCGCGTGGGGCGCGAACATGAACAACGCGCAGATCTGCGCGCTCGGCTACGGCACCGCGTTCACGGCGCCCGCGATGTTCCATGCGATGGACAACCTCGGCGTCGCGCAGTACCTGACGCGCCTCGCGCTCGCGATGGCCGAGCCCGACGTGCTCGACGCGGCCAAGGCGGCCTGGACGAACGACGCCGCCTGGCAGCCGCTGCGCCGCTACGTCGAGGACACGCTGGTCGTGGCCGACCCGGTCGAGCTGTTCGTCGCGCAGAACCTCGCGCTCGACGGCCTGCTGTATCCGCTCGTCTACGACCGTTTCGTCGATGAACGGATCGCGCTCGCGGGCGGCTCGGCGGTCGCGATGCTGACTGCGTTCATGCCCGAATGGCACGCCGAATCGAACCGCTGGATCGACGCGGTCGTGAAGACGATGGCCGCCGAATCCGACGACAACCGTGCGCTGCTCGCCCGCTGGACCCGCGACTGGTCGGCCCGGGCCGACGCGGCGCTCGCGCCGGTCGCCGCACGCGCGCTGCAGGACGCCGGCCAGGCCGCGCTCGACGAAGTGCGCGAGCAGTTTCAGGCGCGCGTCGCGAAGCTCGGCATCGCGCTCTGACGACGGGCATTCACCTCACATCCCAAGGATAACCAGCATGTCCAACGTATTCATCGCCTTTCAGGCCAATGAGGACTCCAGACCGATCGTCGACGCGATCGTCGCCGACAACCCGTGCGCGGTGGTGGTCGAGTCGCCCGGCATGGTCAAGATCGACGCGCCGGACCGGCTGACGATCCGCCGCGACACGATCGAGGAGCTGACCGGCACGCGCTTCGACCTGCAGCAGCTGCAGGTGAACCTGATCACGCTGTCCGGCCACATCGACGAGGACGACGACCAGTTCACGCTGAGCTGGTCGCACTGAACGCCGCGCTACGCGCACCGACAACACGGAGACACGCATGGACACGCCAACGCTCAAGAAAAAGCTCGGCCTGAAGGACCGCTACGCGGCAATGACGCGCGGCCTCGGCTGGGAGACGACCTACCAGCCGATGGAGAAGGTCTTCCCGTACGACCGCTATGAAGGCATCAAGATCCACGACTGGGACAAGTGGGTCGACCCGTTCCGCCTGACGATGGATGCGTACTGGAAATACCAGGGCGAGAAGGAGAAGAAGCTGTACGCGGTGATCGACGCGTTCACGCAGAACAACGCGTTCCTCGGCGTGACCGACGCCCGCTACATCAACGCGCTGAAGCTGTTCATCCAGGGTGTGACGCCGCTCGAATATCTCGCGCACCGCGGCTTCGCGCACGTCGGCCGGCACTTCACCGGCGAGGGCGCGCGCATCGCATGCCAGATGCAGTCGATCGACGAGCTGCGGCACTACCAGACCGAAACGCACGCGATGTCGACGTACAACAAGTTCTTCAACGGATTCCATCACTCGAACCACTGGTTCGATCGCGTCTGGTATCTGTCGGTGCCGAAGTCGTTCTTCGAGGATGCGTATTCGTCGGGCCCGTTCGAGTTCCTGACCGCGGTCAGCTTCTCGTTCGAGTACGTGCTGACGAACCTGCTGTTCGTGCCGTTCATGTCGGGCGCCGCGTACAACGGCGACATGTCGACCGTCACGTTCGGCTTCTCCGCGCAGTCGGACGAATCGCGTCACATGACGCTCGGCATCGAGTGCATCAAGTTCCTGCTCGAACAGGACCCGGACAACGTGCCGATCGTGCAGCGCTGGATCGACAAGTGGTTCTGGCGCGGCTACCGGCTGCTCACGCTGGTCGCGATGATGATGGACTACATGCAGCCGAAGCGCGTGATGAGCTGGCGCGAATCGTGGGAGATGTACGCGGAGCAGAACGGCGGCGCGCTGTTCAAGGATCTCGCGCGCTACGGGATTCGCGAGCCGAAGGGCTGGCAGGACGCGTGCGAAGGCAAGGACCACATCAGCCACCAGGCGTGGTCGACGTTCTACGGCTTCAACGCGGCCTCCGCGTTCCACACCTGGGTGCCGACCGAAGACGAGATGGCGTGGCTGTCCGCGAAGTATCCCGATTCGTTCGACCGTTACTACCGCCCGCGTTTCGACTACTGGGGCGAGCAGGCGAAAGCCGGCAACCGCTTCTACATGAAGACGCTGCCGATGCTGTGCCAGACCTGCCAGATCCCGATGCTGTTCACCGAGCCCGGCAACCCGAAGAAGATCGGCGCGCGCGAGTCGAACTATCTCGGCAACAAGTTCCATTTCTGCAGCGATCACTGCAAGGAAATCTTCGACCACGAGCCGCAGAAATACGTGCAGGCGTGGCTGCCGGTGCACCAGATCTATCAGGGCAACTGCTTCCCGCCCGATGCCGACCCGAGCGCGGAAGGCTTCGATCCGCTCGCCGCGGTGCTCGACTACTACGAAGTGCAGATGGGCCGCGACAACCTCGATTTCGACGGCTCGGAAGACCAGAAGAACTTCGCGGCCTGGCGTGGCCAGGCCACCCGCAACTGACCCGCAATCGATACGCAACCTTGAACAGGACCCGCGCGCGCCACGGCGCGAACGCGGGCCGACAGGAGACAAACATGGCCGTCATCGCGCTCAAACCCTACGACTTCCCGATCAAGGATGCCGTCGGGAAGTTTCCGGCGCCGCTGCTCTACGTGTGCTGGGAAGACCACCTGATGTTCCCGGCGCCGTTCTGCCTGCCGCTGCCGCCCGACCTGCCGTTCGGCGCGTTGGCCGACAAGGTGCTGCCGCCCATCTATGGCTATCACCCCGACTTCGCGAAGATCGACTGGGATCGCGTCGCGTGGTTTCGCTCCGGCGAGCCGTGGACGCCCGACGCAGCGAAGAGCCTGGCCGACAACGGCCTCGGGCACAAGGACCTGATCAGCTTCCGCACGCCGGGCCTCGACGGCCTCGGCGGCGCGAGCTTCTGACCGCCACGCGGACGAGCGAACCATCATGAGCCATCAACTTACCATCGAGCCGCTGGGCGTGACGATCGAGGTCGAGGAAGGACAGACGATGCTCGACGCCGCGCTGCGCCAGGGTATCTACATTCCGCACGCGTGCTGTCACGGCCTGTGCGGCACCTGCAAGGTCGCCGTGCTCGACGGCGAAACCGATCTCGGCGATGCGAACCCGTTCGCGCTGATGGATTTCGAGCGCGAGGAAGGCAAGGCGCTCGCGTGCTGCGCGACGTTGCAGGCCGACACCGTGATCGAGGCCGACGTCGACGAGGAGCCCGACGCGGAGATCATCCCGGTCAAGGACTTCGCGGCCGACGTCACGCGCATCGAGCAGCTCACGCCGACCATCAAGTCGATCCGCCTGAAGCTGTCGCAGCCGATCCATTTCCAGGCGGGCCAGTACGTGCAGCTCGAGATTCCCGGCCTCGGGCAGAGCCGTGCGTTCTCGATCGCGAACGCGCCGGCCGACGTCGCGGCCACCGGCGAGATCGAGCTGAACGTGCGGCAGGTGCCGGGCGGGCTCGGCACCGGTTATCTGCACGAGCAGCTCGCGACGGGTGACCGCGTGCGGCTGTCGGGTCCGTACGGCCGCTTCTTCGTGCGCCGCTCGGCCGCGCGGCCGATGATCTTCATGGCGGGCGGATCGGGGCTGTCGAGCCCGCGCTCGATGATCGCCGATCTGCTCGCGAGCGGCGTCACCGCGCCGATCACGCTGGTCTACGGCCAGCGCAACGCGAAGGAGCTGTACTACCACGACGAATTCCGCGCGCTCGCCGAACGCCATCCGAACTTCACGTACGTGCCGGCGCTGTCCGAAGGCGCGCCGGATGCCGGCGGCGACGTCGCGCAAGGGTTCGTGCACGACGTTGCGAAGGCGCATTTCGACGGCGACTTCTCGGGGCACCAGGCGTACCTGTGCGGACCGCCCGCGATGATCGACGCGTGCATCACGACGCTGATGCAGGGGCGCCTGTTCGAGCGCGACATCTATCACGAGACGTTCATCTCGGCGGCGGACGCGCAACAGACGCGCAGCCCGCTGTTCCGGCGGGTGTGACATGGACGCGGGCCGCGTATGCGGGACGGTCCGGATCGCGCAGACCGACGAGCGCTATGCGTGCGTGTCCGGCGAGTCGCTGCTGGCCGGCATGGCGAAGCTCGGCCGGCGCGGCATTCCGGTCGGCTGCCTGAACGGTGGGTGTGGCGTTTGCAAGGTGCGTGTGCTGCGCGGCGCGGTGCGCAAGCTCGGGCCGATCAGCCGAGCGCACGTGAGCGCGGAGGAGGAAAGCGACGGCTATGCGCTGGCGTGCCGCGTCGTGCCGGACGGCGACGTCGAACTCGAAGTGGCCGGCCGGTTGAAAAAGCCGTTCTTCTGCGGCGCGTCCTGTGCAGGCGCGCCGGCGATCGACAAGTAATCAGGAAACCAGGAGGAGACACATCATGGGTGTGATGCGTATTGGTCATGTCAGTCTGAAGGTGATGGACATGGAAGCGGCGCTGCGCCATTACGTGCGCGTGCTCGGCATGCAGGAGACGATGCGCGACGCGGCGGGCAACGTCTACCTGAAATGCTGGGACGAATGGGACAAGTATTCGCTGATCCTGTCGCCGTCCGATCAGGCGGGGCTCAAGCATGCCGCGTACAAGGTCGAGCACGACGCGGATCTGGACGCGCTGCAGCAGCGTATCGAAGCATACGGAATCGCGACCGAGATGCTGCCCGAAGGCGCGCTGCCGGCGGTCGGGCGTCAATTGCGGTTCCTGCTGCCGAGCGGGCACGAGCTGCGCCTGTTCGCGAAGAAGGAGCTGGTGGGCACCGCGGTCGGCTCGCTGAACCCCGATCCGTGGCCCGACGACGTGCCAGGCTCGGCCGTGCACTGGCTCGACCACTGCCTGCTGATGTGCGAGCTGAATCCGGAGGCCGGCGTGAACCGCGTCGAGGAGAACACGCGCTTCATGGCCGAGTGTCTCGACTTCCACCTGGCGGAACAGGTGATGGTCGGCCCGGGCAACACGATCCAGGCCGCGACGTGGATGTTCCGCAGCACGACGCCGCACGACATCGCGTTCGTCGGCGGCCCGCGCAACGGGCTGCATCACATCGCGTTCTTCCTCGACGACTGGGCCGACGTGCTGAAGTCGGCCGACGTGATGGCGAAGAACAAGGTGAAGATCGACGTCGCGCCGACGCGGCACGGGATCACGCGCGGCACCACGATCTACTTCTTCGATCCGAGCGGCAACCGCAACGAGACGTTCGCGGGGCTCGGCTATCTCGCGCAACCCGATCGCCCTGTCACCACGTGGACCGAGGAGGAACTCGGGCGCGGGATCTTCTTCCACTCCGGCGAGCTGAACGAAGCGTTCACGACCGTCTATACCTGACCCGCGAAGGAGCGCAGCGCAATGAACCGAAACGATACGACCCGCAGCGTCGAGCTGCGCACGATCGACTGGCCTGCCGCCGCGCGTGCCGCGCAGGCGGCGGCCGAGGCCGCCGGGCGGCTCGGCGTGCGCGTGAACGTCGCGGTCGTCGATGCGGCCGGGCTGCTCGCGGCGTTCGTGCGCATGCCCGGCGCGCCGCTGCATTCGATCGACATCGCGATCGACAAGGCGTACACGGCCGCGAGCTTCGGTCTGCCGACCGGCGCGTGGCACGCCGCCCTGGCGTCGCACTCGGACGCCGTGCGGCAGGGCCTCGTGCTGCGACCACGCTTCGTCGCGTTCGGCGGCGGGCTGCCGATCGTCGACGACGGTGCGTTGATCGGCGGCATCGGCGTGTCGGGCGGCAGCGAGGCGCAGGACGCGCAATGCGCGCAGGCGGGGCTCGATGCGGCCGGCCTTGGCGGGTCGTGACGCGCGGCATGCGACACGGCAAGACACGGCACGACATCGCACGCGAACACGCTTCACGAACCCACGGATCACGGATTCACGACTATCGGTAACTCCATCATGTACGACACCGAACCCAACGCCGCGAAACGCGGCCCCGCCGGCGGGCAGCCGGAACCGCGGCGCGTCCGCAACTTCATCGACGGCGACTATCGCGCGGGCGAGCGCTGGTTCGACAAGCGCTCGCCGCTCGACAACGCGGTGATCGCGCGCGTGGCCGAAGCGAGCCGTGCCGACGTCGACGCGGCGGTGCAGGCCGCCCGCGCGGCGCTGGCCGGCCCGTGGGGCAGCCTGACGGTCGCGCAGCGCGTCGAGCTGCTGTATGCGGTGGCCGACGGCATCACGCGCCGCTTCGACGATTTCCTCGAAGCGGAAGTGGCCGACACCGGCAAGCCGGTGAGCCTCGCGAGCCATATCGACATTCCGCGCGGCGCCGCGAACTTCAAGGTATTCGCCGACGTCGTGAAGAACGTGCCCGGCGAAACCTTCGAGATGGCGACGCCGGACGGCGCGGGCGCGCTCAACTACGCGATCCGCCGGCCGGTCGGCGTGGTCGGCGTGATCTGCCCGTGGAACCTGCCGCTGCTGCTGATGACGTGGAAGGTCGGGCCCGCGCTCGCGTGCGGCAACACGGTGGTCGTGAAGCCGTCGGAGGAGACGCCGCAGACGGCCGCGCTGCTCGGCGAAGTGATGAACGAGGCGGGCGTGCCGCGCGGCGTCTACAACGTCGTGCACGGCTTCGGGCCGGCTTCGGCCGGCGAATTCCTGACGACCCATCCGGGCGTGAACGCGATCACGTTCACCGGCGAGACGCGCACCGGCGCGGCCATCATGAAGGCCGCGGCCGACGGCGCGCGGCCCGTCAGTCTCGAGATGGGCGGCAAGAACGCGGCGATCGTGTTCGCCGACTGCGACTTCGACGCGGCCGTCGAAGGCACGTTGCGCTCGTGCTTCGCGAACGCGGGGCAGGTCTGCCTCGGCACCGAGCGCGTGTATGTCGAGCGTCCGCTGTTCGAGCGCTTCGTCGCGGCGCTGAAGGCCGGCGCCGAGCAATTGCAACCCGGCCGCCCGGAAGCGGCGTCGACCGGCCTCGGCCCGCTGATCAGCCAGGAGCATCGCAACAAGGTGCTGTCGTATTACCGCAAGGCGGCCGAACTCGGCGCGACGATCGTGACGGGCGGCGGCGTGCCCGACATGCCCGACGACCTGCGCGGCGGCGCGTGGGTGCAGCCGACGATCTGGACCGGCCTCGGCGACGATTCGCCGATCGCGCGCGACGAGATCTTCGGGCCGTGCACGCTCGTGATGCCGTTTGACTCGGAAGCCGAAGTGATCGGCCGCGCGAACGCGAATGCGTACGGGCTGTCGACCGCGATCTGGACGACCAGCCTGTCGCGCGCGCATCGCGTCGCGGCGTCGATCGACGTCGGCATCGCGTGGGTCAATTCGTGGTTCCTGCGCGACCTGCGCACCGCGTTCGGCGGCGCGAAGCAATCGGGCATCGGCCGCGAGGGCGGCGTGCATTCGCTCGAGTTCTACACGGAGCTGCGCAACGTCTGCGTGAAGCTCTGACCCAACCGTTACTGACCGGAACACTCTTATGGACTCCACGTTGATTACCACGCTGGGCGACCGGCTGTACGACGCGATGACGTCGCGCGAACCGATCGCGCCGCTGACGTCGCAGCACGAGGACCTGTCGGTCGACGACGCGTACCGCATCCAGCAGCGCTTCGTGCAGCGCCGCCTCGACGCGGGCGAGACCGTGATCGGCAAGAAGATCGGCGTCACGTCGAAGGCGGTGATGGACATGCTCGGCGTGTACCAGCCCGACTTCGGCTACCTGCTGTCGGGCATGGTATATGGCGACGGCGAGTGCATCGCGCTCGACACGCTGATCCAGCCGAAGGCCGAAGGCGAGATCGCGTTCGTGCTGAAGCGCGACCTGCTCGGACCCGGCGTGACGAACGCGATGGTGCTGGCGGCGACCGAATGCGTGATGCCGTGCTTCGAGATCGTCGATTCGCGCATTCGCGACTGGAAGATCCGCATCGGCGACACGGTCGCCGACAACGCGTCGTGCGGCGTGTTCGTGCTTGGCGACAAGGCCGTGAGCACGCGCGGCGTCGACCTGTCGACCTGCGGGATGGTGCTCGAGAAGAACGGCGACGTGATCGGCACCGGAGCCGGCGCGGCCGCGCTCGGCTCGCCGGTGAACGCGGTCGCGTGGCTCGCCAACACGCTCGGCCGCCTCGGCATTCCGCTGAAGGCCGGCGAAGTGATCCTGTCCGGCGCGCTCGCCGCGATGGCGCCGGCCGCGCGCGGCGACAACTTCCGCGTGTCGATCGGCGGGATCGGCGCGTGTTCGGTGCGGTTCGCGTGAGCGCCGCCCGTTCTCCTTTCCACGCTAACGAGGCATTCCCCATGACCCGAAAGATCCGTTGCGCGCTGATTGGTCCCGGCAACATCGGCACCGACCTGCTCGCCAAGCTGATGCGCAGCCCCGTGCTCGAACCCGTGTGGATGGTCGGCATCGATCCCGATTCGGACGGCCTGAAACGCGCGCGCGAACGCGGCCTCAAGACCACCGCGGACGGCGTCGACGGCCTGCTGCCGCACGTGCAGGCGGACGGCGTGCAGATCGCGTTCGATGCGACGAGCGCGTACGTCCACGCGGAAAACAGCCGCAAGCTCAATGCGCTCGGCGTGCTGATGATCGACCTGACGCCGGCGGCGATCGGTCCGTACTGCGTGCCGCCGGTCAACCTGAAGGACCACATCGGCTCCGGCGAGATGAACGTCAACATGGTCACCTGCGGCGGCCAGGCGACGATCCCGATGGTGCGCGCGATCTCGCGCGTGCAGCCGGTCGCGTACGGCGAGATCGTCGCGACCGTGTCGTCGCGCTCGGTCGGCCCCGGCACGCGCAAGAACATCGACGAATTCACGCGCACGACGGCCGCGGCGGTCGCGCAGGTCGGCGGCGCGAAGGCGGGCAAGGCGATCATCGTGATCAACCCGGCCGACCCGCCGCTGATCATGCGCGACACCGTGCACTGCCTGACGGAGAGCGCACCCGACGAAGCGCGCATCGTCGAATCGGTGCACGCGATGATCGCCGACGTGCAGCGCTACGTGCCCGGCTACCGGCTCGTCAACGGGCCGGTGTTCGACGGCAATCGCGTGTCGGTCTATCTCGAGGTCGAAGGCCTCGGCGACTACCTGCCGAAATACGCGGGCAACCTCGACATCATGACGGCCGCCGCCGCGCGCACCGCTGAAATGTTCGCCGAGGAACTGCTGGCCGGCCGCCTCACGCTGGCATCGGCCGCGCAGGCGGCCTGATGCCAGCGGACGCGACTTCCACGACCGGACGAAAAGGAACGGAAATGAATCTCAAAGGCAAGCGAATCACCGTCCACGACATGACGCTGCGTGACGGCATGCACCCGAAGCGTCACCAGATGACGCTCGACCAGATGCGCTCGATCGCGAGCGGGCTCGACGCGGCCGGCGTGCCGCTGATCGAAGTCACGCACGGCGACGGCCTCGGCGGCTCGTCGGTGAACTACGGCTTTCCCGCGCATACCGACGCGGAATACCTCGGCGCGGTCATCCCGCTGCTGAAGCGCGCGAAGGTGTCGGCGCTGCTGCTGCCGGGCATCGGCACCGTCGATCACCTGAAGGAAGCGCACGCGCTCGGCGTGCATACGATCCGCGTCGCGACGCACTGCACCGAGGCGGACGTCTCCGAGCAGCACATCGCGATGGCGCGCAAGCTCGACATGGATACCGTCGGCTTCCTGATGATGAGCCACATGAACAGCCCGGAAGGGCTGGTGAAGCAGGCGAAGCTGATGGAGTCGTACGGCGCGAACTGCATCTACATCACCGACTCGGCCGGCTACATGCTGCCCGACGACGTGAAGGCGCGCCTCGGCGCGGTGCGCGACGCGCTGCAGCCCGACACGGAGCTGGGCTTTCACGGTCACCACAACCTCGCGATGGGCGTCGCGAACTCGATCGCCGCGATCGAGGCCGGCGCGAACCGGATCGACGGCGCGGCGGCGGGGCTCGGCGCCGGTGCCGGCAACACGCCGCTCGAAGTGTTCGTCGCCGTGTGCGAGCGGATGGGCATCGAAACCGGCGTCGACGTGTGGAAGATCCAGGACGTCGCCGAGGATCTCGTCGTGCCGATGATGGATTTCCCGATCCGGATCGACCGCGACGCGCTGACGCTCGGCTATGCGGGCGTCTATGGGTCGTTCCTGCTGTTCGCGAAGCGGGCGGGCGACAAATACGGGATTCCGGCGCGTGACATCCTCGTCGAGCTTGGCCGGCGCGGGATGGTCGGCGGCCAGGAGGACATGATCGAGGACACCGCGCTGACGCTCGCGAAGGCGCGCGCGGCGCAAGCGAAGCGGGAGGCCGCATGAACCTGTCGACCGACACGATCGAGGCGCTCGCCGCGCATCTCGACGACTGCATGCGTGAAGCATGCGACACGCCGAAGATCACCGACCGCCATCCGGAGATGGACTGGGACGACGCCTACGCGGTGCAGGATGCGATCCGCCGCCGGCAGCTCGCACGCGGCGCGCGGATCGTCGGCTACAAGGCCGGCCTGACGTCGCACGCGAAGATGCGGCAGATGGGCGTCGACACGCCCGTGTTCGGTTTCCTCACCGACGTCTACGACCTGCCCGACGGCGGCGAGTGCGACACGTCCGCACTGATCCATCCGAAGGTCGAGCCGGAAATCGCGTTCGTGACGAAGGCGGAACTGAAGGGGCCCGGCTGCCACGTCGGCGCGGTGCTCGCCGCGACCGATTTCGTCGTCGCCGGGATCGAGGTGATCGATAGCCGCTACCGCGATTTCAAGTTCGGCCTGAAGAGCGTGGTGGCCGACAACACGTCGGCCGCGCGCTTCGTCGCGGGCGGCCGCCCGCTGCCGGTGGACGGTGTCGACCTGCGCACGCTCGGCATCGTGCTCGAGAAGAACGGGCTGCCGGTCGCATTCGGCGCCGGCGCGGCCGTGCTCGGGCATCCGGCCGCGGCGATCGCGATGCTCGCGAACCATCTCGGCGCGCGCGGCGAATCGATCCCGGCGGGCAGCCTGATCCTGTCGGGCGGCATCACGGAGGCGGTGGCCGTCGCGGCCGGCGACAACGTGACGCTGCGCGTACAGGACATCGGCTCGGTCGGCCTGCGCTTCATCTGAACGTTCCGAATGCAACGGGAGGCCATCGTGCCGGTAGCTCATCTGTACATCCTGGAAGGCCGCGACGACGACAAGAAGGAACGCCTGATCGCCGAAGTCACCGAAGCCATCCATCGCTCGCTCGACGCACCGCTCGAATCGGTGCGCGTGATCATCACCGAGATGCCGAAGGCGCATTTCGGGATCGGCGGGCAGAGCGCGAAGAAACGCGGGCGCTGACGCGCCGCGCGCCATCGAAACCGACTGGAGAAGCATCATGTCAAGCAATCCCGAACTGGGCCGCCGGATCGTCGCGGCTGGTCTCGACACCAACTATCACGACCTCGGCGACGGGCCGCCGGTGCTGCTGATCCACGGCTCGGGGCCGGGCGTCACGGCCTATGCGAACTGGCGGCTCACGATGCCCGCGCTTGCCGCGCAGTTTCGCGTGATCGCGCCGGACATGGCCGGCTTCGGCGAAACCGAGCGACCGCGCGATTACGTGTATTCGATGGACCACTGGGTCGACCACGCACTGGGCCTGCTCGATGCGCTCGACGTCGAGCGCGCGCACGTGATCGGCAACTCGTTCGGCGGCGCGCTCGCGCTTGCGCTGGCGATCCGCGCGCCCGAACGGGTCGGCCGGCTCGTGCTGATGGGCGCGGCCGGCACGCGCTTCACGCTCACCGAAGGGCTCGACGCCGTGTGGGGCTATACGCCGTCGATCGGGAACATGCGCGGCCTGCTGGACATCTTCGCGTTCGATCGCACGCTGGTGAACGACGAGCTCGCGAAGCTGCGCTACGCCGCGAGTGTGCGGCCCAGCTACCAGGAGGCCTTCGCGAACATGTTTCCCGCGCCGCGTCAGCGCTGGGTCGATGCGCTCGCGAGCGACGAGGCGAAACTGCGCGCGCTGCCGCACGAGACGCTGATCGTGCACGGCCGCGAGGACCGCGTGATTCCGCTCGACAGCTCGACGCGGCTGCTGGAACTGCTGCCGAATGCGCAGCTGCACGTGTTCGGCCGCTGCGGACACTGGACGCAGATCGAGCACGCGGCGCGCTTCAACCGGCTCGTGATCGAGCACTTCAACGAATAGCCGGCGGGGGCGGCGCGCGGGACGACCATAAAAAATCAATTCAGTAGAACGAATATTGGAGACATCGATGAAACGAAAGGCTGCATTCGGACTGGTTTCGCTCGCCGCGTGCGCGGGCATGGCGCTGAGCACCGGCGCGTTTGCAACGGAGGGCGGCGGCGATACGATCGGCGAGGGCGCGGAAGCGTTCTTCGCCGGCGCGCTGCCGCCGGCCGGGCTGTACGCGCTGCTGTACTACA
The DNA here is from genome assembly GCF_003854225.1 of Burkholderia sp. Bp8986. Classification (NCBI taxonomy): domain Bacteria; kingdom Pseudomonadati; phylum Pseudomonadota; class Betaproteobacteria; order Burkholderiales; family Burkholderiaceae; genus Burkholderia; species Burkholderia sp. Bp8986. Next base: position 44,613 of record NZ_QTQM01000022.1, on the reverse strand, counting down.
CGCACTACCATGCGTCGCGCTTCAACGATTCGCACGGCAACGGTTCGGTGCCCGGTTTCAAGCTCGATGCCGACGTGCTGATTCCGCGCGTCGTGTGGATGTCGAACCTGTCGGTGCTCGGCGGGCGCTACGGTGCGTATGCGGTGCTGCCGGTGGAGCATCTGGCGCTGGATGCGGGCGGCGCGTCGTTCGACCGCACCAATCTCGGCGACCTGATCGTCAGCCCCGCGCTGATCGCGTGGGGATCGGGCGCGCTGCGCACCGTCGCGGCGATCGAATTCGTGTTCCCGACCGGCCAGTACGACATGCATGCGGCGCTGAATACCGGCAAGAACTACTACACCGCGCGGCCGGTGTTCGGCGTGACGTGGCTGCCGAACGACAAGATCGAGGTGTCCGCGAAGATCACGTACAGCTTCAACTCGCCGAACAACGACACCCATTACCACTCGGGCAACCTGTTCCACATCGATTACTCGGCGAGCTATGCGGTCACGCCGAAGGCGCGCGTCGGGCTGTCGGGCTACTTCGTCAAGCAGACCACCGACGACATGCAGAACGGCCAGCCGGTCGCGGGCGACGGCTTTCGCGGACAGACGTTCGCGATCGGCCCCGGTGTCCGTTACCAGTTCGGTAAGGTCAGCCTGGAAGCGCGCGTCGTGAAGGAATTCTTCGTGCGCAACCGGCCGGCCGGCGAGGCCGTTTGGGCGAAGGCCGTCATTCCGTTCTGACGGTGCCGCGCGGCGCGGACGGCCGCGGGCGGTTGCGCGCGTGACGCCGCCGCGATGGGGCGTCACGCGGCACTGCGTCGCGCGTTATCGCGCGAGTGCGGCGAGGCGCGGGAACAGCGGCAGCGCGTTCGCGCGATTGAGCGCGGCGTGCCGGTCGGCGCCCAGCGCGGCATACGCGTCCTGCGCCGCGGTGAACGACGTGCCGACGGCCGGCGGCGCATACGGGAAGTCGCTGCCGTACAGCACGCGATCCGGTTGCGCGAACGCGGTGAGGCTCGGCAGCGCGGACGGCGACGACAGCGCGGTGTCGAAGTAGAACGTGCGCAGCAGGTCGAGCAGCCCGTCGCGATCCGGCACGTCGTTGCGCACGCCCGGCGCGAGTTCGGCAAAGCGGTACGCAGTGTACGGCAGGAAGCCGCCGGCGTGCGACAGGATGATGCGCACGTTCGGGTAGCGCGCGATCACGCCGTTGAGCACGAGCTGCAGCGCGGTGCGCGTCGTATCGAACGGGTAGTCGAGCAGCGGGCCGGGCATGCCGGGCAGCACGTCGATCGCGGGCTTGGCCGGATGAATGAACACCACCGCGTGGCGGCGATCCAGCGCGGCCCACACGGCGTCGAATGCCGCATCGCCGAGATAGGTGCCGCCGTAGTTGCTGAGCAGCACGACGCCGTCGGCCTTCAGCGTGTCGAACGCGTGATCGATCTCGGCGAGCGTGCCGTCGACGTCGGGCAGCGGCAGCGTCGCGAAGTTGCCGAAGCGGGGCGGCCGTTGCGCGACGAGGCCGGCCACGTATTCGTTGACCTGGCGCGCCATGTCGCGCTTGGCCTGGCCGTTCCAGCCCTGCACGCCGGGCGCCGTCAGCGACAGCACGCCGGTCTGGATCTCCAGCGAGTCCATGAACGCAAGCGCGGCTTCCGGGCTCCAGGTCGGGCTGCCCCAGCCGGACGGATCGCCGCCGTGCGACGGGAGGGCTGCGGCCCAGAACGGCGGGACGACATGCTGGTGAACATCGATGCGGTTGCGGTCGGACACGACGGGGCTCCTTGCAGGTGGGCTGCGACGCAGCGGATCACCATCAGGATGCGCGCGCTTGATTTTTCATTCCAATAGATTAAATTTCGAGATTAATCGTTTCGGGTGATCAATCGACCGTATGGACCTTCGCCATTTGCGCTACTTTCTCGCGGTCGCAGAAGAAGGGCATTTCGGCCGCGCGGCGGAGCGGCTCCATATCGTGCAGCCCGCGTTGAGCGCGCAGATCCGCGCGCTCGAGGAGGAACTGGGCGCGACGCTGTTCGAGCGCAGCACCCGCAAGGTGCTGCTGACCGACGCGGGCCGCTTGCTCGTGGCCGAAGCGCGGCACACGCTCGAGCAGGCCGCGCGCGCGAAGACGGTCGTGCAGCGCGCGGCGAGACGGGCGTGGTGCGGATCGGCTTCGTCGGCAATGCGGTCGCGACGGGGCGGCTGTCCGACGACCTGAGCGCGTTTCACGCGGCGTGGCCGGAAGTGGCGCTCGACCTGCACGAAATGGCGCCGGCCGCGCAGCAGGACGCGATCCTGGCGGGCCGGCTCGACATAGGCTATTGCCCGGCCTTCGGCACGGCGTTCGATCCGAAGCTGGCCGTGCGCACGATCGGCAGCTGGGCGTGGGACGTGATGATGAGCGACCGGCATGCGCTCGCGAAGCGGCGCTCGGTGAGCGTCGCGGCGCTCGCGGACGAACCGTTCATTTTCTATGCCGCCGATGGCGATGACGAAGGGCAGCTGGCGATCCTGCGGCGGGTGCTCGGCAAGACGCCGCACATCGCGCACAAGGTGAGCAGCACGCTGTCGGTGCTGGCGCTGACGGGGGCCGGTCTCGGCGTGGCGCTGGTGCCGGCGCCGCTCAGCCGGATCGCGGCGCCGAACATCGTGTACCGGAAACTCGCCGGCAGCGTGCCGGGGTCCGAACTCGTCGCGCTCAGCCGCAGCGGCGGGGAATGGGGCGCGGTACGGCAGTATCTGGCGATGCTGGGCGGGCGCGCCGCATGAGCGTCGCGGCGCGCGCCGGCATCACCGCGTCACTCTTCGTCCATCAACCGGACCTTGACCCGTTTGCCCTTGATCTTCCCCGCATTGAGCTTGCGCAGCGCGTCGCGCGCGACGCCGCGCTCGACCGCGACATAGGTCGAGAACTCGGTCACGTTGATCTTGCCGATCTGCTTGCCGTCGAACCCCGCGTCGCCGGTCAGCGCGCCGAGCACGTCGCCCGGGCGGATCTTGTCCTTGCGTCCGCCGAGGATCTGCAGCGTTTCCATCGGCGGCAGCAGCGTGTCGTTGCCGGCCGGCTTCAGTTCCGCGAGCGGATGCCATTCGACGTCGCGCTTCTGCGCCTGCTCGATCGCGCCGACGCGGCCCATCTCGTCCATGCTGGCGAGGCTCAGCGCCCAGCCTTCCTGGTCCGCGCGGCCGGTGCGGCCGATGCGGTGCACGTGCACTTCGGGGTCGGGCGTCACGTCGACGTTGATCACGGCCTCGAGCTGCGCGATGTCGAGCCCGCGCGCGGCCACGTCGGTCGCGACCAGCACCGAGCAGCTGCGGTTCGCGAACTGGATCAGCACTTGGTCGCGTTCGCGCTGTTCGAGCTCGCCGTGCAGCGCGAGCGCGTGGAAGCCCTGCGCGTGCAGCACGTCGAGCAGGTCGCGGCATTGCTGCTTGGTGTTGCAGAACGCGATCGTGCTCACCGGCCGGTAGTGGTTCAGCAACTGGCCGACCGCGTGCAGCCGCTCGGTTTCCGTCACTTCGTAGAAGCGCTGGCGGATCTTGCTGTCGTCGTGGCGCTCCTCGAGCTTCACTTCCTTCGGATTGCGCAGGAACTGCTGGCTCAGCTTCGCGATGCCGTCCGGGTAGGTCGCCGAGAACAGCAGCGTCTGGCGCGTCGTCGGGCACATGCGCGCGACTTTCGCGATGTCGTCGAAGAAGCCCATGTCGAGCATCCGGTCGGCTTCGTCGAGCACGAGCGTGTTCAGCGCGTCGAGCTTCAGGTTGCCGCGGTCGAGGTGATCCATGATGCGGCCCGGCGTGCCGACGACGATGTGCGCGCCGTGCTCGAGGCTCTGCGCCTGCGGGCGCATCGGCGTGCCGCCGCACAGCGTCAGCACCTTCACGTTTTCCTCGGCGCGCGCGAGGCGGCGCACTTCCTGCGCGACCTGGTCGGCGAGTTCGCGGGTCGGGCACAGGATCATCGCCTGCACGTCGAAGCGGCGCGCGTCGAGGCGCGCCAGCAGCGCGAGCGAAAACGCGGCGGTCTTGCCGCTGCCCGTCTTCGCCTGCGCGATCAGGTCCTGGCCGGCCAGCGCGACCGGCAGGCTCGCGGCCTGGATCGGCGTCATGTCGACATAGCCGAGCTGCGCGAGGTTCGCGAGCGTGGCGGGCGTCAGCGGCAGCGCGCTGAAGGGCGTGGCGGTCGGCTGCGTCATTCGAGGTCTCCGAGGTAAGGCTTGCCTTCCATCTGTTCGTAGGCGACGTTGCCTTCATCGTCCTCGAAGCGCTCGAGATAGTTGCGCGCGCCGCACAGCGGGCAGCGGAACAGCAGCCCCTGGCCTTCGTCCTTGATGACGACGTCGGACGTTTCCCACTGCGTGCCGCAGCTCTGGTTTCGGCAAGTAAACACGGTCTTTCTCCAGCTGAATTCGGTTGGTGGCGCGCCCGGGCGGGCGCGGCAACGAAGTGCGGCGCTCGCGCGGCTCGGGCGCGGGCCGCACCGGCGGTCGCGTGGACCGCGTCGATGCGGATGGTGGATCGGTGGCGACGGTGTCGCGCGTGCCCGCAATTCTAGCGGATGCGGGACGGTGGCTGGGGCGACCGGCCCCGCGCGGCCCGCAGCGGGGTCATCGGCAGCGGGTCGGCTGGCGGCGGAGGGCCGGTGGCGGAGGGCCGGTGGCGGACGGCCCCGGCAGCGGGCGATCGGCCGTGGTGCGGCGGGCGGTATGGCAGCCGGTGAAGCCTACGCAGGACGCAGCACGCAGCGCCGTCCGCATTCGCGATGAAAAACGGCCGCCCCGAAGGGCGGCCGTGCGATGCGGCGAAACGGGACCGGACGCGTTACAGCGCCATGTCGGCCGCCGCCTTCGCGGGGCGCGCCGGAGCCGTGCCCGTCGCCTGCGACGGCGCCGTCAGGTCGATCTTCGGCGGCGGCGACAGCTGCAGCACGCCGCTCGTATAGGTCCATTCCTCGACGACCTTCGCCGGGCTGTCGTTCAGCTTCGTGCCGTAGCTCGGCACGATCTGGCGGAGCTTCTGCTGCCATTCGGGCGTCGCGACCTTGTCCTTGAACACCTTCTGCAACAGGCTCAGCATGATCGGCGCGGCCGTCGACGCGCCCGGCGATGCGCCGAGCAGGCCCGCGATGCTGCCGTCCTGCGAGCTGACGATCTCGGTGCCGAGCTTCAGCACGCCGCCCTTCTTCGGGTCGCGCTTGATGATCTGCACGCGCTGGCCGGCCTGCCACAGGCGCCAGTCTTCCTTCTTCGCGTCCGGGAAGTATTCCTTCAGCGCGTTGAAGCGGTCGTCGTCGGACAGCATCAGCTGGCCGGCGAGATACTGCACGAGCGGGAATTCGTCGACGCCCACGCGCATCATCGGTGCGACGTTGTGCAGGTTGGTGCTCTTCGCGAGGTCAAAGTACGAGCCGTTCTTCAGGAACTTGGTCGAGAACGTCGCGAACGGCCCGAACAGGATGATCTTCTTGCCGTCGATGATGCGCGTGTCGAGGTGCGGCACCGACATCGGCGGCGAGCCGACCGACGCCTTGCCGTACGCCTTCGCGAGGTGGCGCTTCACGACCTCGGGGTTGTCGGTCACGAGGAACGAGCCGCCCACGGGAAACGCGCCGTAGTCCTTCGCCTCGGGGATGCCCGACGCCTGCAGCAGGTGCAGCGCACCGCCGCCCGCGCCGATGAACACGAACTTCGTGTCGACGGCCTGCGGCGGTTCATCCGAATGCAGCTTCACCCACGACACGTGCCACGTGCCGTCCGCGTTGCGCGAGATCTCGCGCACTTCGCTCGACAGCGACAGCGTGAAGTTCGGCTGCGTCTTCAGGTAGCCGACGAACTGGCGCGTGATCTCGCCGAAGTTCACGTCGGTGCCGATCGGCGTCCACGTTGCCGCGACCTTCTGGTTGCGGTCGCGGCCTTCCATCATCAGCGGCACCCACTGCTTGATCTGGTCGTAGTCTTCCGAATACTGCATGCCGCGGAACAGCGGGCTCGCCTGCAGCGCCTCGTAGCGCTTCTTCAGGAAGCGGACGTTGTCGTCGCCCCACACGAAGCTCATGTGCGGCGTCGAGTTGATGAACGAGTGCGGGTTCTTCAGCACGCCCTGGCGCACCTGCCAGGCCCAGAACTGGCGCGAGATCTGGAACGACTCGTTGATCTCGATCGCCTTCGAGATGTCGATCTTGCCGTCCGCCTTCTCCGGCGTGTAGTTCAGCTCGGCGAGCGCCGAGTGGCCGGTGCCCGCGTTGTTCCAGCCGTTCGAGCTTTCCAGTGCGACGCCGTCGAGGCGCTCGACCATCGTCATCGACCAGTCGGGCTGCAGCTCGTGCAGCCACACGCCGAGCGTCGAGCTCATGATGCCGCCGCCCACCAGCAGGACGTCGACCTTCTTCGTATCGGCGGCATGCGCGGACGACGTCGCGACGCACAGCGCGAGCGCCGACAGTATTACCCGTAACGTTTTGATCACAGCAGATCCCTTTTTCAACTTGGATGCATCGGTTTGCCATGCCGCCCGGCCGATGCGGATTCGCAACCGGATCGCGCATCCGGAGATCCGGATCGCGAATCCGGAATTCCGGACCGACCGCGTTCACCGTTGCATTTGCGCACGCGAAGCCGTTGCGAAGGACACCTTCGGATCGGCTTCATGTACGCGTGCAATCGGCTGCTTCACGGTCGTGCGACGGGCGCGCAGGCCCTTGCTGCGGGCCTCGCCGGAAGGCGTTTCAGACCGCGTCGAAAGCGGCCGCGCGCAATGCGTTCCGCGGGGCGGGATGGCAAGGGGCGCGTAATATAACCGAACTCGATTGCCGTGTCGCTCGCGCGGAATATCCCTGTTTTCGTGGGGTTTTTTGTGTGTCCGGGTTTCCGGAATGACGGTGCGCGGAACGGGAAAAACGGCGGGATCAGCGGGGCGAAACGCGCGCGACGGGCATGGCGCGCATCGCGCTCGCACTTCATCGGGGCGCGACGTTGCATCGCGACCCGGTCACATCGCATTACTTCACTTCGCTGCGCCGTTCCGGCAGAACTGCTCGTATCCCTGCGCCGAGTTCGCGAAGCCATGCGCCTTCGCAAGTTCCCACGGGCGCTCGCATTGTCGGGTCGTTTCGCACCAGGCATAACCGGCCGAGCCGATGCAGCCGTGCGCGTCGCGATCGCCGCCGACCATCGGCGGGGCGGCTTCGGCAGCCTGGGCGGTCTGCGTGCCCTGCGGGTCCTGCCCGGCGACATTGGGTGGAAGCGGGGCAGGCGGTTGCGTCGCGCACGCGCCCAATGCAAACGCGAGAGCGATCGCGGCGGCAAGCGGCGCGGAAGGAATGCAATGTTTCATGCGGTAGCGCTCCATGGGATGAAGGTCGACAGCGGATGCCCGTGCACGGGCGCTTGATCGATCACGCATCCGGCACCGGCACGCGCGACGAGAACTTGACCTCGCGCAGCGCGAGGCTCGACTGGATCGACGACACGCCGGCCTGCTTTCTCAGCACGCGTTCGACGAATTCCGCATACGTGTCGAGATCGGCGGCGACGACCTGCAGGATGTAGTCGGCCGCGCCGGTGATCTTGTGGCACGACGTCACTTCGTCGTGACGCCGCATCACGTCCTCGAAGTGATCCGAATCCTGGTCCGAACGCATGTTGAACGTGACCTGCACGAACGCGAACACGTTCATGCCGAGCGCGCGGCGGTCGAGGTTCGCCTGGTAGCCGGTGATCACGCCTTCGTCTTCTAGCCGCTTGCGCCGCCGCCAGCACGGCGTGACGCTCAGCGACAACCGTTCGCCGAGCGTCGCGTTGGACAGCGCGCCGTCTTCCTGCAGCAGGCGGAGCATCGCGCGATCGACACCGTCCAGCTCCACCGAAGCGCGATTTTTGCTCATTTCAGGGTCTCCGTAGACGGTTTTCTCAAAATTGTACGAAACGAAGAGTTGAAAAGCAAAGTTATTGCCGGCTGGCCTCAATAGACTGTTGCCACCCCTCACAGCCTTCACTGCAACGGTCAACCATGCTCACGGTCTACAGCAGCGATCACCATCTGCACCGCGGCGTCGAACTGAAGGACGGCGCGATCACCGATTCGTTCGAGAACCCCCTTCGTGCCGAAACGGTGCTCGCGCAGGTCCGCGCGGCCGGCCTCGGCGACGTGATCGCGCCGCGCGCGTTCGACCGCTCGAGCTATGCCGGCGCGCACAGCGCGCGCTATGTCGACTTTCTCGCCGGCGCATGGGACGAATGGGCCGCGACCGGCCGCACCTGCCAGGCGCTGCCGCTCGTGTGGCCGGTGCGCGCGATGCCGTCGGCGGCGACGCTGCCCGACTTCATCGACGGCAAGCTCGGCTTCTTCGCGATGGATGCCGGTGCGCCGATCAACGCCGGCACGTGGGACGCGGTGAGCGCGAGCGCGAACTCGGCGCTCACCGGCGCCGACCTGCTGGCGAACGGCAGCGCGCGCGCGGCGTTTGCGCTGTGCCGTCCGCCCGGCCACCATGCGGGCCGCGAGTACATGGGCGGCTACTGCTACCTGAACAACGCGGCGATCGCCGCGCAGCACGGCATCGCGAGCGGTGCGGCGCGCGTCGCGGTGCTGGACGTCGACTTCCATCATGGCAACGGCACGCAAGACATCTTCTACGAGCGTTCGGACGTGTTGTTCGCGTCGCTGCACGGCGAGCCGGCGGTGTCGTATCCGTACTTCTCGGGCCATGCCGACGAGCGCGGCGCGGGCGCGGGCGAAGGCTTCAACCTGAACCTGCCGCTGCCGAAGGGCACGCAGTGGGATACCTACTCGGCGGCGCTCGGCCATGCCACTGCCGCGATCGCGAAGCACGCGCCCGACCTGCTCGTCGTGTCGCTCGGCGTCGACACGTTCGAGCACGATCCGATCAGCCATTTCAAGCTGCGCTCGCCCGACTACCTGCGGATCGGCGCCGCGCTCGCGCGCCTGAACCTGCCGACGCTGTTCGTGATGGAAGGCGGCTACATGGTCGAGGAAATCGGTATCAACGCGGTGAACGTGCTGCTCGGCTTCGAAGGGCGCGCGTGAGCGCATCGCTTTGCCTGCAATCGACGATGGTACGAATCACGAACCAACAGCGACAAGGAAGGAGACGAACATGAATCGGAATCGGCATCGGAACAAGACGGCATGCGCGGTCGCGCTGGCGTGTGCACTATTCGCGCTGTCCGCGCACGCGGACGAGATCGTGCGCATCGGGCACGTCGCGCCGCTGACCGGCGCGATTGCGCACCTCGGCAAGGACAGCGAGAACGGCGCGCGGCTCGCGGTCGAGGAAATCAACGCGAAGGGGCTCGCGATCGGCGGCAGGAAGGTCACGCTGCAGCTCGACGCGCAGGACGACGCGGGCGACCCGCGCACCGCGACGCAGGTCGCGCAGCGGCTCGTCGACGACAAGGTGGTCGGCGTCGTCGGCCATCACAACTCGGGTACGTCGATTCCCGCATCGCGCGTCTATCGCGACGGCGGCGTCGTGCAGATCTCGCAGGCTGCGACCAACCCGACCTACACGCAGCAGGGCTTCAAGACGACCTATCGCGTCGTCGCGACCGATGCGCAGCAAGGGCCCGCGCTCGCGATGTACGCGGCGAAGCACCTGAGCATCAGGACGGTCGCCGTGGTCGACGATTCGACCGCGTACGGGCAGGGCCTCGCGACCGAGTTCGAAAAGGCGGCGAAAGCGGCCGGGATGAAGATCGTCTCGCGCGATGCGACCAACGACAAGGCGATCGACTTCCGCGCGATCCTCACGAAGATCAAGGGCGAGAACCCCGACGCGATCATGTACGGCGGGATGGACGCGACGGGCGGTCCGCTCGCGAAGCAGGCGCGCCAGCTCGGCATGCGCGCGAAGATCCTCGCCGGCGACGGCGTGTGCTCGACCGACCTGCCGAAGCTCGCGGGCCCGGCATCGGACAACGTCGTGTGCTCGGAAGCCGGCATCGCGCTCGAGAAGATGCCGGGCGGCGCGGCGTTCGTGAAGCGTTACGAGGCGCGCTATCGCCAGCCGATGCAGGTGTATGCACCGTTCTCGTACGACGCGGTGTACATCATCGTCGACGCGATGAAGCGCGCGAACTCGACGGACCCGGCGAAGGTGCTCGCCGCAATGCCGGCGACCGACTATCGCGGCGTGATCGGCGAAACGAGCTTCACGCCGCAGGGCGACCTGAAGCACGGTGCGATCTCGGTATTCACTTACAAGAGCGGCAGGAAGGCGCTGCTCGATATCGTCAGGATGTGACGCGAGCCGGGCGCACGAAGCAGCGCGCCGTGCGCGCTCGTGCGCCCCGACGTCTTACGACGCCTGTACGCGGCGCGGGTCGGCCCGGCGCTGCTGTTCGGCGTCATGCACGATGTGCAGTTCCCGCGTGCGGATCGGCAACGCGCAGTCCGCATCGGCGAGCGTCTTGCGCACCTGGCGCGCGAGGCGCCAGCGCATCGCCCAGAACTTGTCGGTGTGCGTCCACACGCGCATGTTCGCGATCGCCGTGCTGTCGTCGAAGCGCATCACCATCACGTCCGGTGCCGGGTCCGTCAGCACGTCGGGATCGGCTTCGGCCAGCGCGCGCAGCGCGTCGAGCGCGCGATCGATGTCGTCGTGCACCGACACTTCCACCTCGAGATCGAGACGGCGCGTCGGATTGCGCGTGTAATTGCGGATCGCGCTGCCCCACAGCGCGCTGTTCGGCACGTATTCGCAGATGCCGTCCGGCTTCGTCAGCCGCGTCATGAAGAGGCCGACTTCGTCCACCGTCCCCGCGACGCTCGAGCCGCCGTCGATGTAGTCGCCCACCTTGAACGGCCGCAGCAGCAACAGCATGATGCCGGCCGCGATGTTCTGCATCGTGCCCTGCAGTGCGAGCCCGATCGCGAGGCCGGCCGCGCCGAGCACCGCGACGATGCTCGCGGTTTCGATGCCCAGCTGCGACAGCGCGCCGACGATCGCGACGATGCGGATGCCCCACACGGCGACGTCGCAGAGGATCGGCCGCAGCGTGTCGTCGACGCGCTCCTTGTTCGCGAGCAGCCGGCTCAGCCAGTTGCCGATGCGTTTCGACAGCCACCAGCCCGCGACGAGCAGCGCGAGGGCGGCGCAGAGCCTGAGCGACAGCGTGGACAACGCGTTCCACAGGAACGTCCAGCGTTCCGGATGAAGATGATCGAGAAACATGACGGGATTCCGGGTTGAGGACAGAAGGCGCGACGGGCGGCGCACCCGCCGTGGCCCGGCGGGCATGCGCGCGTGCGCGGGCAACCTTCGACTGTACAGCCATGCGGGGTGTCACGCGACCGACGGGGCGCATCCCGCGCATTTTTACGGCGACTTTTGTCTTTCGTTCATGTACTAAGACAACATCTGAACAAATCGGATTGGTCCTATTCGGCGATGTTGGTCGCGCCAGTACACTCGCCTCCAGGCTACCGGATCGCGACGCTCTTTCCTCCGCGATACCCGGTTCATTTCAAATTTTCATGGATAGCGAGTGACGACGCGATGCGGTTCGACCTGTGTTTACGTCTCGCACGCGAACAAGGTCGATCCGCGCAACGCGGCGCCATCCGCTTTCCCGTTCGCCGCGCGCTGCTGCGCGGCGTCATCGCGGCGGCGTGGCTTGCCGGCACACAGGGCGCGATGGCGCTGGCATCCTCCGGTGCCGTGCCGTCCGCGCCCGTGGCGGCGCAAGCGGCCGACCTTGTCGACGTGCCTTTCTTCAATTCCGCCCGCACCGTCTGGGGCGGCTTGCTTGCGTCGACGGTGGTTCCGCGCATCGTGGCGGATGCGCAGGCGGTGCGTGTGCGTGCGGAGGCCTACCCCGGCATGTTCGTCGTGCGTGCCGGCGCCTGTGCGCCGTACGTTGTCCTTTGCGATGCGGCACGGGGTGCGATCGAGCGGGGTTACGCAGGGCGTTTCGATTATGGTTTTGCATCGCATCTTCCCGCGATCGGCACGCTTTCGGCATTCGCATCGCGTCGGGTCGAGCTGGCGTCCGCGCAACCGTTCGTGCTCGCGGAGCGGGAGAGCGGCGCGCGGGCCGGTGCGATCACCGGCAGCCTGCATGCGTCGCTGGCGCGCGCCGAATTGCCCGACGGTGTCGTGGCGCAGCTGACGCGCATGTTGGCCGGTCGTATCGACCCGAAGCTGCACGGCGCGACCGGCGACACCTTCCGTGTCGCATTCGAATCCGATGACGATGCGGCACTGCCGGACGGCGTGCGCGTGACGGCGCTCGACATCCGCTTTCGCGGCCGGCGCGTCGCGGCCGTGTGGTTCGCCCCCGGAGCGGCGGTGCCGGGCGCCTATTACGATCTCGACGGCATGCCGTTCGACGGCACCCGGTTCGCGATGCCGGTTCGGTCGACTCGCACCAGTTCGCGCTTCGGCGCGCGCGTGCATCCGGTGACCGGCGCGCGCCACGTGCATTCGGGCGTCGATCTCGCCGCGCCGACAGGGCGCGCCGTCCATGCCTCCGAGCGCGGCGTCGTGACGTTCATCGGCACCGAGCCGCGCGGTTACGGCAAGTATGTGGTGATCCGTCATGACGGTGGCTATGCGTCGTACTACGCGCACTTGTCGGCGTTCGAGCCCACGCTGCGAACCGGTGCGCGGGTCGCCCGAGGTCAACGGGTGGGCGCGGTCGGCAGTACCGGGACCGCGACCGGCCCGCATCTGCACTTCGAGGTCCGCCGACACGGCCGTCTTGTCGATCCGATCGGCCTCGTGCAGGCGGCGAAGGCAGCGAAACTGAAGGGTGAGCAGCGTGTCGCGTTCAACCGCGTGGCCTACGCCGCGCGCACGCAGTTGGCCGCGGCCAGCTTGACGTCGCCGCTCGCGATGTCGCAGCGTGGCGCCCGGCGTGACGGCTGATGTCGCGACGTCGCGCGTGCTCGCCCGGCGTACCGTGTGCAGGCGCGACCACGTCATGTTTCAGGCTATCCATCCGGTGTTTGTCATGCCCGTGTGCGATGCTCCCGGCGGGCATCGGGAGCAATAAAGGCAAGCGCCGGGCCAGTCAGCGCCCGGCGCTTGCCTTCCGTTTGACGGTCAGCCCGTCAACCCAGCGGCCAGTTCAGGATCGCGATGCCGTCGTTGTAGTCGCCGTCCGTACCGTCTTCAGAGCCGACCAGCCCGAAATAGGTCTTCTTGAAGATGTCGACCTGGCGCGAACCGATCTTCGACGGCTTGCCGTTCGCCGTCACGACCACGCGCACCTTCCCCTTGCCCGAGTTCACGACCTGCGTGTTCAGGTTCGCGTCCTGCGTGCCGGCGCCCTGGAACGTTGCGGCCGGTTTCGGGTTGTCGTCGACGAAGACTTCGATCGTCTGCTGCGCGGACGAATTGACGAGCGCCGTCACGCCGAATGCAATGTTCGGCGGCAGGTTGAAGATGCCGTCGCGTTCGCCGCCGCCGGTCGTCGTGGTGTCCGGCTGCGTGGGTTGCGGTTGCGGCGTCGCCTTCGAGAAGTAATTGACCACCGCACCGACGCCGAACTTCGCCGCCGCGCCGGGCAGCACGCCGGGTGCGCCGGCCCACGTCACCGTGCAGGCGATCACCTGCCCGGCCGCATCGGCCTTCACCTTGTTCTGCCAGCTGCCGACATCGAAGCTGTACGGGATGGTCGCGATGTCGACGAACACATCGTATTGCGGCAGCTTTTCCACGAGCTGCGCGGTCATGAACTGACGCATCCGGTCGAGCACGGCCTGGTCGCCATTCGATTGCACGGCGGTTGCATCGTTGCCGGCAAGTTGCAGCAGGGCGTACAGATCGTCATGGGTAAACGGTTGTGACATGTCTTCCTCGTCTTGATGGAATGTCTCGCATCGCGCGGCCGGTGAGCGGATCTCGCCGTCGTCGCGCGCGGAGCGCGGCGTGGGACTGCAAATGACTGCTCGAATGAATCGCTTCACAACGGGTGGCCGGGGCGGTTGGCCCCGTCGCCATTGCGGCTTCGACGGCGGCGCGCACGCCTTGCCGCGCCGCGCATCGCCGGGTTCAGCCCAGCGGCCAGTTCAGGAACACGATGCCGTCGTTGTAGTCGTCGTCGGTGCCGTCTTCCGAGCCGACGATTCCGAAGTACGACTTCTTGAAGAGATCGATTTGCCGCGAGCCGATGCGCGACGGCTTGCCGTTCGCCGTCACGATCACGCGTACGCGCCCCTTGCCGGAGTCGAGCACTTTCGTGCCGAGGTTCTGGTCCTGCACGCCCGCGCCCTTGAACGTGGCGGCCGGTTTCGGGTTGTCGTCGATGTAGATGTCGATCGTCTGGTCGTTCGCTGCGTTGGTGAGTGCGGTCACGCCGAACTTGATGTTCGGCGGCAGGTTGAACGTGCCGTCGCGTTCGCCACCGCCGCCGATGTTGCCGGCACCGCCGCCGGTTTCGGTGCCCTGATTCCCGCCGCCTTGCGACGACGATTGCGCAGCCGTGTCACCGATCGCGGAAATGCTTGCGTACGAATCGATATGCATCGCGCTGCCGCGCACGCTTTTCCACTGCCCTTTCACGAACGTGACGCCGCTGCCGACGTCGATCGTCGCGACGAGCGTGAACGGCATGCGCCCGGTGCTTTCGGGCACCTTCGACGAATAGGTGAAGCAGCCGTCCGCGACGACGCCTTGGTCGGTCGCGATCGCGAAATAGATGCCGGGGAAATTGTTGCCGGTCGCGTACGGCGTCGGCACGTTGAGGATGACCTGCAGTTTCCCGTCGCGAATCTCTGCGTTGGCGATGTCGATATGCAGACCGGGGATGTCGACGTACGTCTCGGACGTGACGACGGGTGCGCCGTTGATCGAAGCCGAAAGAAGCGGCATGGAAGTCTCCTGTGATAACGCTGTTTTGGATTGGGGGGCTGCGTGAGGCCCGCTTGATGAGCGCGAACCGCTGGCCGGCCAGACGACGGCGGGCCGGCACGGCGCGGCCGCCGCTCGTGCGTCAGGTCAGCCGATCGGCCACTGCAGCACGACGATGCCGTCGTTGTAGTCGCTGTCGTGACCGTCTTCCGACACGACGATCCCGAAGTTGACGGTGAACGGCGAACCGTCCGATTTCTTGCCGCTGATCGGCGCGAGGCGCGCATCGGTGGCCGACGTCTTGCCGTTTACCGTCACTTCGAAGCGCAGCTTGCCGTTGCCCGAATTCAGCGTGGCCTCGCGCGGGCCGTCGCGCGTGGTCAGCTTGTGATAAGCGGCCGGTTCCTTGCTGTCGCCGATGAAGAGCTTGATGTGCTGCTGCTCGGCAGCATTCGCGAAGAAAATCGCGCGGAAGTCGGTGTTCGGCGGAATCGAAAACTCGCCGGCGCGATTCGAGGACGTTTGAGAGTCGGCCATGCTTTCCTCCTGGAAGTCGATGGATAAGGCACTTCACCGTGTCTCGCTAACGCTTGCAGTTTCAAACACGGTTCAGTCAGCATGGCGAAAAATAAATGAAAAAATATTCGACCGGGAATGGGGATTGTTCAGAAAATCGGAAACCGAAACAGTCCGATTTAATGATGAAAATTCAATGGAGTGCCGTTCGATATATCTCGGAAATTATATCGATGCGTGTCACGCTTTTTTGAATAATGGCGGGGTGTGCAGGCGGGAATGAAGGGAACGGCGGGAGGGATCCGGCTTCGGCGCAGACGCTCGGCGTTCGCATATGGCAGCGTGTTGTTTCAACATCGTCTTTCCCTGTCGTGGCCGCGCCCACCGGCCACCATCGAGCGCCTGCGCCGAAGCCGGATCGCAACGAAGCGGGGTGCGGCGCCGATGAAGCTCGATGACCGGCTCACTCCGAACTTGAACAGGGCATTTCACCGGCACCGCACCCGACAAAGCATATCGGCCTGCTGTCGCGACGCCTATCGGACGAGGATGATTTTTGCGCGCGATATTACCGGACGCCGGCCTGATATACCTGACAGGCGATCAATTTTGAGATTAGCGGTATCGTGCAAGACACGCGTGCGCTCGCTATTCGGCGGCATTATTCATTCAATCGGCCCGTTACCGGGCCCTCACGAGGACAGTGCGATGACGAAACCCGATAGTCTGAAAGGCGAGATCAAGGGACAGGCACAGGACGCAGACCGTCACAACCTGGCGCGGCCCGCCGTGAACGGCGCGTTGTGGGCGCGCGGCCTGACGACGCAGCGCGTGGCCGACCTGTTCAGGACCCTGCCCGGCCTCCCGGGGCACTGGATGCAGCTGCAGAACGAAGTCAACGCAGGGAACCGCTATTTCTACGGTGTCCAGAACGGTCACCAGACGACCGACGAAGGAAAGGAACTGATTCGCTGGATCGCCGGTGCGGTGGTCAGCGCCGCGCAGAAGGCGGGATTCGATTTCCCGTTGCAGCAGCTCAGGTTTACCGCCGACACGGGGTGGCTGAAGCTTCAGCGCGTGTCGGGGCGGGTGATGGTGTTGTCGAGGCCGTGAGCGTCGCCGATGGTATTCGAAGTGCCGGCGTGTCGGCGGTCGAATCGGTCGCGGCTGCGGGAACGCGCGCTGCCATCGACGATCGATCGTGGCGTCGAGCAGGCTGCCGAAGGCATCACTGACCGAAACGCTGCGCTACCGCATCCTTCAATCGCGCGGCGGTGAGCTCGCCCATGTGCGATTCGACGAGTTCGCCTTTCGCATCGAAGAACAGCGTCGTGGGCAGCCCGCGCGATCCGTACGCATGCATCGCATGCAACGACGGATCGAGCAGCACGTTGTCGAAGCGCAACCCCTGCTGTTCGAGGAACGCGCGCACGGCCTGCGCGTTTTCCCCCTGGTTGAGCATCAGCACCGTAATGCCCGGATGATCGCGTTGCGCCTGTTCGAGGAGCGGCATCTCGCGCCGGCACGGCGCGCACCACGTCGCCCACAGGTTCACCACGACCGGCTTGCCTGCAAAGCGTTGCGGCAGGACGGGCGTCGCATCGAGCGCTTCGAGCTGCAGCGAGGCGAACGGCGGCGCGGTGCGCTGCAGTGTCGCCAGCGTGCCTTGCGCGATGCCCCACGCGGCGAGGCCCGCGACGATGCCGGCCGCCACGGGTTTGCGCAGCGCGGGCAGGCGACGCAGCCGCCAGACGGCGAACGCGAGCGCGGCGGCGACGCCGATGCGCCAGTCGAAGCCGCCGTCACCGAGCGCGACGATGGATCGCGGCGTCGTCGCGTAGTCGCGCCACCATTGCGCGACATAGCCGATACGCGCGGCGACCAGCCCGAGCAGCAGCACGTCGAGGATCAGGCTCGACGCGCTCTTGTGATGTCCGTCGGGTGGGCGGCGCTGGATGAAACGGGCAACGAGCCACGCCAGCAGCGCGGCGGCGGCTACCGCGACGACGCGGATCGATAAGGGACCGATGCTCAACATGGGGAGAAGAGGGTGCGGGGATCGTGGATCGACCGGCGAACGCGATGCCGTCGACGGTCATGTGACGTTTCGACCCTACGGGACGCACACGGGTTCCCTTGGCGACCGCGCGCCATGCACCGCCCGACGCGTGCGAATCGCATGCCGGGCGCCGGCATTCAGGACGACGTCGTTTTCGTCGAAGTCTTGCGACGCATCAGGCCGCCGACGTTCGCGCAGGCCAGGTAATTACTGCCTGCTTCCGCTCGAGCCGGAAGGCGCACCGCCAAGCCGGTACGCGGTAAAGAATTCGTACCACGGCGAACCCTGTCCGGCCGACACGCCGAGTGCCGACGTCCGCTGCTTCAAGGCCGTGAACACATCGTTGATGCGCGCAGCCTGTTCGGCATCACTGAACGGACGCGGCTTCGCCCTGCCGGCCGCGAAGGCGCCGTAGGCGATGGCGAGCAGGCGCGCGCCGTCGTCGATCGAGGTGACGGACCCGTTGATCGCCTCGACGAAGCGCGGCCGGTCCGCTTCTCGCGATGCGGCGATGCACTGAAACACGATCGCCGACACTTCGTGCAGGTCGCTCGCGCGCAGCAATGCCGGCAGGCGCGCAGCGATCCGGTCGGCCGGTTCCTCATGCAGCGCGGCGGCGAAGTCGAGCACGGCGGCCATCGGATTGCCGTCCTGCTGCACGCGATCGAGCGCCGATGCGGGCGCGGCCGCCGCTTGCGCGACGTCGCCGGGCGCGGCGCGCAGCACGTCCGCGACCTGCTGTTGCCACGCCGGAAAGATCATCCGCACGTTGCCGAACTGCTCGCCGCCTTGCGCGGCCGGATTCCACCGATAGACGATCGTGCCGCCGCGAATGAACGGCGAATACAGATGCTCGGGCGTTTGCGGCAGCGGCCGCCCGTTGATCGGCAGCCATGCGAGCGTGAGCCAGTCGTAGCGGCCGGTGGCGGGCACCGACGGGCTGGAACTCGCGACGACCTGCCAGGTGCCGCGGTTCGCGTAACGCCGACGCGCGTCGGGCACTGCGACGGTTTGCCGTTTCGCGGTATCGAAGTAGGTATTGCCGGTCACGTTTTCGCCGCTGTCCGGGGCCGGCGTGAGGGTGGCGATGACCCACGATGCCGCGTCGGCCGAACGATAGTCCGACGGCTGCAGCGTGGCGACGTCGTGCACCATCCGCGTTTCGGCGGCGACGGGGCTCGGCGGCAGACCGGCGGGGCCGGCGACGATACTCGGCATGGACGTTCCTCGGAATCGGGGGTGTATCGGCACGCGCGCCGAACGCGAACGATGTCCGGCGGCGCATGTCGTCCGTCGTAACAACTGTAGAACGCCGCCGCCGGAAACGGAAACCGGCCGCGGCGGCCTCGTGCCGCGCGACGCGCTCACGCGCACCGCCGCTTCGGCTTACCATGCGCATCCTGAACCAGCACGACGAACACCGATCGGGAGCCAACATGACCGACAGCAAAGCCATCACGGAACACTGGACGCACGTCGCCGACCAATGGATCGACTGGGCCGGCAGGCCGGGCCACGATGCGTTCTGGAAGTATCGTGACGGGCTGGCGGCCTACCTCGGCCGCGGTACCGGTCGCGCACTGGAGATCGGCTGCGGCGAGGGACGCGTGAGCCGCGAACTGAAGGCGCTCGGCTACGACGTGACCGCGAGCGACGCGGTGCCCGCGATGCTCGACGCCGCGCGTCGCGCGGCATCGGCGCACCGCTACGCGCTCGCCGATGCCGCCTCGCTGCCGTTCGATCCGGCCAGCTTCGACATCGTGATGGCATACAACGTGCTGATGGACCTCGACGACATGGCGGCCGCGTTGCGCGAGGCACGTCGCGTGCTGAAGCCGGGCGGGCTGCTGTTCGTGTCGCTCGTGCATCCGTTCCGCGATCGCGGCCGTTTCGCGGGGCCGCAGCCCGACGCGCCGTTCGTGCTCGAAGGCACGTATTTCGGCAGCGAGCATTTCGAGGGCGTGGAAACGCGCGACGGGCTGTCGATGCACTTCGCGGGCTGGTCGCTGCCGCTCCAGGCCTACATGGATGTGCTGGAGGCGGCCGGCTTCGCGATCGTGTCGCTGCGCGAGCCGCTGCCCGATCGCGCCGACACGGACACGCTGAAGCAGTGGTCGCGCGTGCCGCTGTTCCTGTGGATCAAGGCGCGGCCGCTGGATTGAAACCGTCGCGGCCGCGCGGCGTGCGGCCTGCGGCACGCCGCATGATCAGCGCGGCAAGACCTTCCTGTAGATCACGAATCCGGTTTTTTCCGCGACGGTGTCGTAGAGCCGCATCGCCGTGCGATTCGTCTCGTGCGTCTGCCAGTACACGCGTTCGGCGCGCTGCGCCTGCGCGGCGTCGTACACGGCTTCGATCAATGCGCGGCCCACGCCCTTGCCGCGTTCGCGCTCGAGCGTGAAGAGATCCTGCAGATAGCAGGTCGGCCCGGCCAGCGTCGTGCTGCGGTGATACAGGAAATGCACGAGCCCGACGAGCCGGCCGTCGCGTTCCGCGACACGCGCATGCACGGGCTCGTAGCCGTCGAAGAAGCGCGACCACGTGAGCTGCGTGATCTCGCGCGGCAGCGCGGTATCGCCGAAGCGGCCGTAGAAGCGGTTGTAGCCGTCCCATAGCGGCAGCCAGTCGTCGAAATCGTCTTCGCGGACTGGGCGTACGGTCAGGCCGGTGTCGGTAGCGTTCATGGTCGCGAACCTTTCGAGGATGGATGGAATGAAGCGTTGCCGGCACGGCCGGAAACGCGCGCAGACCTCTACGATAGAAAGTTCGTGGCACCATGTGTAGACCCATGACATTCACACATTCTGGAGCCACGATGGATTACGCGTTGCTGCTGTCGACCTTCGAGCGCGAAGCGGGGCCGCACGCGGCCACGCGGATGTCGCAGCAGCAGCGGCTGTACGCGTGCCTGCGCGACGCGATCCTGAGCGGCCGGATCGCCGAGGGCACGCGGCTTGCCGCATCGCGCACGCTGGCCGACGAGCTCGGCATCGCACGCAATTCGGTGCTGTACGCGTACGAGCGGCTCGCATCGGAAGGGTTCGTGACCGGCACGCGGCAGGGCACGGTGGTCGCCCGGATGGGGTTGCGCGGGTCGCAGGTCGCCGCCGCGGCGTCCGCCGGCGCTACGGCGGCGCTGTCGCGGCGCGTCGCGCAGGCCGAGCGCGCGACGAGCGGCCTCGACGAATCGCTGCCGTTCATGCCGGGCGTGCCGGCCGTCGACGCCTTCCCGCTCGCGCAGTGGCGGCGCTGCGTCGAGCGCGCATGGCGCTCGGCGGGGCCGGCGCAGCTCGGCTATCAGTCCGCGGAAGGCGACGCGGTGCTGCGCGACGCGATCGCCGGCTATCTGCGCGCGTCGCGCGGTGTGCGCTGCGACGCCGCGCAGGTGATCGTCACCGACGGCACGCAGGGCGCGCTCGACCTGTGCGCCCGCGCGCTGGCCGACGCGGGCGATGTCGCATGGATCGAGAATCCCGGCTACCACGGCGCGCGCAACGCGTTTCTCGCGGCCGACCTGCGCGTCGAGCCGATCGGTGTCGATGCGCAGGGGCTCGCGCCGCATCCGGACGACTGGCGCGATCGTCCGCCGAAGCTCGTCTACATCACGCCGTCGCACCAATATCCGCTCGGCGCGGTGATGAGCCTCGAACGGCGGCTCGCGCTCGTCGCGCAGGCGCGCGCGGCCGGCGCATGGATCGTCGAGGACGACTACGACAGCGAGTTCCGCCACCACGGCACGCCGCACGCGGCCGTGCAGGGGCTCGCCGACGACGCGCCGGTGATCTACCTCGGTACCTTCAGCAAGGTGATGTTTCCGGCGTTGCGGCTCGGCTTCATGGTCGTGCCGCCCGCGCTTGCGCAGCCGCTGCGCGACGCGGCGGGCGCACTGATGCTGCAGGGCCGCGCCGTCGAGCAGCGCGCGCTCGCGGATTTCATCGACGCCGGGCATTTCACGCGCCATCTGCGGCGCATGCGCCGCGTGTATGCCGAGCGGCGCGACGCATTGCACGACGCGCTGGCGCGGCGGCTGCATACGCGGCTGACGGTGTCGGGCGGCGCGGGCGGCATGCATCTGTCCGCGCGGCTCGACGTGCCGGTGGCCGACACGGAGCTGAGCCGCGTCGCGCAGGCGCACGGGCTGATCCTGCGGCCGCTGTCGTCGTTCTGCCTGCCGGGCACCGCGGCGGGTTACAACGGGCTCGTGCTCGGCTACGGCGGCGTGCCGGCCGAGCGGATGGACGGGCTCGCGCGGCGGATCGGCGAGATGATCGACTGTGTGCTGGCCGCGCGGTGACGGTCGTCGCGCCGTGTCGTCGCTACGTCGCTACGCCGTTATGCCGTTACGCCGCTACGTCGCTACGCCGTTATGCCGTTATGCCGTTATGCCGTTACGCCGCTATGTCGCCACGCCGCTATGTCGCTATGTCGCTATGTCGCCACGTCGCCACGTCGCCACGTCGTTGCATCATTGCATCGGAGCGCGACGGTCCGCTGCTCCGCTTACCCGCGCATCGGCGGATTGAGCCGCGCGAACGCGTCCTGCCGGCGATACGGGAAGTGCGGATACGGCGCTTCGATCGCACTCGCCGCATCGAGCTTCGCGACTTGCGCATCGGTCAGCGACCAGCCGAGCGCACCGAGGTTCTGGCGCAACTGTTCCTCGTTGCGCGCGCCGATGATCACCGACGACACGGTCGGGCGCTGCAGCAGCCAGTTCAGCGCGATCTGCGGCACGGTCCTGCCGGTTTCCTCGGCGATCGCGTCGAGCGCGTCGACCACGTCGTACAGCCGTTCGTCGTCGACCGGCGGCCCGAAGCCGGCCGTATCGTGCAGGCGGCTGCGTTCGGGCAGCGGCGCGTGGCGGCGGATCTTGCCGGTGAGCCGGCCCCAGCCGAGCGGGCTCCACACCAGCGCGCCGAGGCCCTGGTCCGCGCCGAGCGGCATCAGGTCCCACTCGTAGTCGCGGCCGACGAGCGAGTAGTAGACCTGGTTCGCGACGTAGCGCGACCAGCCGTGCCGGTCGGCTAGCGCGAGCGATTTCATGATCTGCCAGCCCGCGAAATTCGACACGCCGATGTAGCGCAGCTTGCCCGCGCGCACCAGGTCGTCCAGCGTCGACATCACTTCCTCGACCGGCGTGGCCGCGTCGAACGCATGGAGCTGCAGCAGATCGATGTAGTCGGTATCGAGGCGGCGCAGCGCGTCGTCGACCGCGCGGATCAGCCGTGAGCGCGACGTGCCGGCGTCGTTCGGGCCATCGCCGGTCGGCAGGCCCGTCTTGGTCGAGATCAGCACCTGGTCGCGCCGGCCGTGGATCGCGGCGCCGAGCACGCGCTCGGATGCGCCGTCCGAGTACACGTCGGCGGTGTCGAACAGGTTGACACCGGCTTCGAGGCAGATGTCGACCAGGCGGCGCGCTTCGTCGACGTCCGTGTTGCCCCAGGCGCCGAACAACGGGCCGGTGCCGCCGAACGTGCCTGCGCCGAAGCTCAGCGCGGGAACCTTGAGGCCGGAGCGGCCGAGCGTGCGGTATTCCATGGCGGGTGTCCTTTCGTCGTCGAGGCCGGCGCGAGCGGGCGTCGGCAAGGTGAGCGTTCACTCTAGCGCTTGCGGTTCATCCGGATAATTGGGCAGACTTCGAAAATATCCTTCGGAGGAAGCGAAGAATGCTGCTCGACAACCTCGCGCTGTTCCTGCGCATCGTGGAGAAGGGCGGGCTGGCCGCGGCCGGCCGCGAGGTCGGCCTGTCGCCTGCCACGGTTTCCGAGCGGCTGACGGCGCTCGAGCGCCACTACGGCGCGGCGCTGCTCACGCGCACGACCCGCGCGATCAGCCTGACCGACGAGGGCCGCACGCTGGTCGCGGGCGCGCGGCGCCTGCTCGCCGAGGCCGACGAACTCGAAAGCCGCGTGCGGCTCGGCGCGCAGACGCTGTCGGGGCCCGTGCGGCTGAGCGCGCCGGCCGATCTCGGGCAGGCGCGCGTCGTGCCGGTGGTCGACGCGTTCCTGGCCGAGCACCCGGGCGTCACGGTCGACCTGCATCTCGGCGACGGCTACGTCGATCTCGTCGGGCAGGGGCTCGACTTCGCGATCCGTCGCGGCCAGCTCGCGGACAGCGCGCTGCGCAGCCGCTCGCTCGGCCGCTCGCGCCGCGTGGTGTGCGCCGCGCCTGCGTATCTCGCCGCGCACGGCACGCCGCGGCATCCGGCCGAGCTTGCCGCGCACGACTGCATCGTGATGCGCTTCGGCCAGGAGCTGTATGCCGAGTGGCCGTTCCGTATCGACGACGAACCGAAGCGCGTGACGGTGCGTGGCCGGCGCGTCGCCAACGACGGCGCGCTCGTGCGCGCGTGGTGCGTCGCGGGGCACGGGATTGCGCTGAAGTCGCTGCTCGACGTCGAGCAGGATCTGGCGTCCGGCGCGCTGGTCGAGATCCTTCGCGAATTCTCGCCGGGCGAAGTCGACCTGCAGATCGTCTATCCGGGCGGTGCGGTGCAGCCGCGGCGCGTGCGGGCGCTGATCGAACGACTGGCGCAGGCGTTGGCGGCGGGGTGAGCGCAACCGGATCGCGCCGCGGCGGACGCGGTTGCGCGTCAGCGTCCGACGCGATGACGCCAAATACGGCGTAGTAGCGGAACGGGGCCGCTTCCCCCGCGACAGCGAACGCAAGATCGCCCGCGAAGCGGGTTGTCCACGTTTCGTCATTTAGCTAATATTCAAAACGTCAAACGAGACCGGAACCATGGACGACGTCACCCGCATCAGCGCACTGGCCAATGAAAGCCGTCTGGCCGTGATGCGCTGGCTCAAGCAGCCGCGCAAGCATTTCCCGCCGCAGCCGCACGGCGACTTCGACGAGCTCGGCGTGTGCTGCACGTACATCACCGAGAAGCTCGGCATCGCGCCGGCGACGACCACGCGCCACATGCGGATCCTCGCGGATGCCGGGCTCGTGCGGGCGACGCGCGTCGGCAAGTTCACGTACTACAAGCGGATCGACGATGCGCTGCATCGGTTGGGCCGCGACCTCCTGCAACTCTGATCTTCACAGAGGCAATCGACATGGATGAACTCGCCCTGCTGGCCGATGCCGACCGGCGCGCGCAAGCGTATCTCGCCGCGACCGACGAACGGCGCGCCTATCCCGACGCCGCGGCGCTCGCGGGTCTTGCGGCCTTCGACGAGCCGCTGCCCGATGCGGGCCGCCCGGCCGACGACATGCTGCGCCTGCTCGACGACAAGGGCACGCCCGCGACCGTCGCATCGAACGGCCCGAACTACTTCGGCTTCGTGATCGGCGCGACGCTGCCGGCCGCGGCGGCCGCCGAGCGGCTGATGCTCGCGTGGGACCAGTGCGCGTCGTCGTTCGCGAATTCGCCGGTGGCCGCGACGATCGAGCGGCAGGCCGCGCGCTGGGTCGTCGACGTGCTCGGGCTGCCGGAAGGCAGCGCGGTCGGCTTCGGCACGAGCGCGACGGCCTGCACGCTGGTCGCGCTGGTGGCCGCGCGGCGTGCGCTGCTCGCGCGCAAGGGCTGGGACGTCGACGCGGACGGCCTGATCGGTGCACCCGAGGTGAAGGTCGTGCTCTCGGAGCTCGCGCATATCACGGTGAAGAAGGCGCTGCGCGTGCTCGGCTTCGGGATGAAGCGCCTGATCGTCGCGCCGGTCGACGCGCACGGCCGCATCGACCCCGCGCAATTGCCGCCGCTCGACGACATGACGATCCTCTGCGTGCAGGCCGGCGAAGTGAACACCGGCGAATTCGATCCGTTCGCGGCGCTGATTCCGCGCGCGAAGGCCGCCGGCGCGTGGGTGCACGTGGACGGCGCGTTCGGGCTGTGGGCGCGCGCGTCGTCGAAGCGCGCGCTGACCGACGGCATCGACGGCGCGGACAGCTGGACCACCGACGGCCACAAGTGGCTCAACACGCCGTACGACGGCGCGATGGTGATCTGCCGCGACGCGGCCGCGCTCGCGACCGCGATGAACAGCGATGCCGTCTACCTGAGCGGCGCGCAGGATGCGCAGAAGAACCTGAACCTCGAATTCTCGCGGCGTGCGCGCGGCATTCCGGTGTGGGCCGCGCTGCGTGCGCTCGGCCGCGCCGGCGTGGCGACGATGGTCGAGCGGCATTGCGCACAGGCCCAGCGCGTCGCGGACGGCCTGCGCGCGGCCGGCTACGACGTGCTGAACCGTGTCGTGCTGAACCAGGTGCTCGTGCGCGCCGGCACCGACGACGAGACGATCGCGATCCTTCAGGCCGCGCAGGATTCGGGCGACGTATGGTTCGGGCAGACCGTATGGCAGGGGCGGCCGGCGTTCCGGATCAGCGTGTCGTCGTGGCGCACGGAGGACGAGCACGTCGACCGTCTCGTCGCGTTGCTGACGACGCTGCGCGGCGTGCATGTGGGTTGAGCGGCGGCGGCGAATGCGTCGCGCGCGTGCCGCCGCCGCCGGCTATCCGTATCTGGAGATGTGCAGCTCGTCTGCGTGAAAATGTCGGACAATAACGCGGCATGCGCGCCGTGCCGGCCCGGGCGGCGCGCTCAACCGCAGCATTCACGCCGACGAGATCCCCATGTCCACGACACCTCCCCGGGAGCTGCTGAAAGCCGCCGACATCGCGAAGATGGAACCGACGCGCGCGGTGCATTCGCTCAATCCCAATGCCGTTCGCCTCAAACGACAGCTCAGCGACCTGACCGGCCTCACGCAGATCGGCGCGCACCTGCTCACCCTGATGCCCGGGCACGAATCGGCCGAGTATCACCGCCACCTGTACGAGGAAGAATGCGTGTACGTGCTGTCCGGCACCGGCTCGGTCACGATCGGCGAACGCACGTGCGAAATCGGGCCGGGCGATTTCCTCGGTTTTCCGCGCGGCGGCGACGCACACACGTTGCAGAACACCGGCGAGGTGCCGCTGGAACTGTTCATCCTCGGCCAGCGCCTCGAACACGACGTCTGCGAATACCCGAGAATCGGCAAGCGGCTTTATATCGCCGGCGAGCTCGAGGATTTCGTCGACCTGCCGAAACGGCCGTAGACGGCACGCATCCGCATCGGCCGTCGTCATGCTTATGATGCGGGAACGCCACTGACAGGATTCCACGCCATGGACGCGCCGCATCCGCCGATCAACGCCCCGATTTCCGAAACGGAACCTGAAACCGAAACCGTCGCCGAGCCGCGCGCGTCGCGCGTGCATCGGCCTGTCGCGCTCGTCACCGGATCGACGTCGGGAATCGGCGCGGCCATCGCGCGACGCCTGGCGGCGGACGGCTACGCGGTGATCCTCCATTCGCGCAGTTCCGCCGACACCGGTCGTGCGATGGCGCGCGAACTCGGCGCGACCTACGTGCAGGCCGATCTCGCCGACGATGCGGAGCGCGTGCGGTTGATTCGCGACGCGCTGGCGGTGCATGGCCGCCTCGACGTGCTGGTCAACAATGCGGGCGTCAGCCGCGTGATTCCGCACGACGATCTCGCCGCCGCGACGCCCGACGTGTGGCGCGAGATGCACGAGATCAACGTGATCGCGCCGTTTCGGCTCGTCGCCGAAGCGCAGCCCGCGCTGCTCGAGGCGGCGTCGGGCGGGCGTGCCGGGTGCGTCGTCAACGTCAGCTCGCACGCCGGCGTGCGGCCGAAGGGGGCGTCGATTCCCTATGCGGCGGCGAAGGCCGCGCTGAATCACACGACTCGCTTGCTGGCGCGTACGCTCGCGCCGGCGATTCGCGTCAATGCGGTGGCGCCGGGGCTCGTCGATACGCCGCTGACCGCGGACTGGACCGACGCGCAGCAGCTCTGGCGCGAGCGCGCGCCGATGCGCCGTGCGGCGACGCCGGACGACGTCGCGCAGATGGTTGCGATGCTCGTCGCGTCCGATTATGTGACGGGCGAGATCGTGATGCTCGACGGGGGAATGAACCTGACGTGACCGGTAAAGGCTCTCCAGGTCAGCCGAGGTTCGACCGCAGCCGCGCGAGCGCCTGATCGTGCGTGCGTTCGAACTTCAGCGGCGTGACCGCGATATAGCCTTCGCCGAGCGCGGCCGTTTCCGAATCCGCATCGTCGTCGCGCGGTGCGCGCGCCAGTTTCAGCCAGTGGTATTCGATGTCGCGCGGATCGCGCCCCGACACGATGTCGACGCCTTGCAGCGTGCCGGCGCCCTGGTTCGTCACCTTCAGGCCGCGCACGTCGTCGGCCGGCCGCGCCGGGAAATTCACGTTGAGGCAGGCGTCGCTGTCCCAGCCGGCCGCGACGAGCCGGCGAATCACGTCCGGTGCGTGCGTGAGCGCCGTATGCCACGGCACCGCGTTGCGATCGACGAACGCCTGGCTCAGCGCGATCGCCGGTACGCCGACCAGCATGCTCGTCATCGCGGCGCCGACCGTGCCGGAGAACACCGTTTCGGTGCCGAGGTTCGCGCCGCGATTGACGCCGGACAGCACGAAGTCGGGCCGCGCGTCCTTCATCAGGTGGCTGACCGCGATCGCGACGCAATCGCCCGGCGTGCCGCGCACTGCAAAACGGCGCTCGCCCTTGCGATGCACGCGCAGCGGTTCGTGCAGGCTCAGCGAATGCGACGTGCCGCTCTGGTCCTCCGCCGGCGCGACGATCCAGACTTCGCGCGCCAGTTGCGTGGCGACCTGTTCGAGCACTTCAAGGCCGGGGGCGTCGAATCCGTCGTCGTTGGTGAGCAGGACGCGGTCGAACAGCGGGCGGGTTTCTTGCATCGGGACGATCCTCGCAGGTAGGCAATGAGAGGGGAAAGGCATCGCGGGTACACCCGCAAGGCTAGCATCCCGTTGCGGCGCATGTTGTGTCGTGTCATGCCGCACCTCAGCGCACCGCACCCCGCACGCGGATGCGAAAACGGGCGCATCGCGCGCCCGTCTTCCGGTTCGATGTGCCGCCCGCGTGATCCGATTACCCGAGCAGATGCCGCAGCAGGCCGGCCGACACGACGCCGACGATCACGGTCGGCAGGATCGACAGGCGGGTCGCCGCGATCAGCGTGACGGCGAGCGCGAGCAGGTCGGCCGGGCGCGTCGACACGAAGGCCGGCGCGATTACCGAGATCAGCACGCAACCCGGCACGTTTTCCATCACCGATGCCATTCGCGGGCTCAGCGTGCGGTTGCGCAGCAGCACGTAGCCGAGCACGCGCGACAGGTAGGTGGTCGACGCCATCAGCACGATGGTCGCGACCGTCGCGAAATCAGGCAGCATCGCGCGGCTCCCACAGCAGCGCGGCGATCAGCCCCGCGCACGCCCCGGCCGCGACGTACCACGCGCCGGGCACGGCCAGGTGCGTGCCGGCTGCGACGACAAGGCTCACGAACCACGGGCGGCCCGCTCGCATGCCCTTCCACATTCCGCGCAGCAGCACCAGAAACACGGCCGTAAATGCCATGTCGAAGCCGTACTGCTCGACGTTGCCGATCGTCGGGCCGACCGCCGCGCCGAGCGTCGTCATCGAGATCCACGTCAGGTACAGCCCGGAACAGATGCCCGCGTAATAGGGGACACTGATGTGCGAGGCCGAGCGCGAGCGCGCGTCGGCGAGCGACATCGCCCAGCTTTCGTCGCACATGAAGAACAGCGCCGCGAACGCGCGGCGGCGCGGCAGGCGCCGGATGTATGGCGCGAACGCGGCACCCATCAGGATGTGCCGCGAATTCACGAGGAACGACATCGCGACGATCAGCGCGATATGCGGTGGCGACGTCCACAGATGGATCGCCGCGAATTCGGAGCCGCCGCCGAAGTTCAGGCCCGTCATCATCGGGACCTCGAGCAGGCTCAGCCCTTTTTGCGCGGCCTGTGCGCCGAGCACCAGCGCGAACGGCACGAAACCCAGCATGACGGGCAGCGCCGCGCGCAATCCGCGGCCCATCTCGGCGACATAGGCGGGCTTGTCGCGAAGCCCGGACGACGTTGAAACGCTACTGCTCATTACTCCTCCTTCGGGGGAGTAGGATTGTCTGCTTTTTTGACTCGAATCGGGTTGCGTTGCGGACCAATATTCCTGAGAATTTGGCATTGAACGAGTGATTTGCGATTTTTTTGGAATTTGATGCCAATGAAGCTGGATGCTATCGACCGGCGGATCCTGAGCGCGCTGCAGCGTGACGGCCGCATGCAGAACGTGGAACTCGCGCACGAGGTCGGGCTGTCGCCGTCGCCGTGCCTGCGGCGCGTGCGGCTGCTCGAGGAAGCGGGCGTGATCGAGAAATACGTGGCCGTGCTGAACCCGGCGAAGGTCGGCAAGGGGCTGACGATCTTCACTCGCGTGTGGCTGAAAGGGCAGGACGCGGAATCCGTGAACCGCTTCGCCGAGGCTGTCCAGCAGATGCCGGAAGTGGTCGAAT
Source organism: Burkholderia sp. Bp8986 (assembly GCF_003854225.1). Lineage (NCBI taxonomy): Bacteria > Pseudomonadati > Pseudomonadota > Betaproteobacteria > Burkholderiales > Burkholderiaceae > Burkholderia > Burkholderia sp. Bp8986. The sequence continues at coordinate 14,857 of NZ_QTQM01000022.1, read as the reverse complement.
GCCACCTGATGGCCGGCGACTGCGATTTCCTGCTGCGCGTGGTGGCCGCCGACATCGACGACTACCGGCGCTTCCAGATGGAATACCTGACGCGCATCCCGGGCGTGCTGAGCGTCAAGACCGACATTCCGATGCAGAAGGTCAAGCTCACGTCGGCGCTGCCGACGTAACGCGGGCGGTTGCATGACGACGATTCGGCAAATCGTCACCGGTCGGTGACATTCGGCCGATACACTGGCGGGACGAGCCGCATCGCCGCGCACCGGCTGCATCACGGTGCGGCTTCGATGCGCAAGCAACTAACGGTCAACCGCGAGGCAATCGACGAACACGCGCGCCGTGCGCGATGCGATCCGCCGGGCGGTGCGTCTTTCTTGTCGAGCCATTCATGCAGCCATTCAACAATCCGTGGAATTCGCTGGAAATCGTCAAGCTCGTGCTCGGCGTGCTGACGCCGCGTGTGATACAGGTCGTCGTGTTCGAGCGCGTGCGGACGCGGGCCGACGACGGACATCTCGCCGCGCAGCACGTTGATGAACTGCGGCATTTCGTCGAGGCTCGTGCGGCGCAGGAACGCGCCGATGCGGGTCACGCGTGGATCGTTGGGCGTCGCTTGCCGCACGCCGCCGTCCGTGTCGACATGCATGTGCATCGTGCGGAACTTGTAGATCGCGAACGCCTTGCCGTTCGCGCCCTTGCGCAGCTGGCGGAACAGCACGGGGCCGGGCGAAGACAGCCGGACGGCCAGCGCGATCGCGAGCAGCAGCGGCGCCGTGCCGACCAGCACCGCCGCCGCGAACAACCGATCGAAAATCGCTTTCTGAAGCAGCGCGCGGGGCGACAGCGGAGAGGCGACAAGGTTGATCGCCGGTGCACCGACCAGGTCGACCATCGCGCCGTCGAACATCGCGAGCTGGCTGACGTCGGGTACGAGGCGGACGTCGACGAGGTCGTGCCGGAATGTATCGAGCACGCGAACGATGGCGCTGGTTTCAGTGATCGGCAGCGCGATCCAGACTTCCGGGATCGCATGCGCCCGCACGTGCGCGGCGAACGCGTCGAGCGTGGAAAAGGCTTCGATGCCGTTCGCGCCGGGTTGTGCGGAGCGGTCCGGATCGAGCACGGCTGCCGCGCGATAGCGCGCCGACGGCGATTGCGCGATCCGTTCGAGCACGGCGACGCAATGTGCACCGCCGCCGACGATCGCGACTGGCCTGGTGCGTTCGCCCACGTGGACGATCCGTTCGACTGTCGCGCATACGGCGAGCCGAAACGCGACGAGTGCGATGCCGCTTGCCGCCGCCCAGAGCAGGAATCCGCTCGGCGGCACCGGCAACGCGCCGCGCATCGCGAACATGACGATTGCCGAGCCGGCGAGCGCGAGCAGCCATGCCACGACGGTAAGGAATACGATGCGATGGGTCGCGCGATCGCGCGGTATGCGCGCCACGCCGAACGCCGGGAACAGGATCATCGCGAATACCGCCGTGCTCGCGACGATCGCCACGTTGTCGGACGGATCGATGCCGTCGCCGGGAGAAAACCAGGCTGCCGCCGCGGCGCCGAGCGCGATCAGCGTGATGTCGACGATGCGCGTGAGGAAGCCATGGATCGCCGACGGAGCGGCGGCGCGTTGCTGTTCGAGTGCCGTGTGCATATACCTTCGCTACCGATGTATTCGATGCGGCGTCCGTCGCCTCGCGCAGGACGCAACGAGCCGTACCGCGCCGGGATAAATCCGGGCGGTGCCGTTGCTTCCGTTTCACGGGAGTGGTTGACGAGGGGAAGGGACGCTGCCTGCCTTAGAGGTCGATCGCGTGCATCGCATTGGCCGGATTCTTGATACGGACGGGTCCGTGCCGGGGAGGGCGATGCGTTGGATTCGACTCAACCCATGGCAATTTTGGGTAACCTGGGATGCGATTTAAATGGGACGTGTATTAAATGCGGTCGGCAGCAATTGATACATGTACTAATGCGATGTGAGGGCGTTTCGCGATGCGTGCATTGCGAACGACCGGGCATCGATCGCACGGGTTGTCGGCGCCGTGTTTGCGCGAGCATGCCGGCATGCTCGATGCATGGACGATATGCGGTGCCGCGATGGGCCTACATGCTTGGCGGGCGGTGGGATGTGTCGCGAGCGCTTCGGCGTCTTCGAATGACGGACGACGTGATTTGCCGTCGAGATGGCCGGCGATTTTCGCGGAGGAGGGTTTGAGTCAGGACATCAAATCGTGAAAATGACGGGGGGCGAGGCCGTCATCGATCGCGTTGAACGCGGGCACGGGTGTCCCGGCCGGTGCGGGCGGGACGGCGATCCTGCATACACCCGCGCTCATTGGCGAGATGCATGTGCGTGCCGCGCATCGACGCGCGGCATCATTGCCCCGGCCGTCGCTCAGCCCTTCGCGACGACGTCGATGCGCAGCGCTTCGCCGCCGGCGACGATCGCGAGCAGGCGATCGACGTTCGGGTGTGCGCCGGGGCGGTTGCGCGCATCGGCGGTGTGCTCGGCGAACACGGCCAGGCCATGCTCGGCAGCCTTCGCGTCAAGCGTGCCGAATGCCTGCTTCAGGTAGTGGTACACGGCGAGCGAACCCTGTTTGCCGGGCTGGTTCTCGATGGTGGCGACCACGTCGCCGTTCGCGCCGACGAGATCGATGCGTGCGATGCCGTCGATGGCCGGCAATTGCGCGAGGTTGTCCTTGAATACTGGGGTAGCTTGAATCACTGAAAACACTCCGTCGGTTCGGTCATGGGCCAATGAGGGTGGCCGGCCGTATCTTATCCGATCGGCTGTGGCGTACCGGCCGGCGCGGCCGCGTCGCGCGAGCGCTCGATGTCGGGGCTGCGATACGCGCGCTCGGGAATCTCGGCGAGCCGCGACGCGTGTACCTGATGCGGCGCGAGTCCATAGAACTTCTGGAAGCTCATGATCAGCGGCGACCATTTGTCGGGATCGATGCGGTCCGGATGGCCGTCCATCAGCAGGTCGGGGTGCACGTGCACGCGCTGGATGCGCAGCTCGAACAGCGTGATCTTGCCGCGCAGGTCGGGTGTTTCGTCTGCGAGGCCGTGCGCGGCCGCGACGACCGCTTCCAGGTGAACCGGGCATTCGAGCGCGCGCGGCGGCGACACGGTTTGCGATGCCGCCTCGGTAAGCCCGGCCGTGCCGAACTTGTCGGGTTCGTAAACATAACCCTTGGCCCGTTTCCCGTCGGGCACCGGACAGGAGCCTGTCGTGCGCGCGATCCGGTCCACCGCGTGCGCCTGCGCCGGCGACGGCAGGTTCAGCACGCATTCGCCGGTGTGCAGCAGGTTGCGGGTGGTCTGCGAGCTGGCGGCGATGCCGATCACGGCGCGCCAGCCGAGCCAGAATGCAGACGAGATCGGCGCGAGATTGGCCGTGCCGTCCAGGTTCAGCGTGCTGACCAGCACGACGGGCGTGCCGAAATAGAGGATGTTCGGTTCGGTGACGCGATGCGGAGCGTTCATGGTCGGGGTCTTCGTTTCGTTGACGGATCAGTCCGCATGCTGATCCCGTCGCGGCCGCGCGGCGCTCCGATTCTTGTCGTGTCATCCGGAGGGGCGGCGCGACGGAGGAACGGGAATTGCGCGTCGTGCGCAGGCGGCGCACGGAAGGCGTCGGCCATTGCGACGGCGGGTTTGCGCGTCCGCGCGCCGGCATCCCGCCGGCTTTTCCGCTACAGTAGGACATCGCCGATCGCACCCGCCGACCCGGCGCGATCACGTTCCAGAATCGCACATGAGGGCACCGATGCACACCCCGCAACGCTATTCCGAAGAAGCGCCCACGCGCGCGGAAGTCGACGCACTCGCCGGCGCGACCGTCATCGAATTCGGCGCGAACTGGTGCGGGATCTGCGCGGGCGCGCAACCCGCGATCGTGGCGTCGTTCGCGGCGCACCCCGCCGTGCGCCACCTGAAGATCGAGGACGGCCCGGGCCGCCCGCTCGGCCGTTCGTTCCGCGTGAAGCTGTGGCCGACCCTGGTGTTCCTGCGCGACGGCGTCGAGGTCGCACGCGTCGTGCGCCCCGCCGATGCACGGCAGATCGAAGCCGACGGCTTCGCCGCGCTGGCCTGAAGGCATCGCCATGCAACAGGCCATCACGCACATCGCCATCGACACGCGCGGCAGCGGCCTCGTCGAATTCACGCCGCAGGTGCGCGCGTTCGTCGACCAGCAGTCGATTCGCACCGGCCTGCTCACCGTGTTCTGCCGCCATACGTCCGCATCGCTGCTGATCCAGGAGAACGCGGATCCGTCGGTGCAGCGCGATCTCGAACGCTACTTCGCGACGCTCGCGCCCGAGGACGACACGCGTTACGAGCACGACACCGAAGGCGCCGACGACATGCCCGCCCATTTGCGTACGGCACTCACGCAGGTGCAGCTGTCGATCCCGGTCGAGCACGGACGCATGGTGCTCGGCACGTGGCAGGGCATCTATCTGTTCGAGCATCGTCGCGCCCCGCATCGTCGCGATATCGTGCTGCATCTGATCGGCGAGTAGGCGCGGAACCGCGCCACGGGCGGTCAGAGGGTCCGCCCGTCACGCGTCGCGGCCACGCTCAGCCGAGCAGCTTCTCGACGAGCGCGCCAAGTTCGCGCAGGTGAACAGGCTTCGGCAGGAATTCGTCGAACACCCGCTGGTTCTCGCGCAGCGCGGCCGATTCATATGCGCTGACACCGACAATGGACGGAAACTTTCCGTCGTCGTCCGGTTGCGCGACCATCCGCATGCGGTGCGCGACTTCGAAGCCGCTCAGGTCCGGCAACTCGAGATCGAGCACGACGAGGTCGTAATGCGTGTCGCCGAAACGGGCGACGCCTTCCTGGCCGGTGCCGCACAGATCGGCGTCGAGGCCGAGCGCCGACAGCATCGCGCCGAGCGTTTCGCGCGCGTTGTCGTTGTCGTCGACCACGAGCGCGCGGCGGTTGCGGTGCGTGGCGGCGGCCGGCCACGCCGGCGCGTCGCCGGCCGTTTCGCCGGCATCCGGCACCTCGGCAGGCAGCGTCACGACGAACTCGCTGCCCTCGCCGACGACGCTGCGCACGTCCACGTGGCCGCGCAGCGTCGTCACGATCTCGCGCACGACGGCGAGCCCCATCCCGATGCCGTCCACATGCAGGCCGACCGCGTCATTCGCGCGGTAGAACGGCTCGAAGATCTTCGACAGGTGCTGCTTCGCGATGCCGGCGCCCGTGTCCCGCACGACGAGTTTCAACTGCCGGCCGGCCGGTGCGTCGACGAGCATGACCGATACGTCGATCGATCCGTCGACGGTGTATTTCACCGAATTCTCGATCAGGTTCGACAACACCTGACGCAACAGCTTGCGATCGGAGCGGATCGCGAGGTCGCGAGGCTCGACGCGCTGTGCGACGGCGATCCGCTTGGTCGCGATCTTCTCGCGCAGCGGATCGAGCACCTCGGCGAGCAGCGACGCCATGTCGACCGTTTCGGTTTCCGCGAGGCGCTTGGTCGAGCGCAGCTTGATGTAGTCGGTCAGGTCCTTGACCAGCGCTTCGAGCGACGACGCGGAATTCTGCAGCCGCCGGATCGTCTTCAGGTTCGCGTCGGATTGCGGCCGCGCGAGCAGGATCTCGATCGATCCGCAGATCGCCTGCAGCGGGGTGCGCAGTTCATGGCTGACCATCCCGAGGAACGCGTTCTTCGCCTCGATCATCTCGAACGCGCGATCGGATGCCTTGCGCTCCGCATCGAGCGCCGCGTCCTGTCGTTCGAGCAGGTCTTCGCGCGTGCGCATCGTATAGAACAGCAGCAGGAACAGCGCGCACAGGATCACGCCGAGGATGATGCCGAGCGACAGGATCGCCCGCTGCTTTTCCTTCAGCTGATGGAACGTGAAGTCGCGCTGCGCCATCTCGATCGCGCGGAAGTAGTTCGCGAGGCCGTTGACCTTCGGCCAGTACGCGTTGACGTCGTCGATCACGTGTGGCGCATCGTTCCGCGCATCGCGCAGCAGCGGCACGTCGTGCTTCAGGCGCGCCATGAATGCGCCGAGCACCGCGATTTCGGCACGCGCGCGCGGGATGCGCAGCCAGTATTCGGACACTTCGGACGGCCGCTGCAGGAACCCGAACGACACCGACAGGCTGTCGAGCTGCATTTGAACGTGGTCGAAGTCGTCGTCCACGTGCGTCGAGTAGAGGATCAGTTGCCGGTCGAAGCGCGCATACGCGTTCCGGTATTGCGCGGCGGTCCAGAACACGCCTTCGCGCGGCCCCTCGAGCACACCCTCGTTGACCGACGTCGCGAGCAGGTCCCACAGCAGGAATGCCCACGCGGCGAATCCCAGGATCCACAGCGATCCCAGGACCAGGATGATTTTTCTGTTCTTCCACCGCCCGCGCATCATGCCGCGCGCTTACTTCACGGTCAGGCCGATGATCTGCCACGCGAACTTGGCTTCGCCGAGCGGCGTCTTCAGCTCGTCGGGGTACTGGTCGCGCGGATACATGATCCACAGCGGGCCGTAGTTGTCGTTGCCGAGCACCTTGCCGTTCATCGTGCGCGCGAGGATCACGCCGTACTTGTCGGCATCGGACACGGGGATCGTGAACGTGTATTCGTCGATGCAGCGGAACTCGATCTGCGTGCCGTGCGCGTCGACGGTCTTCAGCACGTCGGACAGGCGCGGGCCGGTGAAGGTCGCCTTCGGCGTCCAGCTCGTCGACGTGACGATCGTGTGCTGCGGCAGCGCCATCAGCGCCTGCTCGGTAAAGACGAACACCGTCTTGCCGGGCTGGTTGCTGCGGCCGATCTTGCCGTCGACGGTGAACGTGAACGACGCGGCCCAGCTCGCGGCGGCGATGCCGAGCAGGCCGGCGGTGAGCAGGCTCTTGATCCAGATGGTCGAAATTCGCATGTCGGTCCCTTCGTTCGTGTGCGCGTGGTGATGGGTTTTCGGGGGGCTCTCAATTCGCGGCGGCGACCGCGGCCGGCGCCGGCTGCGTGAGCTTCAGTTCGCGGGCGACTTCGGCGAACAGGATCGGCAGGCGCACCGGCTTCTCCTCGCAGCGCGCGTTGTAGTGCGACACGATGTGCGCGATTTCGTCCTCGCTCGCCTCGCCGGTGGAGATCTTGCCGGTCAGCAGGAAGATCGGCGCGCCGCCGTTTTCGCTCGACCGGATGCCGCGCACGAGCTCGGCCGCGGTCTCGTCGCCGAGCATCCAGTCGAGGATGTAGGCGTCGAAATCCTCGAGCTCCAGCGCCTTGCGGAACGACGCGCCGTCGTAGTACGGAATCGCGTTCACGCCTTTTTCGAGGAAGTATTCGCATACGGTTTCGGCGACGTCCTGCGAATCGTCGACCACCGCGATCCGCGCCGCGTAGACGGTCGGCTGGCTCGAGCGCAGTTCGATCACGTCGACCGGATAGAGGCGGCCTTCGCGCGCGTGCTGGCGTTCGGTGACGATCCATTCTCCCTGCCACTGCAGCGCGACGAAATCCGTGTCGATCTGGCTGCTGGCCTTCGCCGAGATCGCCGCACGGCAGCGAAAGCGGCGCGACTCGATCACGAGCGTCGCATCGATCATCTCGGCGGCGGCCGGTTGCGTGCCCTTGTCGTCGAGCAGGATCGCGGGCGGCACGCCGAAGTGCGTCGCGATGTCCTGCAACTGCGACAGGTTCCACGGGATCAGGCCTTTCATCTTGCGCGTGACGACCGAGAAACTGAGGCCGAGCACGTTCGCGATCGTGGTGTTGTGACTGCGCGGCGGAATGCCGTTGCGCGTCAACAGATCGTGCACCTTGGTGGCGGTGATGAGATCGACGTTGGCCTGCTCGCTATTGGGCATCTCGATGGGGTCTCCTGGGTTTGAGCGACGAAGAGCATATTCAAAAGTGACGCAATACGCAAACTTTGAAAATGCGAATCACCTTGACATGCCATTTTTCTCCATTATTATTGCTCACCGCGTCACTATTGTTTGCCGCGTCAGGTTTGGGGGCCGGTGTCGACACATTCGGCCCGGCGAAACGCGGCAGCCAGCGCGTGACTGAACGATTCGAAGAGAGCCACAGAGAGCCTGAGAGAGCCTTGGACTGCGCGTCGGCGTGGGTGAATTGTATTCGCCTCGCCGCGCGCAAGCCGGGTACGCGCCCGCGCGGGCGGGATAGCGCGAAGCAGTGCGGCGCAAATAAAACATGAGGAAAGTGGAAACGGTTCGCCGTTTGCCGGCGCCGCGGCTGCTGCTGTCGGCCGCGTGCGCGCAGGGGCCGTCCGTCATTGGCAGCACGATGTCGTGGATCCACGTGAAGGACCAGACGCAGTCGTCGACCTTCACGTACCGGTCGGTCGCGATTCAGCTCGGATCGAGGCGGCTTTCCAGTGGGAATCGACAGGAGGCGGCCCACCCGCGAGGCAGTGCCGACCTCACGCAAGCCTCGCCGGTCTGCTGCGTCGCCAGATCAGCCTTCCCGAAAAATCCCGCTATACGCGCTCAACGCCGGTACCCCGCCAAGGTGCGCATACAGCACCTTCGACCCTGGCTCGAATTCCCCGCGCCGCACCTTGTCGATCATTCCGTGCATCGATTTCCCTTCATAGACGGGATCGGTCAGCACGCCTTCCAGTCGCGCACACAGACGAATCGCGTCCAGCGTGCCATCGTTCGGCAGTCCGTATTCCGGCCCGGCATAGCGCGTGTCTAGCACGACGTCCTTCTCTTCGATATCGCGCCCCAGGCCGACCAGTTCGGCCGTATGCCGCGCGATGCGCGTGATCTGTTCGCGCGTCTGCTCCGGCTTCGCCGACGCGTCGATGCCGATCACGCGATCCGCGCGCCCGTCGGCCGCGAAGCCGACGACCATCCCCGCCTGCGTGCTGCCCGTGACCGAGCAGACCACGATGTAATCGAACTTGAAGCCAAGCTGTGCTTCCTGCTCGCGCACTTCTTCCGCGAAGCCGACGAACCCGAGTCCGCCGAGCGGATGCTCGGAACACCCGGCCGGAATCGGATACGGCTTGCCGCCCGCCTGCCGCACGCTCTCCATCGCTTCTTCCCAGCTGCGGCGAATGCCGATGTCGAAACCGTCGGCGACGAGCCGCACATCGGCGCCCATCATTCGCGACAGCTGGATGTTTCCGACGCGGTCGTACACCGGATCCTCGTAGTTGACCCAGTGCTCCTGCACGAGCACGCACTTCATCCCGAGATGCGCGGCGACGGCCGCGACCTGGCGTGTCTGGTTCGACTGCACACCGCCGATCGACACGAGCGTGTCGGCGCCTTGCGCAAGCGCGTCGGGGATCAGGTATTCGAGCTTGCGCGTCTTGTTGCCGCCGAACGCGAGGCCGCTGTTGCAGTCCTCGCGCTTCGCGTACAGCTCGACCTTGCCGCCGAGATGCGCGCTCAGGCGCTTGAGCGGCTGGATCGGCGTCGGGCCGAACGTGAGCGGATAACGGGGGAAACGTTGCAGGTTCATCGACAGTCTCCGAAAGACGGTGGGCAGGAAATCGGATCGGTCGCGTGCGGCCGGTGCGCCGTGTCCCGATGCAAAGATGATAGGCAGGACGCCGGGAAATGAGCTTGCGAAATAAATGATGAACGCCTACGTTATCGATGTAGAAAAGCAGAGGCAGATAATTTTGGTTCGCAGAATCAATCGGAGACGCAATGAAATTAGATCGCAGCAGCGCCGCCCCCGCCGATGCCGCGCCGGCGCTCGATCGCATCGACCGCGCGATCCTGCGGCAGCTGCAGCAGGACGCGTCGATCTCGAACGTGAGCCTCGCCGCGAAGGTGAAGCTGAGCGCGCCGGCATGCCTGCGGCGCGTCGAGCGGCTGAAGGAGATGGGGTTGATCCGCGGCATCGTCGCGTTGCTCGATCCGAAGCCGCTCGGTGCCGGGATGCTGGTCGTGATCGGCTTCGTGCTCGATCGTTCGACGCCGGAGGCGTTCGCCGAATTCGAGAAGGCTGCCCAGAAGGTGTCAGGGTGCGTCGAGTGCCACGTGGTGACCGGCGAATTCGACTACTTCATGCTGGTCCGCACGCGCGACAACGAGAGCTTCAATCGCTTGCACGCCGAACAGCTGCTGTACCTGCCCGGCGTGCGGCAGGTGCGCTCGTTCATGGTGCTCAAGGAGATTTTGTCGACGCATGCGCTGCCGGTTTAGTGCAGCGGGATGTGGATGGCCGCGCATGCTGCGTTAGCGGCAAGCGGGAGAAGCGAAGTGAGTACGACCGGCACGCGGACCTCGCCGGTGACGCCGCATAACCAAGGGCCAATCTTCACGTGATCAAACAGAGGGGCAGGCATAGCTTTCCTTGCCGGCGTAACGAATCGACTCCTATCGCTTGCGCTGTCTGGGGTCGATGCCGTTTTGCTCGAGTAGCTTTCGCAGTCGTGCGTTATCGCCCCACAACGTTGCGAACGCGATCACTATCATCAGGGTGGGAAACCATTCGCCGGTCGCGGCGATGATGGTCCATCCTACGGCGGTGCAAATCAGCGCCGTGACGATGAGGAGCAAATGATCCACAATCCACTTCATCGTGTACTCCGGATTGCAGTGTTTGCCTTCAACCCGAGATAACTATGCGGGCCGGGCGCGAGAACTTCAGGATGCCGCAGGATTTGCGCCATGATCAATGGATGAACCGCAAGGCGATGGCGCGCGCCCCATTGCGCAACCGCCAAGGACAGGTCGGTTCCCCGTTTGCCGATGCCGCATGCCGACGCAGCATCTGTCGCGACCATCAGGCTACCAATGACCGCGCCCAGATAGACGCTGCCGAGGATCACCCCAACGACGGTTGCTACTTCGAGTTTCGTGGTCGCGCCAAACAATTCCGCGACCGTCGCATCCGGACCTAGTGTCTTGAGCGCGCCCATCATCGTGCTGACACTCGCCACCGCGGTTTGCAGGGTCGCAAACAGCGTTGTGGGAACGGGCATATGCAGCGCGGTCATGTTTGCTTGAAACGCTTCGGAAAAGCTCGAACATCTCGGTGTTGGCACGGGCAATTCTCCTGACGAATGGACTTATTCTACCTATTCGTCTTCGCCCGCCATCTCGAAAATGGGCGCTACATGGCGCGCTCAGCGTTGCCACGGCGCCGCGCCCGGCTGCTGCCGCACCGTCTTGCCGAGCCGTTCGCGCGCAGTATCCAGCGCCGCCGCATCGAGTTCCCCGTCATTAGCCAGCGCCTTCAGCGCGGCGAGCACGATGCTCGCGCGATCGACTTCGAAGAACGCGCGCAGCGCGTCGCGCGTGTCGCTGCGGCCGAACCCGTCGGTGCCGAGCGTCACGTAGCGGCGCTGCACGTACGCGCGGATCAGCTCGGGCACCGCACGCACGTAATCGGTCGCGGCGATTACCGGGCCCTGCGTTCCATCAAGCATCCGCGTGACATACGACGATGCCGATCCGTCGCCGAGCCGAGACAGCCGTTCGGCTTCCATCCCGTCGCGCTGCAACTCGCTGAAACTCGTGACGCTCCACACGGCTGCATCGATATTCCAGTCGTCCTTCAGCATCCGCTGCGCGGTGAGCACTTCGCCGAGAATCGCGCCCGCGCCGAACAACTGCACGCGCGCGGTCGCGTTCACTGCGGACGGCAGCCGATGCATGCCCTTCAGGATGCCTTCGCGTCGTGCGGCCGGATCGTCGTCGGGCATCGACGGCTGCGCATAGTTCTCGTTCATGACGGTCACGTAATAGAACACGTCACGCTGCTGTTCGACCATCTCGCGCATGCCGGCATCGATGATCGTTGCGACTTCGTACGCGAACGCCGGGTCGTAAGCGCGGCAGTTCGGAATCGTCGACGCCGTGAGATGGCTGCTGCCGTCCTGGTGCTGCAGGCCCTCGCCGCCGAGCGTCGTACGGCCCGACGTCGCGCCGACGAGGAAGCCGCGCGAGCGCTGGTCGGCAGCGGCCCAGATCAGGTCGCCGATGCGCTGGAAACCGAACATCGAGTAGTAGATGTAGAACGGCAGCATTGGCAGGTCGTGCACGCTGTACGCGGTCGCGGCGGCGATCCACGACGACACCGCGCCGGCTTCCGAAATCCCTTCCTCGAGAATCTGGCCGCGCGTGTCCTCGCGGTAATAGAGCATCGAGCCGAGATCCTCCGGTTCGTAGCGCTGTCCGAGCGGCGAGTAGATGCCGACCTGCCGGAACAGGCTCGCCATGCCGAACGTGCGCGCCTCGTCGGCCACGATCGGCACCACGCGCGGACCGATGTCGCGATCCTTGATCAACGCGGCGAGCATGCGCACGAGCGCCATCGTCGTCGACATCTCGCGGCCGGCCGCCTCCAGCGCGAACGCACCCCAGGCCGGCATCGAAGGGACGGTCAGCCCCTTCGATGCCGCCATCCGCCTTCTGGGCAGATAGCCTCCCAGGGCAGCCCGGCGTGCATGCAGGTAACGCATTTCCGGGCTGTCTTCCGCTGGTTTGTAAAACTTCAACTGCTCGACGTCGCCGTCCGACAGCGGCAACCGGAAACGGTCGCGGAACGCCTTCAGGTCGTCGACGTCGAGCTTCTTCTGCTGGTGAGTGGTCATCCGCCCCTGGCCGGCCGTGCCCATTCCATAACCCTTCATCGTCTTCGCGAGGATCACGGTCGGCTGGCCGCGATGGGCGAGCGCGCGCGCATACGCGGCGTGCAGCTTGCGCGCATCGTGGCCGCCGCGGCGCAGGCGGTCGATTTCCGCATCGGTGAGCTGGGCGGCCAGCGCTTCGAGCGCCGGGTCGCCGCTGAAGAAGCGCGCGCGGTTGTACGCGCCGTCGTTCGCGGAGAAGGTCTGGAACTGGCCGTCGACGGTGTCGGCGAACGCGCGCGCGAGGGCGCCCGCGTGATCGCGCGCGAACAGCGGATCCCAGTCGGAGCCCCACAGCACCTTGATCGTGTTCCAGCCGGCGCCGGCGAACAGCGCTTCGAGCTCGTCGATCACGCGGCCGTTGCCGCGCACCGGGCCGTCGAGCCGCTGCAGGTTGCAGTTGATCACGAACACGAGGTTGTCGAGCCCTTCGCGCGCGGCGAGCGACAGCGCGCCGAGCGATTCGGGCTCGTCCATCTCGCCGTCGCCGAAGAAGCCCCACACGGTGCGGCCGGCGGTGTTCGCGAGCCCGCGATGCTGCAGGTAGCGCATGAAGCGCGCCTGGTAGATCGCGTTGATCGGACCGATGCCCATCGAGCCGGTCGGGAACTGCCAGAAATCCGGCATCAGCCACGGGTGCGGATACGAACACAGCCCGGGCCCGGCGATTTCACGACGGTAGTGCTTCAGGTGATCTTCAGTGAGGAAGCCTTCGAGATACGCGCGCGCATACACGCCCGGCGACGAATGCGGCTGGAAGTACACGAGGTCGCCGCCCGGGCCGCTTTCATGGCCTGCGTCGACCGGCGCCGCACGGAAGAAATGGTTGAAGCCGACTTCGAACAGGTCCGACGCCGACGCGTAGCTCGCGATGTGGCCGCCGAGTTCGCCGTATGCGCGGTTCGCGCGCACGACCATCGCGAGCGCGTTCCAGCGCAGCGCGGCGGACAGCCGTTCCTCGAGCTCGGCGTCGCCCGGATACGGCGGCTGTTCGTGCGCGGCGATCGTGTTCAGGTACGGCGTGACGGGGCCGCGCGGCGCCGCGAGCCCGCGGGTGTGCGCATGCGCGGCGAGCCGGCCGAGCAGGTACTGCGCGCGTTCCTTGCCGACGTGCGCGACGACGGCGTCGAGCGCTTCCAGCCATTCGGCGGTTTCTTCCGGGTCGGCGTCGGCGTGAGCCGCGCCCGCGCGCCGTGTGGCGTCGATTCCGTTCGACAGGTCCGTCATCGCAGGTCTCCCCGCGCGCCGGTTCGGAGCGGCGCGCAATCAGTGGCAATCGGTCGGATCATGCTACCCGCCGATCCGCAAAATATGCGTCTGATTTCATTGGGATTTCGCTCACGGATAGTGTAAATATTCCGGTTGTGGCCACTCTTCCGGAATATTTCGACCATGAGCGCAAACCCGCGTCGGCTCGACCGCATCGACATCGGCATCCTGAACCAGCTGCAGCAGAACGCGCGCATCACGAACGCGGAGCTCGCGCGCGCGGTGAACCTGTCCGCCACGCCGTGCTTCAATCGCGTGCGCGCGCTGGAGAAGCTCGGGTTGTTCCGCCAGCAGGTCACGCTGCTCGATCCCGAGCCGCTCGGGCTGCGGATCAACGTGTTCATCCAGGTCAGCCTCGAGAAGCAGGTCGAGGATGCGCTGCAGCGTTTCGAGGAGGCGATCTCGCAGCGGCCCGAGGTGATGGAGTGTTACCTGATGTCGGGCGACGCCGACTATCTGCTGCGCGTCGTGATGCCCGACATGCGCACGCTGGAGCGCTTCATCATCGAGCGGCTGACAACGATTCCCGGCGTGTCGAACATCCGGTCGAGCTTCGCGCTGAAGCAGGTGCGCTACAAGACCGCGCTGCCGCTGCCGGCGGCCGGGCTGACGCTCGTCGATCCCGACGAGTCGGCGTCCGACTGGGGCTGAGCGCGGGGCGCCGGCGCCCCGTCCGGTTTCAGGTTTCAGACGAAACGGCGACAACGCGCCGACGATTGCCCGACGCCGTCGAAAGGGGCGGACTGCCGCAGATCCGGTCGCTGCGCGTCGCTGCGCCTTGCCGCGCGGGGCGCCCGCGTCTTCACGACGCCGCGCGGCACGATCGCGTATGCTCGTTCGGTCAGCGGCGAAGGCGGCTGCCGGAGCCGATTCAATCGTGTGACGACCGATCAACGAGCGAGGGCATGATGGCTAGACAGACGATGGCGGAATACCTGGCGAAGACGCTGGCGGCAGCGGGCGTCGAGCGCATCTGGGGCGTGAC
>NZ_QTQM01000021.1:0-119221 GCF_003854225.1 Burkholderia sp. Bp8986 | reverse complement strand
GGCCGGCACGAACGTGAATCTCGGCGCGAACGCGCTGACGCTCGGCGGAACCGCGAGCGGCACGTACAGCGGCGCGATCGGCGGCACCGGCAGCCTGACGCTGGATGGCACCGGCACGCAGACGCTGAACGGCGCGAGCACTTATTCGGGCGGCACGAACCTCAATAGTGGCGGACTGGTGCTCGGCAACGCCGCGGCGCTCGGCACCGGCGCGTTGAATGTCGGCGGTTCGGCGACGCTCGATACGAACACGAACCTGACGGTGGCGAATGCAATCGGTCTCGGCGCGGGCGCGACGCTCACGCTCGGCGGCAGCAACGCGCTCGGATTGGGCGGCGCGATTACCGGTACGGGCACGCTCGTGAAGAACGGCGCGGCGACGGTGACGCTGACGGGCGCGAACACCTATACGGGCGGCACGACGATCAACGCGGGCACGCTGGCGATCGGCGCGGGCGGCAGCCTGGCGGCGACCGGCGCGATGAATCTCGCGAACGCGGGTGCGACGCTCGACCTCAGCAATGCGTCGGGTGCGCAAACGCTCGGCGCGCTGTCGGGCGCGGCCGGCACGAACGTGAATCTCGGCGCGAACGCGCTGACGCTCGGCGGAACCGCGAGCGGCACGTACAGCGGCGCGATCGGCGGCACCGGCAGCTTGACGCTGGCCGGCACCGGCACGCAGACGCTGAACGGCGCGAGCACCTATTCGGGCGGCACGAACCTCAATAGTGGCGGACTGGTGCTCGGCAACGCCGCGGCGCTCGGCACCGGCGCGTTGAATGTCGGCGGTTCGGCGACGCTCGATACGAACACGAACCTGACGGTGGCGAATGCAATCGGTCTCGGCGCGGGCGCGACGCTCACGCTCGGCGGCAGCAACGCGCTCGGATTGGGCGGCGCGATTACCGGTACGGGCACGCTCGTGAAGAACGGCGCGGCGACGACCACGCTGACGGGCGCGAACACTTACACCGGCGGCACGACGATCAACGCGGGCACGCTCGCGATCGGCGCAGGCGGCAGCCTCGCATCAACCGGCACGATGAACCTCGCGAACGCGGGCGCGACGCTCGACCTGAGCAATGCGTCGGGTGCGCAGACGCTCGGTGCGCTGTCGGGCGTGGCCGGCACGAACGTCAGCCTCGGCGGCAATGCGCTGACACTGGGCGGGACGGCCAGCGGCACGTTCAGCGGCGTGATCGGCGGCACCGGCGGGCTGACGCTCGCAGGTACCGGCACGCAGACGCTGTCCGGCGCGAACACGTACACCGGCGGCACGACGATCAACGGCGGCAGCACGCTGGCGCTGGGCGCGGGCGGTAGCCTTGCGTCGAGCGGCGCGGTGAACCTGGCCGGCACGGGCGCGACGTTCGACCTGAGCGGCGCAACGGGTGCGCAGACGATCGGCGCGCTGACCGGCGCGGCCGGCACGAACGTGAATCTCGGCGCGACTGCGCTGACGCTGAGCGGCAACGGCAGCAATACCTTGGGCGGCGCGATCGGCGGCACCGGCAGCCTGACGCTGGCCGGCACCGGTACGCAGACGCTGACGGGCGCGAACACGTACACCGGCGGCACGACGATCAACGCCGGCACGCTGGCGCTGGGCGCGGGCGGCAGCCTTGCGTCGAGCGGCGCGGTGAACCTGGCCGGCACGGGCGCGACGTTCGACCTGAGCGGCGCAACGGGCGCGCAGACGATCGGCACGCTGACCGGCACGGCGGGTACGAGCGTGAACCTCGGCGGCAACGCGCTGACACTGAACGGCAGCACCGCCGGCACATTCGGCGGGACGATCGGCGGCAGCGGCGGCGTGACGGTCGCGGGCGTCGGCACGCAGACGCTGACGGGGGCGAACACGTACACCGGCGGCACGACGATCAACGGGGGCAGCACGCTCGCGCTCGGCGCGGGCGGCAGCCTCGCCGCGGGCAGCACGGTGAACCTGGCCGGCACGGGCGCGACGTTCGACCTGAGCGGCGCCGCAGGCGCGCAGACGCTCGGCACGCTGACCGGCGCGGCCGGCACGAACGTCAGCCTCGGCGCGAATGCGCTGACGCTGAACGGCAGCGGCAACGGCACGTTCGGCGGCGCGATCGGCGGCAGCGGCAGCGTGACGCTCGCGGGCACCGGCACGCAGACACTGACGGGCGCGAATACGTATACCGGCGGCACGACGATCAACGGCGGCAGCACGCTCGCGCTCGGTTCGGGCGGCAGCCTCGCGGCGAGCGGCGCGGTGAATCTGGCCGGTGCGGGCGCGACGTTCGATCTCAGCGGCGCAACTGGCGCGCAGACGATCGGCGCGCTGTCGGGCGCGGCGGGCAGCACCGTAAACCTCGGCGCGAACGCCCTCGCGCTGAGCGGTAGCGGCGCCAGCACGTTCGGCGGGACGATCGGCGGCAGCGGCGGCGTGACGCTCGCGGGCAGCGGCACGCAGACGCTGACGGGCGCGAACACCTACACCGGCGGCACGACGGTCAACGGCGGCAGCACGCTCGCGCTCGGCGCGGGCGGCAGCCTCGCGTCGACGGGCGCGGTGAACCTCGCCGGCGCGGGTGCGACGTTCGACGTGAGCGGCGCAGCGGGTGCGCAGACGATCGGCGCGCTGTCGGGCGCGGCGGGCAGCACCGTGAACCTCGGCGCGAATGCGCTGGCGCTGAGCGGCAGCGGCGCCAGCACGTTCGGCGGGACGATCGGCGGCACCGGCGGCCTGACGGTCGCGGGCACCGGCATTCAGACGCTGACCGGCAGCAACACCTATACGGGCGGCACGACGATCGCATCGGGCGGCACGCTGCAGCTCGGCAACGGCGGCACGTCGGGCAGCGTGGTCGGCAATGTCGTCGACCACGGCGCGCTGATCTTCAATCAGTCCGCGAACGTGACGCTCGCGAGCGTGCTGTCCGGCACCGGTTCGCTGACCCAGGCCGGCAGCGGGCAACTGACGCTGACCGGTACCAATACGCTGAGCGGCCCGACCACCGTCGCGGCGGGTACGCTCGCGGTCGACGGTTCGCTCGGCCAGTCGACCGTGACCGTGCAGAACGGCGCGACGCTGACGGGCACCGGCACGGTTGGCGGCTTCGTCGTGCAGAGCGGCGCGTTCGCGGCCGCGTCGCAGCCGGGCGCGGCGCTGAACGTGGCCGGCAACGTCACGTTCCAGCCGGGCTCGACGCTGCAGGTCGCGGTGACGCCGCAGCAGGCCGGCAGCATCGCGGCGGGCGGCACGGCCACGCTGAACGGCGGCACCGTGCAGGTGCTCGCGAACCAGGCCAGCTACCAGCCGACCACGAAGTACACGATCCTCAGCGCATCGTCGGGCGTGCAGGGCACGTTCAGCCAGGTGAATTCGAACTACGCGTTCCTGATGCCGACGCTCAGCTACGATCCGGACCACGTGTACCTGCAGCTCGTCGCGAACGGCACGGCGCTGCCCGATGTCGCGGCGACGCCGAACCAGCGTGCGGTCGCGACCGCGATCGGTGGGCTCGGCGCGGGCAACCCGCTGTACGACACTGTGCTGACGACCGATGCGGCCACCGCGCGGCGGGCCTACGGGATGCTCGACGGGGAACTGCAGGCGAGCCTGAAGAGCATGCTGCTGCTCGACAGCCGCTACGTGCGCGAAGCCGTGACCGATCGCGTGCGCCAGGGCCTCGCGCCCGGAGCGGGGCCGCTCGCCGCGCTGTCGTCGGGTGGTGCCGCGCTGTGCGGCGACAACACGGCCGGCGCGACCGATCCGACGCTGCCGCCGGAACGCCGGATCGGTTCGCGCGCAGGTTGCTACGGCGGCACGCCGTATCAGCCCGTGGTCTGGGGGCAGGCGTTCGGCGGCCGCAGCCGGCTCGCGGGCGACGGCAACGCGTCGACGATCAACCGCAGCATGACGGGCTTCATCGCCGGTGCCGACATGGCGCTCAACGACCAGTGGCGTGCCGGTCTCGCCGCGGGCGTCACGCACAGCTCGCTCGACAACGACCAGAGCGCGTCGGCGTCGGTCAACAGCTACTACGTGTCGCTGTACGGCGGCGCGCAGTACGGTGCGCTCGGCGTGCGCGGCGGCGCGTCGTACACGTGGTACCGCATCAACAGCGACCGCAAGCCGGGCTTCGGGGGCTTCTCCGATCACGATTCGGTCGGCTACAACGCGCATTCCGAGCAGGTGTTCGGCGAAGTCGGCTATGCGCTGCCGGTCGGGCCGGTCGCGCTCGAACCGTTCGCGGGTCTTGCCTACGTGAACCTGCATACCGACGGCTATACGGAAACCGGCGGCGCGGCCGCGCTGCAGGCCGGCGGCCAGACGACCCACGTCGGTTTCTCGACGCTCGGCGTGCGCGCGGCGTCGCAGCTCGGCACGCTCGCGAGCGGCACGTTCACCGCGCGCGGGACGGTCGGCTGGCGGCATGCGTTCGGCAACGTGCGGCCGTCGTCGACGTTCACGTTCGCGAACGGCGGCACGTCGTTCCAGGTGTCGGGCGTGCCGATCGCGCGCGACAGCGCGGTGCTCGAAGCAGGCATCGACGCGACCATCACGAAGCGCCTGACGCTCGGTCTCACGTTCAGCGGCCAGTACGGCAGCGGCGTGCGCGACAACGCGGTGCTCGGCAACATCCTGTGGAAGTTCTGACCGGCGCCTGAGGTGCCTGGGCGCGATCCCGATGCGACGGCGATGCCCGCATCGGGGTCGCGTCTTTTTCGGCGCTGCGCGCGTCCCCCGTTCTGGCCTATCCTGTGCGAAACACGCGACGCGCGCCGCGCGTTGCGCCTCGACACAGGAGCATCGATGCCGAATCACGCCGAAGCCACCACGACGCAGGCGCCGCAAGTCGCGCCCGTCCCCCCGACCCAGGCGACAGGCCCCGCATTCATCGCGCCCGAAGCCGATCCGCAGGCGCTCGCACGCAACAACCAGTACGTCCTGAAATCTGGCGACGCGTTCGTCGTCAGCGACGCGCTCGGTGACGTCGGCGGCCATGACGACGGCCTGTTCGTCGACGACATGCGCGTGCTGTCGACCTGGCGCCTGACGTTCGGCGGCCGCGCGCCGTCGCTGCTGTCGGGCGCGACGAGCGCGGACAACGCGTCGTTCACCGCGCATCTGACGAACCGCCCGCTGCCGCCGCTCGGCGGTCGCGAGACGCCCGAGGGCGTGATCCACATCGAACGGATGCGCGTGCTCGCGGGCGACGTGCTGTACGAAGCGCTGACGCTGACCAACTATGGCGCGAGCGAGGCCGAGGTGCCGCTGTCGCTGTCGTTCGCGGCGGATTTCAAGGACATGTTCGAAGTGCGCGGCACGCAGCGCCCGAAGCGCGGCACGGTGGTTGCGCCGCGCGTCGACGGCGGTGCGGTGCGGCTTCGCTACGACGGCCTCGACAAGGTCGAACGCAACGTGACCGTGCATTTCTCGCCGGCGCCCGACGCGTTGTCGGTCGATCGTGCCGATTACACGCTGACGATCGCCGCGCAGGCGTGCGTGTCGATCTACCTGACCGTCGACGCGACGCTCGGCCGCGCGCACGACGGTGAAGGCCCGGGATGCGGGCGCGTCGCGCTGCGCACCGCGCTCGTCGGCGTGCATCGCGAGATGCGCTCGCGCCGCGAGTCGATGGCGCGCGTGAACACCGGCAATCCGCTGTTCGATGCGTGGCTCGACCGCTCGCTCGCGGATCTCGGGCTGCTCACGACGCAGCTCGATACCGGGCCGTATCCGTATGCGGGCATTCCGTGGTTCTCGACGCCGTTCGGCCGCGACGCGGTGATCACGTCGCTGCAGATGCTGTGGCTGCAGCCGTCGCTCGCGCGCGGCGTGCTGCGCTTTCTCGCGGAGCACCAGGCGCGCGAGACGTCCGCGTTTCGCGATGCGGAGCCCGGCAAGATCATGCACGAATTCCGCCGCAGCGAAATGGCCGCGACGGGGGAGGTGCCGTTCGCGCTCTATTACGGCGGCGTCGACACGACCCCGCTGTTCATCGTGCTCGCGGGCGCGTACGTCGAACACACCGGCGACGATGCGCTGATCGACGAGCTGTGGCCCGCGCTCGAGCGCGCCGCGCAGTGGGTGATCGACAAGTGCGACCGCAATCCGTACGGGCTGCTCGACTACCAGCGCACGTCGGAGCGCGGTCTCGCGAACCAGGGCTGGAAGGACAGCCACGATTCGGTGTTTCATGCGGACGGCCGTTTTCCCGACGGCCCGATCGCGCTCGTCGAAGTGCAGGCGTATGCGTGCGCGGCGCTCGATGCGATGTCGATGTGCTCGCACCGGCGCGGCCACGCGGCCGACGCGACACGCTATGCGCTGCGCGCGAAGGCGCTGCGCGACCAGGTCGAGACGCTGTTCTGGATGCCGGAAGGCCAGTTCTACGGGATCGCGCTCGACGGTCACGGCGACCTGTGCCGCGTGCTGGCGTCGAACGCGGGCCATCTGCTCGCGTTCGGCCTGCCCGACGCCGAGCGCGGCGCGGCGGTCGCCGGCGTGCTCGGCTCGACGCTGTTCCAGACGGGCTGGGGCGTGCGCACGCTCGCGGCCGGCCAGCCGCGCTTCAACCCGATGGCCTATCACAACGGCTCGGTGTGGCCGCACGACAATGCGCTGATCGCGCGCGGGCTCGCGCGCTACGGCGACAAGACGGCCGCGGTGAACCTGCTGCGCGCGCTGTTCGAAGCCGCGGTCAGCTTCGAGATGCGGCTGCCGGAGCTGTTCTGCGGGTTCCCGCGCCGGCGCGGCGAGCCGCCGACCGCCTATCCGGTCGCGTGCCTGCCGCAGGCGTGGGCGGCCGGTGCGCCGTTCATGATGCTGCAGGCGTGTCTCGGCGTGAGCGTCGACGCGGCGCGCCACGAGGTGCGGGTCGAGCGCCCGGCGCTGCCCGAAGGTGTCGACTGGCTGCGCATCGACGAACTGCGCGTCGGCGACGAAACGGTATCGCTGACGTTCCGGCGCGTCGACGGCCAGGTGATCGCGTCCGCGGAGCAGCCGGGGCGGGTGAAGGTGGTCGCGGTGCTGTAGCGCATGCGGCTGCACGGACGTTGCGCGATGTCGTGCCACGTCCGCACGCAGCGGCATAGAATCGTGACATGACCCTTGAACGATGGCGGAGGCACCTACGATGACGACCGACAACCGGCCCGACGACGGCGAGCAGAAGAAGCTCGAGAACCTGGAAGCGGCGGTCGACCACCTGCACAAGTCGATCGAGTCGCAGAGCATCGCGGCTGGCGCGGCGAAGGGCATCCTGTTCAGCCTGATCGAAACGCTCGGCGCGCTGATCGGCGATCCCGACCTGCCCGAACATGCGCGCTCCGGGTACGAGGCGCTGCGCGACAAGGCGAGCGAATTGCGCCGCGGGCTCGACCGGCATTGACGAAGCGGCCGCCGGCGTCGGCCGCCTGGCCCGCGCCGGCGCTGCCCAATCCTGCACGGCGCGCACAAAACCCCGTGCGCTCAATGAGTTAGCCGGCTGGTGCGCAGGATATCCACAAGCTTGCCAACACAATCTGTGGAGAACCGGCCGGCCCCCGACCGGCCGCGCAAGCGGCGCCGCGAGGCCGCACACGATGACGCGTCATTGACCTGTCTGGCCCGATCTACTGAATCCCCTTTTGTATCAGGATGTTACGCGTCACATTGGTGGAATATCCACAGGCTTGCCAACAAAATCTGTGGATAAGTCTGACGTGATTGCTTCCTGATGGTTGACGATCCGGCGCGCGGCAGCCGCGGCGTCGAAGCCTTTGCGCACGGGCTGCCCGCTGCGTGCGTCGGCGTGATAATTCGTGCGCGATCAACGGGTTAGACCTCGGGTACCCAGGATATCCACATCCTTGCCAACACAATCTGTGGACAAGCCGGGCCGCATCATTCGAGCGGCGCGGTATCGGCCGCTTCCGCGACGATCCAGTCGCGAAACAGCGTCATCGCCGGCGAGAGCGGCTTCGACTTCAGCGACGTGAGCCAGTAGCCGCCCGCGCGCACGTCGATGTCGAACGGCCGCGCGAGCAGGCCGAGCTGCAGTTCGCGCGCGAACATGCAGGCTGGCGCGAGAGCGATGCCGGCGCCCTGCATCGCGGCCTCGACCATCAGTCGAGACGAATCGAACACGGGCCCGTTCACCGCCCACGGTTCGAGCGGCGCGGCATCGAACCAGCCGAGCCATTCGTCGGTGCGGTACGAGCGCAGCAGCGTTTCGTTCGCGAGATCGGCCGGCCGCGCGAGGCGCCGCGCGATCTCCGGCGCGCACAGCGCGGTGAGCGGGGCGTCGAGCAGCCGCTCGTTGCGCGTCGCCGGCCAGTTGCCTTCCCCGAAGCGGATCGCGAAATCGAGACCCTCGGCCGCGAGGTCGACGACGTTGTTGTGGGTCCGCAGCCGCAGCTCGACGAACGGGTGCGTGTCGCCGAAGCGCTTCAGCCGTGGCATTAGCCAGCCTATGGCAAAGGTGCCGACCGCGCCGAGCGTCAGCACTTCGTGGAAGCGCCCGCCGTCGAACTGCTTGAGCACGGTTTCGATCCGGCTGAATGCGTCGCTGAGCACCGGCAACAGCGCGCGCCCTTCGTCGGTGAGCCCGAGGCCGCGCGGCAACCGGGTGAACAGCGCACAGCCGAGCCGCTCCTCGAGCGAGCGCACCTGTTGGCTCACGGCCGCCTGGGTCACGCTCAGCTCGAGGCCGGCGCGCGTGAAGTTCAGGTGGCGCGCCGACGATTCGAACGCGCGCAACGCATTGAGCGGAAGGTGAGGGCGGAGCTTCGTCATAAGAATTTCTTTTGTCAGCGCTCAATTATCGTTGCTTGTCAGGCAACCGTAAAGTCACGATAGTGCTGTCTCGCCGGCCGGCCGTTCTGCATCCATTCCACCACGAGAGACACCCCATGACCTACTCATCGCAACGTCGAACCCTGCTGCTGGCCGCCGCGACGGCGCCGCTCGTCCTGACCGTCAGCGCGTGCGCGTCGCCGCCGGCTGCCGGGCAGGACGTTTCGTCCGCGACGTCGTTTGCCGCGCTCGAGCGCGCGGCGGGCGGCCGCCTCGGCGTGTGCGC
This sequence comes from Burkholderia sp. Bp8986, assembly GCF_003854225.1. Taxonomy (NCBI): domain Bacteria; kingdom Pseudomonadati; phylum Pseudomonadota; class Betaproteobacteria; order Burkholderiales; family Burkholderiaceae; genus Burkholderia; species Burkholderia sp. Bp8986. The sequence goes on along the minus strand of NZ_QTQM01000021.1, from coordinate 110,183 downwards.
GATCGACACCGCGGGCGGCCGGCGCGTGCAGCATCGCGCGGACGAGCGCTTCCCGTTCTGCAGCACGTTCAAGGCGATGCTGAGTGCGGCGGTGCTCGCGCAGAGCGTCGAGCGCCCGGGGCTGCTGCAGCAGCGCGTGGCCGTTGCGCAGTCCGATCTCGTGAACTACTCGCCGGTGTCGGGCAAGCATGTCGGCACCGGGATGACCGTCGCCGAGTTGTGCGAGGCGGCGATCCAGTACAGCGACAACTCGGCCGCGAACCTGGCGATGAAGCTGATCGGCGGGCCGGCGGCGGTGACCGCGTTTGCACGTTCGATCGGCGACGACACGTTCCGGCTCGATCGCTGGGAGACCGAACTGAACACCGCGTTGCCGGGCGACCCGCGCGACACCACGACGCCGGCCGCGATGGCTGCGAGCCTGCGCGTGCTCACGCTCGGCGACGCGCTGCCGCCCGCGCAGCGTGCGCAGCTCGTCGCCTGGCTGCGCGGCAACAAGGTCGGCGACAAGCGGATTCGCGCGGGCGTGCCGGCCGGGTGGCAGGTGGCCGACAAGACCGGCACCGGCGACTACGGGACGACGAACGACGCGGGCGTGATCTGGCCGCCGTCGCGCGCACCGATCGTGCTCGCCGTGTATTACACGCAGACGCGTGCCGATGCGAAGGCGAAGGACGACGTGATCGCGGCCGCCGCGCGTATCGCGGTCGCGACGTTCGCGTGAGCGGGCGGCGCGGCGTGCGTTCATCGATGAATGCACGGAACGATGAAGCGATGTGTCGATGAATGCACGCCGTGCCGCAGTCGTGACCGGCATGTCGAAACGTTGTGCGATCAACGACTTAGATGACGCATGCTCAGGATATCCACATCCTTGCCAACAAAAATTGTGGACAAGCGCACGCGCGGCTGCGTTCATCGCGCAGCGGGCGCGGCGCCGGCGTGCGTGAGGCTTGCCTGCCCGGTTCGAAGCGGCACGGACAAAACCTTTCGGATCAAGCGCTTGTGCGTGGTATGCGCAGGCTATCCACACGCTTGCCAACAAAATCTGTGGACAAGCGGCGTGGCGCGCGCGACATGCGGTCCGTCGCGTCGCGTGACGATGCGTGAACGGCACATCGCGTGGCCGCGTGCCCGATTCGAAGCGGCGCGGACAAAGTCTTACGGATCAAGCGCTTGATCGCGGTATGCGCAGGCTATCCACATGCTTGCCAACACAATCTGTGGACAAGCCCGCCCGATGTTCAGCCGTGCCGATCGTCGACCGAGGGCCAGCGCGCGAACGCGAACACCCACAACATGATGAAGTTCAGGACCGGGACGAACATCGTCAGGATCCACCAGCCTGAATGCCCGGTACGCCGAACGATGCGGACATACGGATAGACGACGATCGCGACGAGCACGAGCGAGACGATCAACTGCCCTGCGGTGAAGTGTTCCATGGTCTTCCTCGGAATGATGTGTCGTTGTCCGATGCGGGCGCAACGGCCGGCACCGTGGTGCCGCTGCGTGAAGTCTCGCGATGCGTGGCGCGTGCGGCTCGTGTGATCGTGACGCGTGGCAGGTGCGGGCGTCAAACGGCGGGCAGGGTGCCGCTGTTGCGCCGGATCGTCCGTCTGCGCGCGCGGGCGAACCGCGTGCTGCCGCAACGGTGACGTGGCGCATGAATCATTGGCCGATCAACGGGTTAGCCGATGCGTGCGCAGGATATCCACAAGCTTGCCAACAAAATCTGTGGGTAAGTGCTTCGACGATCGCATCGCACATCATTGGGGCATCGACGTGGCATCGTGATGCGAAGTGCGGCGAACCGGCGCGTGTGACGGCCCGGCGCGCGCCGCGTCTGCATCACGCGTGCCAAAGTCCGTCGGATCAACGGCTTAGCGTTGCGGTGCGCAGGATATCCACAAGCTTGCCAACATTTTCTGTGGAGAAGTCCGCGTGGCGATTGCGCGGCGCGGCACATCGTGCAAACCGCCTCGTCTGTCGGATCCGCCGTGAAGATGTTGAGGAGCACGACGGGTTGCGCGTCGACGCCGAACTGTTGCCGGATCGGGAAGTTCGGGTCCATCGATTTGAAATGTGGCATTGGGCGCCCCTGCAAGTAGTGCGGCGACGACTCGGAGGGAAGGGATCGGTACGCGATGTCGCGTCGAGGCGAGCGCCTGCTCGACGCGGGTTGGCGCATTCGCTGCGCACGAGCGCCAAACCCTTTCGGATCAATGGTTTGCTGCCGTTAGCGGCCGGTTGTCCACAAGCTTGCCAACACAATCTGTGGAAAAGCCGCCCGTCGGGCGTGTGTCAGGCCGGCGCCGGAAAGCGCACCGTCACGGTCAGCCCGCGCCCGCCTTGCGTCGTGCCGAGCGCGACGGTTGCGCGATGCTGTTCGGCGATCCGCTTGACGATCGACAGCCCGAGCCCGCTGCCCGACGACGTGACCGCCTGCGCGCCTTCGCCGCGATAGAAGCGTTCCCACACGTCCGTGCGCTCGGCTTCCGGAATGCCGGGGCCGTCGTCGGCGACTTCGAGCACGGGCGTCGCGCCGTCGAGACGCGCGGACACGTCGACGCGCGCGCCGACGCCCGCGTAGCGGATCGCGTTGTCGACGAGGTTGTTCAGCAGCACGCGCAACGTGTCGATGTTGCCGGCGGCCATCACCGGCGACGACACGATCGCGCCGAGGTCGATGCGGTGCGCATCCGCGACGCGCGTGCGATCGGCGACCACCGAGCGGCACAGCGCGGCGAGATCGACGGGCGCGGAGGTCGCGGCGGACGCCTGCGCGTCGGGTTCGAGGCGCGCGAGCGTCAGCAATTGTTCGGCGAGGTGGCCGAGGCGTGTCGTGCCCGCATGGATCTGCGCGAGGATCTGCTCGCGTTCGTCGGCCGTCGACGCGCGCCGCAGCAATTGCGACTGGATCGACAGCCCCATGATCGGCGTGCGCAATTCGTGCGCGGCATCGGCGATGAAGTGCCGCTGCAGCGTGAACGAACGGTCGAGCCGCGCGAGCAGGTCGTTGATCGCTTCGGCGAGCGGGCGGACTTCGTTCGGCATCGACGCGACGTCGACCGGCTCGAGATTGTTCGCATTCCTGCGCTTCAGGCCGGCCGCGATCGTGCGCAGCGGCCGCAGCCCCGCGCCGATGCCGAACCACAGCCCGATCGCGAGCACCGGCAGCATCGAGAACACCGGCCACAGCAGGTGCACCGCGATGCCCGCGATCGCTTCCCAGCGCGCGTGGCGCGCCTGCGCGAGCCGGATCGTCGTGCCGCCGCGTTCGGTCACGTAGGTGCGCCACGGCTGGCCGCCGACGTCGACGCTGCCGATGCCTGTCTGCGCGGGCGGCGGCAGCGCGGACTTGCGATCGGTCGAATACACCAGCGTGCCGTTGCGCCAGACCTGCAGCAGCACGGCGTCGGGGTCGCCTGCCTCGAATTCGTGCTTGCCGTCGCGATGGTTGCGGAACGACAGTTCGCCGTTCGGGCCGACGACGATCTGCTTCGACATGCTGCGCATCTGGTCGTCGAGGAGATCGTCGAGTTCGCGCAGCGCGCCCCAGTAGGTGCCCGCGCTTGCGACCAGCCCGATCACGCACGCGGCCGGCAGCAGCCACGTCAACAGGCGCCGCCGCAGCGATGCGCTGCGCCAGCGCGCGATCGCGTGTTGCAGACGCATCATGCGGCGTCACCGATCCGGTAGCCGACGCCGCGCACCGTGCGGATCATGTCGTGGCCGAGTTTCTTGCGCAGGTTGTGGATGTGTACCTGCACCGCGTTGCTCTCGATTTCCTCGCCCCAGCTGTACAGCCGTTCCTCGAACTGTTCGCGCGAGATCACGGCGCCGGGGTCGCGCATCAGTTCGTGCAGCAGCACGAACTCCTTCGGCGACAGCGTGACTTCTTCGTCGTTGAGCCAGACCAGGTGCTTGACCGGATCGAGCCGCAGCGGGCCGATCGCGAGCGTCGTCTGCGCGCGCCCTGCGTGGCGGCGGTTGACCGCACGAATGCGGGCGAGCAGTTCCTCGAGCACGAACGGCTTGACGAGGTAGTCGTCGGCACCGCTGTCGAGGCCGGCGATGCGGTCCGGCACGCCGTCGCGCGCGGTGATGATGATCGCCGGCAGGGTTTCGTCGCGGCGGCGCAGCGACGCGAGCACCGACAGGCCGTCGCGGTTCGGCAGCCCGAGGTCGAGCAGCAGCAGGCCGTAGCCGGTCGAGCGCAGCGCGAGCGTCGCGGCGTCGCCGTCCTTGACCCAGTCGACCGCGAAGCCTTCCTGTTTGAGGCCCTGTTCGAGCCCGCTGCCGATCAGCGGATCGTCCTCGACGAGCAGTACGCGCATGGATTCGTGTCTGTTGGCGGGCGGGGCGCCCGGGGTTCCCATGATAAGCGCAGGTGTCTTAGGCCGAGCTTAAACACGGGCGCCTGCGTGCGTTCGCGCACCGGAACGTTGCGACGGCATGCCGCGGCGCACGGTCTTCAGCTTTGCTTAATCTTACGGTCCGTAATCTGAGTGCGTCGCGTTCAACGGAGCGCGACGCACTCGAAAAAATGGAGGAACGAGATCATGAAACACCTGACGAGAATCCTGGCGGTCGCGCTTGCGGTGCTGCCCGCCGCCGTCTACGCGCAATACACGGGGCCGTCCGCGCTGACCACGACGACCGTGAAGGAACTGCTCGCGAACGGCAAGGACGACCAGCACGTGCAGTTGCAGGGGCGCATCGTCAAGCATGCCGGCGGCGAGGACTACGAGTTCGCCGATGCGACGGGCACGATCCGCGTCGAGATCGACCACAAGCTGTGGGCGGCCGGCCAGCCTGTCAGCGACAAGAACGAAGTGAAGCTGACCGGCGAGTTCGAGCGCAAGTGGTCGGGCAAGGTGAAGGTCGACGCCGATCACGTGGAAGTGCTGCGCTGAGCGGTGCACCGGTGTGCACGGGGCCGGTGATACCATGGACGACCGGTTCCCGTTCTCACCAAGATGGCTGCCAATTTCGATGAACTCGCGTCCCGGATCCGGGCGCAATTTTCCGAACTGAGCCCGCAATTCCAGGCGGGCGCTGCATTTCTGCTCGATCATCCCGACGAGGTCGCCACCTCGTCGATGCGCAAGGTCGCGCAGCGCGCGCAGGTTCAACCCGCATCGCTCGTGCGGCTCGCGCAGCAATTCGGTTTCCCCGGCTGGAACGAGCTGCGCGACCTGTGCGTCGCGCGCGTGCGCACGCGTCCCGAGCCGCTCACGCAGCGTGCGCGTTCGCTCGTGCGGCCCGACGCGAAGGCGTCGCTCGCGCACGACCTGCTCGCCGCACAGCAGCACAATCTTGCCGCCACCGCCGCACAGAACGGGCACGCGCTCGCGGACGCCGCGAAGCTGATCCGCAAGGCGTCGCACGTGCATGTCGCGGGGTTCCGGTCGTGCTATCCGGTGGCGTTCGGTTTCGTGTACGGCTACCGGCTGTTCCGGCCGACCGTGTCGTTGCTCAACGGTGTCGCCGGCTCGCTCGAGATGGAGTTGCGCACGATCGCGAAGCAGAGCGTGACCGTGATCATCAGTTTCGCGCCGTATTCGGCGGAAGCGACGCGCGTCGCGCAGGCGGCGAAGGCGCAGGGCAGCAGGATCGTCGCGATCACCGACAGCGCGGTGTCGCCGATCGCGCTGCATGCGGACGCGCAGCTGATCTTCACGCACGACAGCCCGTCGTTCTTTCCGTCGCTGGTCGCCGCGCATGCGATGGCCGAGGCGCTGGTCGCGCAGTTGCTGGCGCTCGAAGGCAGCGATGCGATCACGGCGCTCGAGCGCACGGAAGCGGAACTGCATGCGAAGGGCGCGTATGTCGTGTAGCCGCACGCGCGGCTTCCACTGTCTTCCGCTCACGTTTTCTCCTTGATCCGACGTAACCGATGACGTTCACCTACGACGTGACCGACGTCGGCGACGTGAACGTCCGCAAGCAGATCGCGGCGCCGCTCGTCCGGTTCAACGAAAGCCGGGCCGGCCCGGCCGACTTCCGGCCGCACACCGCGCCGCGCGCCGGGCCCTGACATCCGCATCGATATTTCATCGCGACCTGAACCGTCGCGGTACCGCGCGCGCGTATGCTGACGTCTCCATTCCGAGGAGACGTCAATGTCCGATTCCAACGTGCAGTTCCGCCAGGCCGAAACCTTCCGCGCGCTGCACACGCGCCCCGGCGCCTTCATCATCCCGAACCCGTGGGATGCCGGGTCCGCCCGGCTGCTCGCGATGGCCGGCTTCGAATCGCTCGCCACCACGAGCGCCGGTTTCGCGTTTTCGAGAGGGCGGCCCGACAACGCGATCGGCCGTGACGAAATGCTCGCCCACATCTCGGAGATCGTCGCGGCGGGCGGCCTGCCGGTCAGCGCCGATCTCGAGAACGGCTTCGGCGACGCGCCCGACACGGTCGCCGAGACGATCCGCCTGGCGGCCGGCGCCGGCGCGGTGGGCGGCTCGATCGAGGATGCGACCGGCCGCGCCGATGCACCGATCTATCCGTACGACGCGGCGGTCGAGCGCATCGCGGCGGCGGTCGACGCGGCGCGCGCGCTGCCGTTTCCGTTCACGCTGACCGCGCGTTGCGAAAACTACCTGCACGGCCGCCACGACCTCGCCGACACGATCGCGCGGCTGGTCGCGTACCGCGACGCGGGCGCCGACGTGCTGTACGCACCGGGCGTGACCGATCCCGACGAGATCGCGGCGCTCACGCGCGCGGTCGGCGCGCCGGTCAACGTCGTGATGGGGCTGCAGGGCGGGTTGCTGAGCCTCGAGGCGCTCGCGGCGCTCGGCGTGAAGCGCGTCAGCGTCGGCGGCGCGCTGGCGCGGGCCGCATTCGGCGCGTTCCTGCGCGCTGCGACGGAAATGGCGCGCGACGGCACGTTCACGTTCACGCAGGCGGCGGTGCCGGGCCGCGACCTCAATCGCTGGTTTTCGGCGCCGGACAATTCGCCCGTTCAGTTCGAACAATAAGGGCCGGTGAAACGTGGGAACGTTTCCAACCGAAAGCTGATTGACGGTAATCAATCGAAACTGCTGCCGATTTGAAGTTCGATGACGGCGCGAAAACCATCGATTATTCTCCGTATTCCGGCGGTGCGACCGGAACCGGCACGCAAGCCGCGCCGGTTCTGGCGTCAGCCGCCCGCCACGCGAACCGGTGCCGCATATTGTTGCGATTTTCCGGTCGCCGTTTTTTTCGTATTCGGGAGTTGCCGGTTATTTATCGGATTGGTAATCTCCCGCATATCCGAATGACCTGCCAGCGGGCCGCCGGAAAATGAATATATAAAAAATCGAGAGAGCGATGACAATCCGAGAAAATCACCGCAGTGGCGTTCGCGTCGGCGATGTCGTGACGCTGAAAACCGGCGGGCCGCGCATGACCGTCACCTACGCGGGGCCGGTCGTGTTCGACGATGCCGACTGGCTGATCTGCCAGTGGTTCGACGACAGCGGCCACTTCCGGCAGGAAATGTTTCATCACGAAACGGTAGTGCCCGAACCGCGCGCGATTTCCGCCGGGCGCGTCCGCGTGCGCATGCAGGGGCACCGCTACCGGTCGGCAGCCTGACGACGCGCCCGTCGCGGCACCGCGCCGCTTGCCGGCCGCAGGTTGCCGCATCGCCGTGGCCCGCCGTGCCGGCATGCCGACGACATCCACGACATTTCACGTCAACCCGAAACATGCGGCGGCCCGGCGCGCCGATACTGCACGCATGAACCCGACCCATCCGATTGCCGCGGTCACGCACCGCGATCCCTACCCGTATTACGCGACGCTCGTCGACGGGCCGCCGCTTGCGTTCGACGCCTCGCTCGGCCTGTGGGTCGCGAGCCGGGCGGCGAGCGTGACGGCCGTGCTCGGCCACCCGGCGTGCCGCGTCAGGCCGCTCGATGCGCCGGTACCGCCCGCGTTGCGCGGGTCGATGGCGGGTGCGCTGTTCGGCGAACTGGTGCGCATGAACGACGGCGCATTGCGGCACGACGTGCCGAAGCAGGCGCTGCGCGCGGCGTTCGCGCCGATCGATGCGAACGCGTTGCGCGAACGGGCCGCCCAACTCGCCGGCAGCCGGCTGCGCGCGCCGTATGACGCCGATGCATTGAACGCGTGGTGCCTGACGGTGCCCGTTTGCGCGGTCGCCGATCTGCTCGGCTTCGACAGCGCGCAACTCGACGATGTCGCCGCGCTGGTCGTCGACTTCGTCGCCGCGCTGTCGCCGCTGTCGGACGACGCCGCGCTGGCCCGCGCGAGCGAAGCCGCGCGGCAACTGCTCGACCGCATGACGGAACGCGTCGCGCGCACGCATGCGCAGGATGGTTCACTCGTCGCCGCGGTTCAGCAGGCGGCCGGCGCCGCGGGCTGGCACGCGAGCGGCGCGCTGGTCGCGAACCTCGTCGGGTTGCTGTCGCAGACGTGCGAGGCGACGGCCGCGTGGCTCGGCAACGTGCTGGTCGCATGGGATGGCACGGACGGCGAACGCGCGATGCCGGATACGGCCGCCCTCGACGCATTCGTCGCCGAGGTCGGCCGATTCGATGCGCCGGTGCAGAACACGCGCCGCTTCGTCGCGTCGCGCACGACGATCGACGGCGTGACCGTCGATGCCGGTGCGGCCATCCTGGTCGTGCTTGCGGCGGCGAACCGCGATCCGGCCGTGCATCGCGAGCCGCACCGACTGCTGCCGGGCCGCGCGCCGGGGCCGAACTTCGGGTTCGGCACGGGGCCGCACGGCTGTCCGGGCGAGCGGATCGCGCGGGCGGTCACGGCGGGGGCGTTCGGGGCGTGGTTGCGCGCGGGCGGTGACGCGCCGCGCGACAGGCTGGTGTGGGACTACCGGGCCTCGACCAATGTCAGGATGCCGAAGTTCGGCACGGCGAGGTAAGCGGAAAGGCGGGACTGCCTAGCGGCAACCTTGCTTCTCGGCCCATTGTTGCTGGGCGGCGACGCGGCGTTGCACGCGTTCGACGAGACCGGTCGAGAAGGTCCGCATGCTGATGCCGCGGCGCTTCGCGAGGATGGTTTGTGCGACGTCGGTCTGCGGGTTCGGCTGGCATGCCCAGTACAGCGTCATCAGCCAGCCGATGCCCGTCCACGCGAACAGCGCGTTGAACATCGCGATCATCAGCTTGTCGTGCCGGCTGCGCCGATCGGCGACGATGGCCGGAAGAAAATAGAGCGCGATCGCTGCGACCGAACCGGCCACCTGAATCAGGACTGTGTGTTCCATGTTGCTGCTCCGTCCGAACTGCAATGAGGCTGATTGTCGCGCTTTTTCCGTTCGTGTGCCGGCAATTGATTGTTGCGTTTTCAATAACGATCAGCGCATGGCGACGCCCTCAGGCTGCACTTCGTTGCTCAACGCGAAACCTTCGTCGAGCCAGCCCGTGACGCCGCCGATCATCAGCTTCACCGGGCGGCCGAGGCGCGCGAGCCGGATCGCCGCGCGCGCGGCGCCGTTGCAGTGCGGGCCCGCGCAGTAGACGACGAACAGCGTGTCGGCCGGATGGTCGGCGAGCTTGCCGGCGACGATCTTGCGGTGCGGCAGGTTGCGCGCGCCGGGCACGTGGCCGGCGGCGAACTGCTCCGGACCCCGGACGTCGAGCAGCACGAAATCCGGCGCGCCGGACGCAAGCGCATCGTGGACGTCCCAGCAATCGGTCTCGAAACGCAGCGATGCTTCGAAGTGCGCGAGGGCGGTGGCGCTGTCGGCGGCGGGGACGTCGGTGACGTATGACATGAAAGGCGCTCCTGAAGGACGGCGCGGAATGCGCCGGAATGAAGGGCAGTATCGCGGTTCGGCGGCCGTCGCGGCAGTGGCGCGATCGACAAGTTCCGGTAACATCGCGCCATGCACAATCATCTCGTCGTCGCGCTCGCCTACGATCGCCTCTGCACCTTCGAGTTCGGCTGCGTGGTCGAACTGTTCGCGCTCGAACGCCCGGAACTCGGCGTCGACTGGTATCGCTTCGCGGTCTGCGCGAGCGAGCCCGGGCCCGTGCGCGCGGCGGGCGGCATCACGGTCGCCGCGCCGTGCCGGCTCGCGATGCTCGATCGCGCGGACACCATCGTGATTCCCGGCTGGCGCGATCCGGACGAGCTGCCGCCGGAGCCGCTGCTGAAGAAGCTGCGTGCCGCGCATCGCCGCGGCGCGCGGCTCTGTTCGATCTGCTCGGGCGTGTTCGTGCTCGCGGCGGCCGGCGTGCTCGACGGGCTCACCGTGACCACGCACTGGCGCTACGCCGAGCGCCTGCAGGCGCGCTATCCGGCGCTGCGCGTGAATCCCGACGCGCTGTACGTCGACGAAGGGCAGATCGTCACGTCGGCCGGCTCGGCGGCGGGGCTCGACATGCTGCTGCATCTCGTGCGCCGCGATCACGGCGGTGCGATCGCGAACCGCGTCGCGCAGCGCCTCGTGCTGCCGCCACATCGCGACGGCGGCCAGGCGCAGTTCGTGCCGCGCCCGGTCGCGCCGGGCGGCAGCGACCGGCTCGCTAAGCTGATCGACTGGATGCGCGCGCACGCGGCCGAGCCGCACACGCTCGCGTCGCTGGCCGCGCAGGCCGCGATGAGCACGCGCACGCTGCAGCGGCAGTTCGCGGATGCAACCGGGATGTCGCCGCTCGCGTGGCTGATCCGCGAGCGCGTGAACGTCGCGAAGGACATGCTCGAAGCGCATCCCGGGCTGTCGCTCGCGCAGATTGCCGCGCGCGCGGGGTTCGGTTCCGAGGAGTCGTTGCGCCGGCATTTCCGGCGCGTCGCGGCGACGAGCCCGGCTGCGTACCGGCGCGGGATGGATCGCGGTGTGAGGTCCACGGACGCGTGAGTGGTGCGTCTTTCCGCGCCGCGGCGGAACGAGTCCGTCGTTTGCTTCTTGTCGACTTCGAGCACGCGTAAGATGGCGATCGCCGTGCGGCGACCGTAGATGCGGCGCCGCCATTCCCGCTCGCAACGACAACGACAAGGACAATCATCATGGGCCTGCTGGGCAAGCTGTTCGGAAAGAAAACGCGTGACGAAGCGGCAGCGCCCGCGCGTTCCGCGCACGACGCAGGCGGAGCGTCGGAAGCAACGGAAGGATCCGACGATACGAACGAACAAGGCGGCCCCGACATCGCGCCGGAACTCGCGCCCGCGCTGAGGGCATTCCAGGCCGGCCGGCACGAGGCCGCGATCGCGGCCGCCGCGCCGCACGCGGAGCGGCTGGCCGATGCGGCGCGCCTCTGCGCGCTTTCATACTCGGCGATGAAGCGTTACCGGGAAGCGTTTCCGTACTGGCTCGCGCTGTTCGACCATGAGCCGAGCGCGCACAACGCGGTGCAGCTCGCGACGACGTCGGTGATGTGCGACGAAGTGGAGCGCGGCGAAGCGTGGATGCAGAAGGCCGCCGAGGTCAATCACGACACGCACGAGCAGTCCGACGTCGCGGCGCGCGTGAACTTCATTTCGGCGCTGATGCAAGGCGGCCACCTGCGCGAGGCGCTGCCGCATCTCGCCTGGGTGCGCGACGTGTACGGCCACGTGCGGATCACCGATTCGACCTTCCTCTACATGCGCGGCATTCCGTTCTTTTCGTCGTTCCTCGAGAACAGTCTCGAGATCCTGAAGGCCACGCAGCCGGCCGACGCGATCGCGCCGTGGTACGGGGAACTGAAGGGCAAGCTCGACGAAGAAGGCGAAGCGCAGCTTGCCGCGTGGGTTAATCAGTTGCCGGCATGACCGGCCGGTTCATCGCGCGTCGCGACGCCTGCCGCATCCTGCCGGCGCGGCGTCGCGGCGCGCATGCTCAGCGCGTGTTGGTATTGCGGGTATCGCGCGCGGTTTGCTTGATGCACGCGATCCGGTACACGCCGTCCTCGACTTCGACGCCATGCGTGTCGTGCGTGAAGCCGGGGAAGCGCAGGTCGTACTGCTCGAGCGCCTTCAGGTAACCGAGCAGCGGGCCGTCGGCCGGCCCCGCGTTCTCGCCGGGCATCAGCAGCGGAATGCCGGGCGGATAGGGCACCACGCCCGTCGCGACGGTGCGGCCCGCCATCTCGGCGAGTTCCAGCATCTCGATGTCGTTGTGCACGAGATGCTCGTACGCCTCGGCCGGGCTGAAGTCGGGCTGCGGCAGCGTCGAGAAGCCGCGCGACATCATCTCGGTCGTCTTCAGGTCGCTCATCGCGCTGAACATCAGGTCGCACAGATCGCGCAGGCCGAGCGTGCCGTAGCGGTCCGGATAGCGCGCGACGAGTTCCGGGAGCGCCTGCTCGAGCGGCGCGTTCGCATCGTAGTCGCGCTTGAAGTCGAGCAGCGTGTTGACGAGTGTGCCCCACTTGCCCTTCGTCACGCCGAGCGAGAACAGGAACAGGATCGTGAAGTCGGTCGTCTTCTCGACGACGATCCCGTGCCGGTCCAGGTACGCGGTGACGACCGACGCCGGAATGCCGACCGGCATCAGCCCACCATGCGGCGCGACGCCCGGCGTGACGATCGACACCTTGATCGGATCGAGCATGCAGTAATCGTCCTCGATCTCGCCGAAGCCGTGCCATTTTTCGCCCGGATGCAGCACCCAGCATGACGGATCGGTGGCGAGCAGCGTTTCGTCCGCTTCATGGAAGCGCACGCGCCGGCCCGTCTTGCGATCGACCACGGTGTCCGGCTGCCAGCCGTTGAAGAACCAGTCGTCGTTCTCCTCGCATTCCGCATGCAGCCGCGCGAGCATCCGGCGGAACGACACGGCCTCGCGGATCGCGTCGGTGGTCAGCGCTTCGCCGCCGGGGCCGTCCATCATCGCGGCGCTCACGTCGTTCGACGCGATGATCGCGTAGTTCGGCGACGTCGATGCATGCATCATGTACGCCTCGTTGAAGCGCGCGTGCTCGATCGGGTTGCGGCCGTTGCGGACATGGATGAACGACGCCTGCGACAGCGCGGCGAGCAGCTTGTGCGTCGACTGTGTCGCGAACACGGTCGGCTTGCTCGCGTCGTGTTGCGACGGATCGCCGTGCATCGCGTGGCGATCGCGGTAGATCGGGTTGAAGCGCGCGTAGCCGTACCATGCCTCGTCGAAATGCAACCGGTCGACGCTCTGGCCGAGCAGTTCCTCGATGCGCGTGACGTTGTAGCAGAGGCCGTCGTACGTCGAGTTCGTGATCAGCGCATGCACGGGCGTCGGGTCGATGCCGTCGCGGCCGCGCACGAGCGGGTTCGCGTCGATCGCGAGACGCACGGCGGCGGCCGTGAGCCGTTCCGGCATGATCGGCCCAATGATCCCGTAATGGTTGCGCGACGGAATCAGGTAGGTCGGAATCGCGCCCGACATCGTCATCGCATGCTCGGCCGACTTGTGGCAGTTGCGATCGCACAGCGCGACCTGGTTGCGCGTGACGCTCGCCATCAGGATCACGCGGTTCGACATCGACGAGCCGTTCGTCACGTGATACGTGCGGTGCGCACCGAACACGCGCGCCGCGTAGCGTTCGCTTTCGCCGATCGGGCCCGAGTGGTCGAGCAGCGAGCCGAGTTCGCCGACCGAGATCGACAGGTCCGAGCGGAACAGCGCTTCGCCGAAGAATTCGAAGTACGCGCGGCCGACCGGCGATTTCAGGAACGCGGTGCCGCCCGTGTGGCCCGGCGTGTGCCACGAGTATTCGTACACGCGCGAGAACTGCGCGAGCGCGCGGAACATCGGCGGCAGCACGGTTTCGCGGTAGCGTTCGATCGCGGCGACGATCCGCCCGCCGATGAACGCGGTCGTGTCCTCCAGCATCCAGATGAAGTCGTCGGCCTTGCGCATCGCGTCGACGGGAATCGCCGCCGCGCTCGCGCGGCTCGCGAGCAGGAACACCGGCACCGTCGCATTGCGCGCACGCATCGCGTCGAGCACGGCCTGCGCGGGCGCATGCACGGGATCGTTGCCGAGCTCCCAGTTGAGCAGCAGGCACTGGATCGCGGGATCGGCGTCGACCACCGCGCGTGCGTCTTCGGCTGAGGTCGCGATCACGACGTCGACGAGCCGCGTGCGCAATTCTTCGACGAGCGCGGTGGCCGCGCGTCCGGTGGCCGTGCGTTCGTCGATGTCGTGCTGCACGAGCAGCGCCTTCATGCCGAGGCGGCGGAACGCCGGTTGGGTCAAGGAAGCGGTCATGGGTCATTCCCCCGTTTGTTGAGTTGCCGGGATGCCTGCTGCGGCGGCCGGCGAGCGTGCGTGAAGGCGGGCGGCCTCGTGTTGGCCGACGGAGATCCAGAAGGCCGCGACGAGCGCGACGATGGTCACGCCGAGCGCGAGGTAGCGCACCCAGCGCGGCGAGCGGCCGCCCGGATGGACATGGGTTTCCTCGATTTCGCGCTGGCGGTTGATCGACAGCTCGTAGAACACGATCGTCGCGATTACGAAGATCAGCGACCAGCGCGTCTGCTGGCCGTCGGAGCCGACCATCGCCCACAGCGCGTAGACGGCGCCGATCAGGCCGACGATCGTGTAGAAGGTGAACTGGTGCGACGGCATCTTGCCGTAGCCGAGCACCTTGATCGCGATGCACGAGTAGATGTACGGCAACAGCGTCATGATCACGGCGATCGACGCGATCTTGCCGAACTGCTCGCTCGCGCTCGGCGACATCGTCGCGAGCACCTGCACCGACATGATGACCGCGACGATCGCGAGGCCGGCCGACGGCACGTTCTTCGAGTTGACGCGGGCGAACACGCCGGCGAACAGGCCGTCGTCGGCCGCGGCCTTCGCGGTCTGGCCGACCAGCAGCGTCCAGCCCGCGAGCGAGCCGAGGCAGCCGAGCGCCGCGCAGATCGCGACCGCGTTCGCGGCGGTGTCGCCGAGCGCGAGGCGCGCGGCATCCGCGAACGGCGCGCTCGACGCGAGCAGCGCCTTGTTCGGGATCATTCCCATGATCACGGTCGAGCTGAGCACGTAGCAGACGGCCGCGAGCACGACGCCGCCGACGGTCGCGATCGGCACGTTGCGCGACGGGTTCTCGACGACGCCGGCCGACACCGACGCGCTCTCGACGCCGATGAACGCCCACAGCGTGAAGTTCAGCGTCGCGCCGATCGCGCTGAAGCTGCTCGCGCCCGACACGTTCCAGCCGGCGAAGTACACGTCCTTGCTGAACCAGAACCAGCCGAACACGGCCATCCCGAGGATCGGCACGAGCGCGAAGATCGTCGTGACCGACTGCACGCGGCCGACCACGTTCGGCCCGAGGATGTTCGCGTAGGTGAACAGCCAGATCACGAAGATTTGCGCGAGCGCGAACACGAGCGGGTCGTGCAGGACCGGGAAGAAGTGCGTGAGATAGCCGAGGCCGGCGACCGCGAGGCCGACGTTGCCGAGCACGTTCGCGAGCCAGTAGATCAGGTTGGTCTGGTAGCCGATGTACGGGCCGAAGGCCTTGCGCGCATACGCATACGGGCCGCCGGCGGCCGGGTCGATCGCCGCGAGCTTCGCGAACACCAGCGCGAGCGACACGGCGCCGACCACGGTGATCAGCCAGCCGAAGATCGCGATGCCGCCGGTGGCGGCGAGGTTCGCGGGCAGCATGAAGACGCCGGAGCCCATCATGTTGCCCGCGACCATCAGCGTGGCGGGGATGACGCCGATTTTCGGCGCGGCGGTCGCGGCTGGCGCGGCGGCGGAACGGGAGGAGGACGAGCTGGCATCGGACATGCGAGGCTCCTTGAATGGTCGTGATGCGGTTGAGGTGGCGCGGCCCGGCGCCGGTCGACGATTCCGGAATGGATCGTCGTTTTATTGAACGACAGCATCTTATATCTTAATTAGGTTTGAATAAGGGTAAGCGATACAATTTAATATCTTGAATATTGATGTCGATCATTGAAAAGGGTGAAACGCTTTGGTGCGGATGACGGTGGCTGCACCGGGGCGAATGGCCTGTATGGGCCGTCCGGACGGTGGTTCCGGGGTGAAGGTGAGATGCGGGTCAGGTTGAACGGATAATCGATTTTTGCCGAACCGGTTAATTCAATTTGCGGGCTGAGTGAGTCGTCAAACCCTGATTGAATTAGTCGGTTATTATCGAGCGCTCGAAATGCGCTCGCCCGCGCCATTGATTACGTCTACCGAACGGTGATTCCGATGACGATGCTGCCTTCCCGCCTGCCGCTGATCCAGGCTCCGATGGTCGGTTCCCTGAGCCCGCTGACGATTGCGGTCTGCGAGGCGGGCGGGCTCGGCTCGCTCGCATGCGCGGCGCTCGGCCCGCAGCAGTTGCGCGACGAGATCGCGGCGATCCACGCACGCACGCCGGCGCCGTTCAACGTCAACTTCTTCTGTCATGCGCCGCCCGCGCCCGATGCCGAGGTCGACGCGCGCTGGCGCGCGGCGCTGGCCGGCTACTACGCGGAAGCCGGGCTCGATGCGGCCGCCGTGAAGGGCGGCCCCGGTCGGGCGCCGTTCGACGACGCGATGTGCGCGGTCGTCGAGGAACTGCGCCCGGCCGTCGTGAGCTTCCATTTCGGTTTGCCGGACGAAGCACTGCTCGAACGGGTGCGGCGCACGGGCGCGTTGATCGTCTCGTCCGCGACGACCGTCGAGGAAGCGCGCTGGCTCGATGCGCGCGGCGTCGATGCGATCGTCGCGCAGGGCGCCGAGGCGGGCGGGCATCGCGGGATGTTCCTGACCGACGACATCCACGCGCAGCCGGGCCTGTTCGCGCTGCTGCCGCAGATCGTCGATGCGGTGCGCGCGCCGGTGATCGCCGCCGGCGCGATCGCCGATGGCCGCGGCATCGCGGCCGCGTTCGCGCTCGGCGCACGCGCGGTGCAGATCGGCACCGGCTACCTGCTGACGCCGCAAGCCGGCCGCTCGACGCAGCACCGCGCGGCGCTGCGGGCCGCACGCGACGACGGCACGCGCGTGACCAACCTCTACACGGGCCGCCCCGGACGCGGCCTGCTGACGCGCTTCATGCGCGAGCAGGGGCCGATGAGCGCGCTTGCGCCCGCGTTCCCGCTCGCGACGGCGGCAGTCGATCCGCTGCGCGTCGCGTTCGAGCGGCAGGGGCGCGACGATTTCTCGCTGCTGTGGTCGGGCGAGGCCGCGGCACTCGCGCGGGAAGAGGATGCCGGGGTGCTGACCCGGCGGCTGTGGGACGACGCGATCGCGTGCGCGGCGGGGTTGTGCGACGCATTCCCGCAGGCCGTTTGAGCGGGTGCGCGACGCGCTGCGGGAAACGGGCCCGAACGGGCCCCGAATACGGCACGGAAAGCGCCCCGGGGCGGGGGCATCGGCGTATCATCCGGTTTTTCGTCAGCCCTATCCAGGCACCCCACCATGACCTCCGTCGACACTACCCCCGTCCTCGACCATGACAAGCTCGTTACCTTCGTCGAGCGCAAGTGGAACGATGAAATCCTCCACGCACTGACCGACTACATCGCGATTCCCGCGAAGAGCCCCGCCTTCGACCCCGACTGGGCGAAGCGCGGCTATCTCGAACGGGTCGTCACCGATGCCGCGCAGTGGGCCGAACGCCAGCCGGTGAAAGGCCTGAAGCTCGAGATCGTGCGCTTGCCCGGCCGCACGCCGGTGATCTTCTTCGAAACCCCCGCAACCCGCTCGGGCAGCACCGACACGATCCTGCTGTACGGCCACCTCGACAAGCAGCCCGAATTCGACGGCTGGCGCGCGGACCTCGGCCCGTGGACGCCGAAGTTCGAGAACGGCAAGCTGTACGGCCGCGGCGGCGCGGACGACGGCTACGCGATCTACGCGAGCCTCGCCGCGCTCGGCGCGCTCGACGAGCAGGGCGTCGAACGCCCGCGCTGCGTCGGCCTGATCGAGACCTGCGAGGAGTCGGGCAGCTACGACCTGCTGCCGTACGTCGATGCGCTGCGCGACCGGCTCGGCCAGGTGTCGCTCGTCGTGTGCCTCGATTCGGGCGCCGGCAACTACGACCAGATGTGGCTCACGACGTCGCTGCGCGGGCTGGTGTCCGGCGACCTGCAGGTCGAGGTGCTCGAGGAGGGTGTTCACTCGGGCGTGTTCGGCGGCATCGCGCCGTCGAGCTTCCGCGTGATGCGCCAGCTGTTCGAGCGCCTGGAAGACGCGAAGAACGGCAACCTGCTGCCGGGCGTGTTCCATTGCGAGATTCCCGACAGCCGCGTGCGCGAGGCCGACGCGGCCGCCGCGATCCTCGGCGACGCCGTGTGGAAGGGGCTGCCGTGGGCATGCGGCGCGGACGGCAAGCCGGTGCTGCCGACCACCACCGATCCGCGCGAGGCGCTGTTGAACTCGACGTGGCGTCCGTCGCTGTCGGTGACGGGCGCGGCCGGCCTGCCGGCGCTCGCCGACGCGGGCAACGTGCTGCGTCCGCGCACCGCGTTCAAGCTGTCGCTGCGCCTGCCGCCGCTGGTCGATGCCGCTCAGGCCGTGCAGCAGCTGAAGGAACTGCTCGAACTCGATCCGCCGTACAACGCGAAGGTCACGTTCAAGCCGGATGCGGGCGCCGCGACCGGCTGGAGCGCGCCGGATCTCGCGCCGTGGCTCGCGTCGTCGCTCGACGCCGCGTCGCGCCGCCACTTCGGCGCGGACTGCGCGTACATGGGCCTCGGCGGCACGATCCCGCTGATGAACGTGCTGCAGGCCGGCTTCCCGTCCGCGCAGTTCATGGTGTGCGGCGTGCTCGGGCCGAAGTCGAATGCGCACGGCCCGAACGAGTTCCTGCACGTGCCGTACGCGAAGAAGCTGACCGCGGCGGTGGCGGACGTGATCGCGTCCGCGCGCTGAGCGTTCGCGCCGTCTGTCCCGACCCGACCGGATCCAACCCGACCTGACGGAGCCTTGCCGATGACCGCGCTGCCGACCCCCGATACCGACCCGCTGCGCATGCGCGCCGAACCGCTGCACGCGTTCGTCGCGGCACTCTGGGAGCGGGTCGGCAGCAGCGAGCGCGAGGCGCGGCTCGTCGCCGATCACCTGGTCGGCGCGAATCTGGCCGGGCACGATTCGCACGGGATCGGGATGATCCCGAACTACGTCGCGTCGTGGCGGGAAGGGCAGTTGCAGTTGAACGGGCACGCGTCGATCGTCCGCGACGGCGGCGCGGTGCTCACCATCGACGGCGGACGCGGCTTCGGCCAGGTGATCGCATTCGAGGCGATGGTCGAAGGCATCGAGCGCGCGCGACGCATGGGCATCTGCGCGATCGGGCTGCGCGACGTCCATCACCTCGGCCGCATCGGGCACTGGGCCGAGCAGTGCGCGCGCTCGGGGCTCGTGTCGTTCCATTTCGTCAACGTGCCGGGCGACTTGCTCGTCGCGCCGCTGCACGGCACCGATGCGCGCTTCGGCACGAATCCGTTCTGCGCCGCGTATCCGCGCGCGGGGCGGCCGCCGCTGCTGCTCGATTTCGCGACGAGCGCGATCGCTTACGGCAAGACGCGGGTCGCGTACAACCAGGGCAAGCGCGTGCCGGCCGGGTCGCTGATCGATCATCGCGGCCAGCCGACCGACGATCCGGCCGTCATGCACGAGCAGCCGTTCGGCGCGCTGCTGCCGTTCGGGCTGCACAAGGGGTATGCGCTGGCCGCGATGTGCGAGATCTTCGGCGGCGCGCTGGTCGGCGGGCATACGACCTACGGCGACACGCTGCAGAAGACGAGCGCGATCGTCAACGGGATGCTGTCGGTGCTGATCGATCCTGACGCGTTCGATGCGGCCGATGCGCAGCGCGAAGCCGATGCGTTCGTCGAATGGGCGAAGGCGTCGCCGCAGGCGGGCGATGCGCCGGTGCGGATGCCCGGCGAGCCGGAGGAGGCGAGCCGCGCCGCACGCGGCGTGGACGGCATTCCGGTCGATCGCGCGACGTGGCGGCAGATCCGCGAGAGCGCGGCGGCCGTCGGCTTCGACGACGCGGAACTCGACGTGTGGACACGGCGCTGCACGGAGCCCGCATGAGCTGGCAATCGGAGAAGGCGCACGGCGAGGAGATCGCGTACCGGCTCGCGCCGCTCGGCAAGGTAGAGGTCGCGCGGTTCTTCAGCGGCGCCGCGATGCGGCTCGACGGCGTGATGTTCGGCTTCATGTCGCGCGGGTCGCTGTTCCTGCGCGTCGACGACGTGAACCGTCCCGCGTTCGTGGCGGCAGGGATGGGGCCGTTCTCGTATGAGCGCCCTACGCGCACCGTTGCGCTCGAGGGTTATTACGAAACGCCGGCCGACGTGCTGGAGGATGCGGGCGCGCTGTTCGACTGGTGCCGCGGCGCGTATCGGGCGGCGTTGCTGGCGGGGGCGCCGAAGCGCAAGGCGAAGGGGAAGGCGGCGCCGAAGCCGCCTGCGGAGCCGAAGACGGCAGCGGCGTCAACGCCGGCTGAGAAACGGAGTGTGAAGCCGGCTGCGAAAGCGTCCGCGAAACCTTCCGCGAAAGCGGCGCCGAAACCTGTTTCGAAACGGGCCACGAAATCCGTGGCGAAGCGCAAGCAACCGTAGCGCCGGCCGCCCATCGTCGCTGCGCGACGATTTACGTTGTCCTGAGTTTGCGACTCGCGAAGCGTGGGGAGATGCGCCAGATTCCTGCCAACCGCACGGGATGTACGAAAGCATCAACCTTGCCGAACCGTGCGTGCGTCATGCTTCACAACGGCGGCTACGGCGTTTATGATCGGCGCGGATCGCGTCCGCGTCTGGCGCGACCCGCGCCGGCCGTGTCGCCGGCCTCGCGAACGGCGCATCGAAAGCCGCGCGAATGATTCCCCACTCATCGTTCCAGACGGAGACAACCGATGCTCGTCCTGATTCTCGGTTTAGCGATCTTCCTCGGTGTGCATTCGATTCGGATCGTCGCGGACGGCTGGCGATCCGCGACCATCGAGCGGATCGGCGAGAAACGCTGGAAGGGCCCCTATGCGATCGCGTCGATCGTCGGCTTCGTGCTGATCATCTGGGGTTACGGGATCGCGCGCCAGGGCGGGACGCTGTTGTGGGTGTCACCCGTCGGCGTTCGCCATCTCACCGGCATGCTGACCGCGATCGCGTTCGTGCTGATCGCCGCGTCCTACGTGCCGCGCAACCGCATCAAGACGCTCGTCGGCCATCCGATGGTGGCCGGCGTGATGGTATGGGCGATCGCGCACCTGCTCGCGAACGGCACGCTGCACGCGGTCGTGCTGTTCGGCGCATTCTTCGTGTGGTCGCTGGTCGATTTCGTCGTGTGGCGCGCGCGCGATCGCCGCAACGGCGTCCGCTATCCGGCCGGCAGCCTGTCGGGCGATGCCGTGACGATCGTCGCCGGGCTCGTCGTATGGGCCGTCTTCGCTTGGTTCCTGCACGGCCCGCTGATCGGCGTGCGGCCGTTCGGTTGAACGCGCGCGCCTGCAAGCATTGACGAGCGGGGCGCGCAGGCCGCCCGCCGCGCCCGCGAATCCGCCGCGACATCGAGGCGGGCGCATTGCCCGCCATCGCTCGGCGCACGGGGCGCCTGCCGATCGATGGCGAGTTCGTCGCGACCGACGGCATGCGTGCCGTCGGCGCGATCGGGGCGCGCGCGTCAGATCGGCTTGACGAACAGCCCCACGGTCAGCGCGGCGCCGATGCAGACGATCGCGATCCGCAGCACGCGTTCGTTCACGCGGTGCAGCGCCCACGCGCCGAGCAGGCCGCCGACGATCGCGCCGCCGCCGAGCGCGATCGCCGCCTGCCAGTGGAGGTGCGGCGAGGTCAGGAACAGCACGACCGCCGACGCGTTCATCACGCCCGCGAGTGCGTTCTTGGTCGACATCGCGTGACGCGGCGACAGGCCGGCCATCGTCAGCGCGGCCATCATCAGGAAGCCGATGCCGCCGCCGAAGTAGCCGCCGTAGATCGCGATCAGGAACTGCGAGATCGCGGCCGTGACGGGGCCGACATGCTGCGTGCCGGCGCCGGTCTTGCGGAAGAAGCTGCCCCATGCGAACACGACCGTCGCGAACAGCACGAGCCACGGCACGAGGTGCGAGAAGATCGACGACGGGGTTTTCAGCAGCAGCAGGCCGCCGAGCGCGCCGCCGACCACGCTGATCGCGAACAGCGCGCGAAACGACAGCTTGCCCGCGCCGCGCACCATGTTCCGGCTGGCCCAGCCCGTCGTGACCTGGCCGGGAAACAGCGCGACCGTCGACGTGATGTTCGCCGCGAGCGGCGACATTCCCGACACGATCAGCGCGGGCAGCGTGACGAACGAGCCGCCGCCCGCGAGGGCGTTTTGCAGGCCGGCCCACAGGCCGGCGACGATGATGAGGGCTAGCATTGGTGCGGAAGCGAAGAGGTGGCAGGGGGCGCGGGGGTACGCGCGATGGTCGCCCGATGGTAATGCAGGATCGCGGCGGCGCAAAGCAGGCCGGCGCGCGGCGTTGCGGGGGCGCGGGAGCGCGGGCGATCGACGTGGGGCGTTGCGTCGGGCATGACGCTTTCGCGCCATTTCGCGTTTCGCCCGCGCCGTCACGCACCCGATCGGTGTCGCGTCACGCGTTCGGCTGCGTGTCGGCGTTTCCGCTGGCGCATCGCCTTCGACGTCCGGATAGACGCTCGTACCGTCGTCCCGGATCACCGCGCCGGCAGTAGGACGCGTGGGCTCCACGCGGTTCTTGCCCATGATGTGCAGCACCGTTTCGCCGCGCGCGATCAGGTAGTCGGACACGATGCGCCGATGACAGCGCCACGACATGGCTTCCGAACGCATGATCGTGCAAAGCTGCCGGTGCCCTTGCGCGATCAGCTGTCGAGGCCCGCTCGAAACTCGGGCGACAGCGCGTAATCGGCGTAGCGATGGAAACTGCGGTTCGTCCAGAAGTCGTTGACGTCGTCGGGCACGCCGAGCGACTTGCCTCGCAGGCCGCCGAGTGCGGCGATGTGCTCGTAGGCGATGGCGGCCGCGGCCAGCTCGCCGGGAAGCGTTGCTTCGTTGAACTGCGGATTCGTGCGCGAACGCGTCATCTTCCGGATATCGGCGAGCAGCGCGATGTCGGACGCGTCGAGCATCTCGATGAACGCGTCGAGCGTGCGGTTCGAATGGCCGATCGTGTAGAACGGGAGCGCCACGAATCGTCCTTGCCGGCAACGCGTTCGAGCACGTGCCCGCGGTGCGCGGCGATGTGGTCGGTGCGGTCGCTCCTGATCTCGTATTGCGGATCGTCGGGCGATGCGTGTTCGCGATGACCCTTGTAGTCGAAATCCTGCGTGTGGATCGCGATGGTCGTGCCGGTCACGTAACCGGCTTCGGAATTCCAGCGGACGTGGTCGCCCGGCTTGAATGGCGTCGTCATGCGGGGAGCCTCGTTGCATCGGTGCGGTGTCGTCGGTCGTTGCCGTACGCGTTATCGGCGCTCGCCGGGCATGGAAAAAGATACGGGCGGCGGGGGCGTGCCGGGCTGCGGACGCAAGCGTCGTGCCGGCGCCCTGCGAGCCTTCATTTTCCCAACGACGACGATCCCATCCTCCCGCTTGCCTCCGTGAAATTGACGTGCTAATTTTTCATGAAATTGGACGACTGAAATTTCACGGGAGCCCTCATGTTCGTGCAGTCCGACCGTCACGTCGCAAGCTACTACGCCGGCAGCTACCCGGCGCCGATCCCGCGGCGTCCCGAACTGGACGAACGCATCGACGCCGACGTGCTGGTCGTCGGCGCGGGCTTCAGCGGGCTGCACACGGCGTTGCGCCTGGCGCTCGCGGGCAAGCGCGTGGTGGTGCTCGAAGCGAGCCGCGTCGCGTGGGCCGCATCGGGCCGCAATGGCGGACAGGCGCTGCTCGGCTGGTCGTGCGACATGCAGCCGCTCGAGGATTCGCTCGGCCGCGACGGCGCGCGCATGCTGTGGGACAGCATGCGCTGGGCCGCGGCCGAAGTGCGCGAACTGCCCGCGCGGCACGGCTTCGACATCGACTATCGGCCCGGCAGCCTGTGGGCCGCGGTGCGGCCGCGTCGCGTTGCGTTGCTCGCACAGGCCCGCGACGAAGCCGCGCAGCGCTGGGGCTACGACCGGCTGCGCGTGATCGGGCAGGACGAGATGCCCGAATGGATCGGCAGCGCGCGCTATCTCGCCGCGCTCTACGATCCCGAGGCCGGCCATCTGAATCCGCTGAAGCTCGCGCTCGGTCTTGCGCAGACGATCGAACGGGCCGGCGGCCGCATCTTCGAGCAAAGCCGCGTGCTCGACTGTCGCGAGACGGCCGGCGGTCACGTCGCACGCACCGCGCACGGCGAAGTGCGCGCGGACGTGCTGGTGCTCGCGTGCAACGCGTACGTCGACCGGCTCGATCCCGAGCTGTCGCGCCGGTTGCTGCCGGTCGGCACCTACCAGGTCGCGACCGCGCCGCTTTCGGCGGACGTCGCCCGCTCGCTGCTGCCGCAGAACAGCTGTGTGATCGACAACCAGTTCGTGCCCGACTACTTCCGCCTGAGCCCCGACAACCGTCTGCTGTTCGGCGGCGGCTGCACGTATCTCGGCGGGATTCCGGCCGACATCGCGGCCGCGACGCGCCCGCATCTAGAACGCGTGTTCCCGCAACTGGCCGGCGTGCCGCTCGACTACGTATGGGGCGGTCACATCGACATCAGCATGCGCCGCACGCCCGACATCGGCCGCCGCGGCCAGCGTTTATGGCTGCAGGGCTTCTCGGGGCACGGCGTGCTGCCGACGCTCGCGGGTGCGCGCGCGGTCGCCGATGCCGTGCTCGGCGACGATCACCTGCTCGCGCAGTACCAGCGCATCCGCAACCCGCGCTTTCCCGGCGGCGACCGCCTCGCCGCGCCGCTGGAAGCGATCGGCAAGGCCTGGTACCGTTTGCGCGATACCGTCTGACGTACCGGAACTCATCATGAACGAACAGGAAGAGATAGAAAGTCTGGCGATCCTGATCCGCGACCTGCGCAAGCATCGCAAGGTCACGCTCAACGATCTCGCGGAACGGATCGGCCGCTCGGTCGGCTTTCTGTCGCAGGTCGAGCGCGGGCTGTCGCGCCCGACGGTCGCGGATCTCACCGCGATCGGCGAGGCGCTCGGCGTGCCGACCACGTATTTCTACAGCCTGAGCAAGCCGCGCAGCGTGCCGTGGGTCACGCGGCCCGACGAGCGGCGCACCGTGTATTACGCGGCCGGCATCACGGACATCCTCGTGTCGCCGAACATGCGCTCGCGCTTCTCGATCCTCGAGAGCCATCTCGCGCCCGGCGCGAGCAGCGGGGAGCGCTCCGTCGACGACAGCGACGAGCAGGGCGGCTTCGTGCTCGAAGGCGAGCTGACGATCTGGATCGACGGCGACGACACGCCCGTCACGCTCGGCCCGAACGACGCATTCCAGCTTCCCGCGCACAAGCGGTTTCGTTACGCGAACCTGGGCGACGCGCCGGCGCGCGTGATCTGGGTGTTCACCTGAGTTCGCCGGCGGGCGGTCCCACGGATCGTCGCGCCGTGCCGCTGGTTTGCAGTACTGATCGACATCGGGCATGGGGCGTGCCGCATGCCGATGAGTCCGGTTCGCCGCGCCGCGGCACCGTCATACAAGACATGGAAAGGATGAGACATGGCAGACGTCGTTCCCGTGCTGGTCGATGAAGTCCGCGCATTCCGGCAGGCGCATCCCGAGATCCGTTATGTCGACCTGATCTGTCTCGACCTGCCGGGCCATTTCTACGGCAAGCGTTATCCGATCGATGCGCTCGAGAAGGTCGCGTCGGGCTCGCTGCTGAAGCTGCCGCAGAACTGCGTGCTGCTCGGCACGCAGGGCGGCCTCTACAAGATCGGCGATTACTGCTTCAACGACGGCGACCCCGACGCGCCGCGCCGCCTGATTCCCGGCACGCTGAAGCCGGTGCGCTGGGAGCGGCAGCCGCTCGCGCAGATGCTGATCAGCTCCGACGGCACGGACGCGCCGATCGAGTTCGAGCCGCGCGAGGTGCTGGCGCGCGTGCTGCGGCGGTTCGCGGCGCGCGGCATCCGGCCGGTCGTCGCGTTCGAGCTCGAATTCTACCTGTTCGCCGCGCAACTCGCGGACGGGCTGCCGCAGTATCCGCGCGACCGCTTGAGCGACGACCGCGACGACCAGCCGAACATGCACATCGAACGCCTGTCGCGGTTTTCCGATGTGCTGCACGAGATGGTCGAGGCCGCGCGCGAGCAGGGCGTCGACGCGACGGTGATCACGGCCGAGCTCGGGCCCGGCCAGTTCGAGATCAACTTCGGCCATACCGACGACGCACTGCGCGCGGCCGACTGGTCGGCGCTGTTCTGCCGCAGCACGCGCGGCGTCGCGCTGCAGCACGGCTATCGTGCGAGCTTCATGGGCAAGCCGTACCTGCATGCGCCGGGCAGCGGGATGCACGTGCACGTGAGCCTGTATGACGACGCGGGCCGCAACCTGCTCGCCGCGGACGCGCAGCGGCCGCTGCGGCATGCGGTGGCCGGCTGCCTCGCGCTGCTGCCGCACTGCATGCCGGTATTCGCGCCGAACCACAATGCGTTCCGCCGCTACGGCTCGATGGTGAATGCGGCGAGCCGTGCAAGCTGGGGCTTCGAGGATCGCGACGCGTGCATCCGGATTCCGGAATCGGATGCGCGCAATCTGCGCATCGAGCATCGGCTCGCGAGTGCGGACGCGAATCCGTACCTGGTGCTCGCGGCGATCCTGTCCGGGATGGAGCATGGGCTCGACGCACGGATCGAGCCGATCGCGCCGCTCAACGACGATCGCGGCAGCGGGATCGATTTCCCGAAGGAGATGCTGTCGGCCGTCGCGGCGATGCAGGATCACGCGGCCGTGCGCGACGGGCTCGGCAGTGAATTCGTGATGGTGTATTGCGAGAACAAGCGGCAGGAGGAACTGGATTTTCGCAACGAGATCGGGGCGCGCGAGTATCGGTGGTTTCTTTGACGTGCTGCGCCGACCGGCGCGGACTATGGAAGTGCGCGCCAGTAGCGCACTTCGTCGATCGACGTCCCGTCGATGTCGAACGTCTTGATGTCGCTTTCGGCGACGAAGCCTTCACGTTCGTAGAACGCTCGCGCGCGGCGGTTCTCGACGATTGCCCAGAGCGACACCCATGCATGCCCCCCGTCGTGCAGCGACCGGCAAGCATGCCGGACCAGCGCCGTGCCGATTCCTTTGCCGCAATGCAGCGGATGCAGATAGATCGCGTGGATTTCACCCCACGCGCGATCCTTGTCGGCGTCGCGCGTCGTGCCGTACGCGACCCAGCCCGTCACGCCGTCTGCGTCGAATGCGACCGTGACGCGCGCTTCGCCTGCCGCGAGCGCGTGGTGCCAGAAGTCGGTACGTTGTTCGACCGACAAACCTGCAAGGAACGACGCCGGCATGATGCCGTCGTAGGTTGCCCGCCACGATGCGACGTGGATCGCGGCGATGGCTGCGGCATCGGCCGGCGTGGCTGCGCGGATGGCGATCGTGGTCGTGTTCGATGGCATGCGTGCGTGGTTTGACCGGTTGCGGGATACAACGATGAAGCAGCCCCGTTCAACACCGTGAATCGGGCGTGCATGCAGGTGCGGTGTCGCGCCGCACCTGCACCGTCCTTACTCGCCGAGCTTCGCCGTCACGCACCCCGTGCTCGAGCATTCGCGCTCGCGTTCGCGCAGGAACGACAGGCGCGATTGCGTGAAGTCGATCGCGCATTGCAGGTTCACGAGATAGCCGTCGTCGCGCGTTTCGCTGCAGCGGTCGTCGCGCCGCTTCATCCACGCGAGCTGGCCGGTCTTCAGCTTCGCCTGCTGGTCGCCGCTCAGTTGCTTGCGCACGCGGCCGTACTCGTCGTTCAGTTCGCGGTCGACCTGCGAGAACTCGTTGCTGCTGCAGTACACCTGGTCGAACGCACTGCGCGGTTTGCCGCAGCCGGCCGCCTGCGCGGAGAACGGCACGGCAAGCGCGAGCAGCGTGCAGGATACGAGCAGATTCTTCTTCATCATTGTGGTGCTCCTCACTGGGTGAAAACCGTTGAAACCGACCGGCGGCGCCTTTACCTGGCCGCCGTACATGCGTCGATCCCGCCCGCGATCGCGGTGGCAAGGCGCTGGATCGTCTCGCGCTGCGCGAGTCGCTTTTCCTCGTCGGGATTGACGATCACGCCCGCCTCGACCAGTACGGCCGGGATAGGCGCGGTACGCAGCACGACGAGATCGTCGAAGCGGTGGATGCCGAGTTGCGGATCGATCAGCGGGCGGTTCTCGCCCTTGATCGGCTGCGCGTGATACAGCGACGGCCGTTCGCCGGCCGCGACCAGGCGCTCGGCGATCGCTTTCGCGCAACGCAGGCTTTCCGCGTAGTGCGGATTGCGCTCGGACACGAACACGGCGAAACCGCGGAATTCGCGCTGCCGGCCCGCGTCGATGAACTGCTGCTGCATCGAATCGTGATGGATCGACACGAACAGATTTGCGTCCGACGCCTGCGTCGAGCGCTGGTCGAGCGCGATCTCGCGGCCGTCGGCCGACGTGCGCAGCACGCGATCGCCGTGCGCGGCGAGTGTCTCCGCGACGGCGGTGGACAGGTCGAGGTTGTACCGGTATTCGACGCGGCCGCTTGCGCCGGTGGCACCCGGGTGGGCCGGCGTATGGCCGGTGTCGACGACGACGTAGCGGCCGGAGGCCGGCTGTGCGTCCGGACCTGCCGCATCGGCCGCATGCAGCGCCAGCGGCACGCCGAGCAGCGGGACGCATGCGAGCAGGCGCGCGGCGGCGCGCACGAACGGACGAAGGCGTCGAAGGGTTCGGTTTGTCATTGTTGTTGTCGAGGAGGGCATGCGGCGCGTCGCCTGGCGCGCACCGTCGGCCTGCTCAATGCAGTCGGAATGTCGCGCGATTATAGCGGTTGCCGGCGGCGCCGCAATGACGGAATGCGCGGCGTCTCGCGCGCCGGAAACCGGCGCTCAGGCGAGCACGCGTCGGGCCGCGAGCATGCCCCAGTACGATGCTTCCTCGAACAGCGACAGCCCGGACAGGTCCGCATGCGCGAACACGACGGGGCCGTCGGCCTCGCGCAGCGCGAGCAGCCCCGGCCGGCTCAGGAAGCCGACGTCGGGCGTCGCCATCGCGTGGCCGCGCACGGTGATCTCGAGCGCCGTCGCGTGCTTCCACAGTTCGCGTCCGTAGACGGCCTGCAGGTCGATCGCCGCCTGTTCGCGCAAGGCATCGGGCTTCGCCTGGGCAAGCCAGCGGCGCGTGTCGTCCGGCGTTTGCGTACTCAACGCCTGATAGGCGGAGAACACGGAGCGGGTCGGCGGCGACATCCGGATCAGCTGGTGCGTCGACACGACATAGCCGAGCCCCGCGCCGTCGTAGACGACGTTGTCCCACGCGAGCGGCACGCCGGCTGCCTCGGCCGGCATCCCGTCGAGCAGGAAATTGGACACGAGCCACGGCGCGCGCGGCGGCAGGTCGCGCGTGGGATCGAAACCGTACGCGCGCAACTGCGGAAACACGCGAGCCGCGACGAACAGCGGCATGGCGCTGACGACGCGCCGCGCCTTCAGCATGAACGTCGACAGCATGCCGTCGTCGTCGATGCGCGCACACAGCACGTCGACGCCGCCCGCGCGCTCGGTCGCGCGAACGGCGAAGCCGCGCCGCGACCACGTGTTCGAGCCGGTGCGCGCGGTGATCGAGTCGCTCAGCTTCGTCACCATCGTATGCAGCCCGTCGGGCCAGGTCAGCACGGCGCCGTCGCCCGCATCGCTCGCGTGGCCGCCGCGCGACGAGAAATAGTGCAGGCCGGCCCACGCGGACACGTGCTCGCAACCCGCACCGTAGTCGTCGCGGCAGCAGTAGTTCAGGTACCAGTGCAGCGCGGTCGCGGTGTAGCCCTCGTCGAGCAGCCACTGCCTGAACGAGCGCCGGTCGAGCGCGCGCCAGAGCGGGTCGCGCGACGATTCCGCGAGCGGGATGCAGAACACCTTGCGGCCGTCCGCGCCGCGCGCGGAGCGCAGGCTGTCGGTGTAGGCGAAGAAGCGCGTTTGCTGCGCGAGCGCATCGGCGTCGAGGCCGGCCGTCGGCACGATGCCGTCCTGCCACTGGCCGCCGATGAACAGCCGTTCGTCGGGTGCGTGCACGAGCGCGCGTTCGTCGTACGCGGGTTGCGCGGAGAACGGCGCCGCTTCGATCACGCCGAGATCGGCGAGCATGTCGCGCAGATGTGCGGATTCGAGCGACGGCAGCGGCAGGTAGTGCGCGCCCTTCGGATAGCCGAGTTCGCCGAAGCGGCCGCCGGCCGCATTGCCGCCGAATTCGGGACCGGCGAGCACGACGAAGCGTGTGTGCCCCGCGCGCGCGAGCTGCCACGCGCACGACAACCCGGCCGCGCCCGAGCCGAGGACCGCGACGTCGGTCTCGATCGTGCCGGACGGCGGCGGCAGCGCCGCGTGGTCGCGCAGCGCATGGCCTTCGCGCATGCCGGGGTAGCCGACGCGCGGCGTCGTCTCGATCCAGCCGGTGCGGCCGCACGCGGCGAGCGACGCCGCCGCGGACGCGACGAGGAACGTGCGGCGATCCATCAGCGCAGCACGTGCTTCCAGTCGTCGTCGAAGCGGCGCACGAGCGGCTGGTCGTTGAGTTCGTTCGGCGACATCGGCAGCGCCGGCATGTCGGCCGGGAAGTGGAACATCTCGGCGGCCGTCTGCGCGTCGAGCCAGCGCGTCGGCACCGAATAGCGTGTCGGCACGGTGAAGTCGCGACGCTTGCCGGCGATCACGAACCCCCAGTCGCCAAACGACGGCACGTAGCAGTGGTACGGCCAGGTGTTGAGCCCGGCTTCGTGCAGCGTCGCGATGATCGTCCAGTACGCGTGCGGCGCGAAGTACGGCGACGTCGACTGGATCACCGCATAGCCGTTCTCGGACAGGTGGCGCGCGAGCAGCCGGAACACCGGCACCGAATACAGCCGGCCGAGCCCGAAGTTGGTCGGATCGGGGAAGTCGACGACGATCGCGTCGTACACGTCGGCGTTCGATTCGAGCCAGCGCACCGCATCGTCGTTGATCACCTGCACGCGCGGGTCCTTCAGCGAACCCTGGTTCAGCTTCACGAGCGGCGCCGAAGTCGAGAACAGCTTCGTCATCGCGGGATCGAGATCGACGAGCGTGATCCGTTCGAGATTGCGGTGCTTGAGCAGTTCGCGCACCGCGAGGCCGTCGCCGCCGCCGAGCACGAGCACGCGCTTCGCCCACGGCAGCGCCTCGATCGTCGGATGGATCAGCGCCTCGTGATAGCGATGCTCGTCGCGCGACGAGAACTGCAGGTTGCCGTTCAGGTACAGCCGCATGTCGTCGTGCCACTGCGTGAGCACGATGCGCTGGTACGGCGTCGTTTCCGAATAGATGGTCTCGTCGCCGTACACGCCGTGCTCGGCCCAGTGCGTGATGCGGTCCGACAGCGCGAAGCCGGCGACGAGCAGCCCGATCACGAGCGACGCGCGCATCAGCTTGCCGCGCACGTTGCGGATCTCGGCGCGGAACAGGTGCGTGGTCCACAGCGCGACGAACGCGTTCAGCAGCCCGAACAGGAAGCTCGTGCGCAACAGGCCGAGACGCGGCGCGAGCACGAGCGGGAAGATCAGCGACACGGCGAGCGAGCCGAGATAGTCGAAGGTCAGCACTTCGCTGACGGTATGGCGGAACGCCTGGCGGCGCTGCTGGAACGCGCGCATCACGAGCGGGATCTCCATCCCGATCAGCAGGCCGAGCGCGAGCACGAGCGCATAGAGCGCCGCGCGGAACGGCGCGGCGAGCCACGCGAACACCGCGAACAGCAGCGCTGCCGACACGCCGCCGAGCAGGCCGACGAGCAGCTCGATGTCGACGAAGCGGTCGAGCACGTCGTCGTCCTCGACGAACTTCGCGAGCCACGAGCCGATCCCCATCGCGAACAGGTAGCAGCCGATCACCGACGAGAACTGCAGGATCGAATCGCCGAGCAGGTAGCTCGACAGCGCGCTGCTGATCAGTTCGTAGCCGAGCCCGCACGACGCGAGCACGAGGATCGACAGGACGAGCGCGCGCTTATGCAGCATGGCGCGTCCGTTGTGCAGTGCTCGTCAATGTGGATATACTGGCGCGGATTTTCGTGGGGTGGCCCGCCATGGGCCAGCCTGCGACGGGGCGGCGAACCGAGCACAAAATCCGAGGAAAAGAATGAATAGTGCCTATCTTTATGCGGTTCATTTGCTGTCGGCGTTCGTGCTGCTTTTCGTGTTCGCGGCAGTGTACCTGAAGGTCACCCCGTTCGACGAACTGGCCTTGATCCGCGACGGCAACGCGGCCGCGACGCTGTCGTTCGGCGGCGCGCTGGTCGGCTTCTGCCTGACGCTCGCGTCCAGCATCGCGCACAACTCGACGCTCGGCGAAGTCGTGCTGTGGGCCGTCGGCGCGATGGCCGTGCAGCTCGTCACCTACGCGGTGCTGACCCGCCTGATTCCCGGCATGAACCATGCGATCGAGGATCGCAACGTCGCGATGGGTGGCCTGATGGGCACCGCGTCGCTCGTCGTCGGCATCATCAATGCCGCCTGCCTGACCTGACACGCCACGCGTCCTGGGAGACCGACATGAGTCTGGGTTCGTTTATCCGCAAGCAGTTCATCGACGTCCTGCAATGGACGGAAGACACCGACGGCGTGCTGGCCTGGCGCTATCCGATGGAAGACCAGGAGATCCAGTACGGCGGCCAGCTGACCGTGCGCGAAACGCAGGTCGCGATCTTCGTCAACGAAGGCAAGGTCGCCGACGTGTTCCAGCCCGGGCTGTACAAGCTGGAAACGCGCACGCTGCCGGTGCTCACGTACCTGAAGAACTGGGACAAGTTCTTTCAGTCTCCTTTCAAATCCGATGTCTACTTCTTCAGCACGCGGCTGCAGCTCGGCCGGCGCTGGGGCACCGCGCAGCCGGTGACGATCCGCGATCGCGAATTCGGCTTCGTGCAGCTGCGCGCGTTCGGCATCTACTCGTACCGGATCGTCGATGCGGCCGCGTTCCACCGCGAGGTGAGCGGCACGCGCGCGCAGTACACGGTCGACGATCTCGAGCAGCAGCTGCGCAACCTGGTCGTCACCGCGATGAGCACGACGTTCGGTTCCGCCGACGTGCCGTTCGTCGACATGGCCGCGAACCAGACGCTGCTGTCGCAACGCGTCGCCGAGGCGCTGGTGCCGGTGTTCACGCGCTACGGCCTCGCGCTCGATGCATTCGCGGTCGAAAGCGTGTCGCTGCCGGCCGAGCTGCAGAAGGCGCTCGACCTGCGGATCGGCGCGGGGATGGCCGGCGATCTCGCCCGCGCGACGCAATACCAGACGGCGCAGGCGATTCCGCTGGCCGCGCAGAACCCGGGCGGCATCGCGGGTGTCGGCGCGGGGCTCGCGGCCGGCGCGGCGATCGGGCAGGCGATGGCCGGCCAGATCGCGGGCGCCGCGCAACCGGCGCCGGCCGCACCGCCCGCGCCCGTCGCGGCACCGGTTGCCGCCACGCAGCCGGCCGCACCGGCTGAAGGGACCGATTACGTGCAACGCCTCGAACAGCTGAAGGCGCTGCTCGACAAGGGCCTCGTCACCGAAGAGGACTATGCGCGCGCGAAGGCGGACATCCTCGCGAAGCTCACCCGGTAAGCGTCGCGCATGTTCAGTACTTCGTGCCCCCAGTGCGGCGCGCCGGTCGAGTTTCGCTCGGCGGCGGCGGTGATGGCCGTCTGCGCGTTCTGTCGCAGCACGCTGCTCAAGCGCGGCGCCGACGTCGAGCGCATCGGCGAGCTGGCCACGGTGCTCGACGACGCGTCGCCGATCCAGATCGGCACGGCCGGGCGCTACGGCAAGCGCACGTTCACGGTGCTCGGCCGCATCCAGATGACCTACGACGCCGGCACGTGGAGCGAGTGGTACGTCGTGTTCGACGACGGCGCGTTCGGCTGGCTGTCGGATGCGTCGGGCCAGTATGCGGTCACGGTGCGCGAGCCCGACGATGCGTCGGGCGGCGCGTGGCCCGCGTTCGGCACGCTCGAACCGGGCATGCGGATCGACCACGGCGGCCGCGCGTATCTCGTGTCCGACGTGCGTACCGCGCGCTGCACGGGCGGCGACGGCGAGTTGCCGTTCCGCATCGATGCGGGCTGGGAAGCGCGCGTCGTCGACCTGCGCACCGGCAATGCATTCGCGACTTACGACTATTCCGACGCCGACGCGAACGGCGGGAGCCCGGCCGTCTACAGCGGCGAAGCGATGGAATTCGACGCGCTCGCATTCACGGGGCTGCGCGATACCGACAACGACACGCGGGAGAAACGGGGCGCGCAGATGGTGCCGTTCGCGTGCCCGAGCTGCGGCGCGCCGCTGTCGTATGCACCGAACCTCGCCGACTACGTCGTGTGCGGCAGCTGCCACGCGGGCGTGCAGTGCACGGCCGAGCAGCAGACCGTGTTCGCCGCGCAGCGCAAGCTCGATGCGGTGAAGGGCGCGCTTGAGCTCGGTGCGACCGGCACGTTCGACGGCGTGAAGTACACGGTGATCGGCATGATGCGTTGCCGCGTGCCGGGCGACGACGAGACGTGGGACGAATACCTGCTGCTGAACCCGAAGCGCGGCTTCCTGTGGCTCGTGCAGAGCGAAGGGCGCTGGGAACGCGTGCAGGTACTCGACCACTGGCCGACGATCGGCGGCGAGTCCGACGTCACCGACGAGGGCAAGACCTATCGACTGCGCGAGACGTACGACTCGGAAGTCGTGTACGTGGTCGGCGCGTTCAACTGGCGCGTGCAGATCGGCGACCGCACGTCGATCGCCGACTACGGCTGGCAGAAGGACAAGCTCACGCGCGAGCGCAGCGCCGCGGAAATCGTCTGGTCGCGTGCGCGGCCGTTGTCGGCCGGCGCACTGGCCGAACGCTTCGCGACGCCGGCGCTCGCGACGGCAGCGGTTGCGTCCGCAACGGGTTCCGCCGGGACGTCGACGGGCCTGTTCGGCGCGAAGCAGCCGCATAGCTTCGCACCGCTGCCGATCGTGTTCAGCGCGATGCTCGTGATCTTCAACCTGGGTTCGCTGTTCTCGTTCAGCGGCCGCTCCGTCTACGTGCTGATCGGCCTGCTCGTGCTGTGGCTGCCGGAATGGCTGTGGAAGGGCTTCGCGTCCGACGGGGGCAACTCGTAATGCGTTACATCCTCTACGGACTTTACGGGCTGATCGTCGTCACGCTGTTCAGCTGCGCGTCGCTCGGCGGCAGCGGTTCGGGCGGCAGCGGGTGGGGTAGTTCGTCGGCGCGCAGCGGCTATTCGTCGTACGGGTCGCACAAATGACGGCGCGAGACGGTATCGCCGCACCGCGAGCGACGCTCGGCTCGCACGTGCTGGCCGATCTCGCCGGCATCGACGCGGCACTGCTGCGCGACGCCGCGCGGCTCGAGACGATACTCACCGACGCCGCGCAGCAGGCCGGCGCACGCGTGATCGGCGCGCATTTCCATCACTTCGGCGGTGAGCATGGGGTGACGGGTGTCGTGCTGCTCGCGGAGTCGCACATCACGATTCATACGTGGCCGGAGCACGGCTTCGCGGCCGTCGATGCGTTCATGTGCGGCGCCGCGCGCGCCGCCGAGGCGGTCGATGCGATCGCCGCCGCGCTCGGCACGCACGCGCAGGTCCGGCAGCAGGCGGCGCGCGGCGTCGCATGAGCGACCGGGGCGACAGCGGTGGTCGCGCATGCGACGACGCGCTGCACCGATTTCGCGAACCGCTTATGATCGTGCGGTACGACGTCCCCACGCAGAGGTCCCCATGCACATCGCCATCCTGACCTTCGACGGTTTCAACGAACTCGATTCGCTGATCGCGCTCGGGATTCTCAACCGGGTCAGGCAGCCGGGCTGGCGGGTGTCGATCGCGAGCCCGACCGGCCGCGTGCGCTCGATGAACGGCGTGACGATCGACGCGCAAGCGTCGCTGCAGGACGCCCGCGACGCGGACGCCGTGCTGGTGGGCAGCGGCGTGCGGACCCGCGACGTCGTCGCCGATGCCGCGTTGATGGCGCAATTGCAGTTCGACCCCGCGCGGCAGTTGCTCGGCGCGCAGTGCTCGGGCACGCTCGTGCTGGCGAAGCTGGGCTGGCTCGGCGATGTCCCCGCGTGTACCGACCTGACCACGAAGCCGTGGGTGCAGGAAGCCGGCGTGGCCGTGCTCGACCAGCCGTTCGTGGCCAGCGGGAACGTCGCGACCGCCGGCGGGTGCCTGTCGTCGCAGTATCTGGCCGCGTGGTTCATCGCGCGTCTGGCCGGCATCGAGGCCGCGCGCAGTGCGATTCACTATGTCGCGCCGGTGGGCGAGAAGGACGATTACGTCGCGCGCGCGATCGCGAACATTTCGCCGTTCCTCTGATGCGTGCGGCGTCGCGCGTCAGCGCGGCAGCGCTTCGGCTTCGGCCCAACGCTTGAACGAGTCGAGACGCCGGCGCGTGTGCACGAGATAGAACGCGCCGATCAGCGGTTCGAGCAGCCAGCGCAGCCAGTACGGCTGCGCACGGAAGTGATACGTGAACTTCACTTCGGTCGTGCCCGGTGTGTGCTCGGTGAAATTCCAGCTGCCGCTGAAGCGTTCGAGCACCTTCGGCCCGTCGACCATTTCGACGGCCGCGACCTGCGGCGGACGGTACGAGATGTAGCGCGACACCATCGTCGCGCCCGACTGGCTGCGGCAGAACGCATCGACGCCGACGTCGGCCGTCATCCCGTCGGGCAGATACGCGTCGGTAAGGAAGCTGTCCCACACGAGCCGCCGCGCGTAGTCCTGCGACCACGTGAAGAGGCGTCTGCGATCGACGCCGACGATCCGGCTGACTGAGATCCTCATGATGGGTAGCAAGCGCAACGCTGTAATCGGGATGAAATCGAGTGTAACCCGCCAAAGCCGCGCAATTCTTCAGACTTCGTCAAGTCGAGCGCGCGCTCGATTGACCTTCTCCGGGAATTCCCCTACGATCGATTCCATGCCTTCGGGAAAGACCCGAAGCGTTTCAATCTCTTGAGGGAGCCTCATGAGTACGCAACAGAACCGGCGCTTTGACGCGCTCGTTTTCATTGGTCGTTTCCAGCCTCCGCATCGTGGTCACCTGAACGTGCTGAAGTCCGCACTGAGCCGGGCCGAGCGCGTATGCGTGCTGATCGGATCGACCGACAAGCCCCGCACCATCAAGGATCCGTTCTCGTTCGACGAGCGCCGCCAGATGCTGGCTTCGCTGCTCGAGCCGTCCGAGCGCGAGCGCGTGACGGTCGCGCCCGTGCAGGATTCGACGTACAACGACGGCGACTGGGTGCGCTGGGTGCAGGATGCCGTGGCCGCCTCGCTTGGCGACGTCGCGCAGCGCAGGGTCGGGCTGATCGGCCACGAGAAGGACGCCACGTCGTATTACCTGCGGATGTTCCCGCAATGGGAGCTCGTCGACGTCGATGCGACCGAAGACATCTCCGCCACCGAAATCCGCGATCAGTATTTCGCCGAACGCACCAACAGCTTCGTGCAATGGGCCGTGCCGGAACCGGTGTTCGGCTGGCTCGAACGCTTTCGCACGCAGCCGGCATTCGCGCAGCTGAAAGCCGAGGCCGAATTCATCGCCGGCTATCGCAAGGCGTGGTCGGCCGCACCGTATCCGGTCACGTTCGTGACGGTCGACGCGGTGGTCGTGCACTCGGGCCATCTCCTGCTCGTGCGCCGGCGCAGCGAACCGGGCCGCGGCCTGTGGGCGCTGCCGGGCGGGTTCGTGAACCAGGACGAACGGCTCGACGCGGCCTGCATCCGCGAACTGCGCGAGGAGACCGGCCTGAAGCTGCCGGAGCCCGTGCTGCGCGGCTCGATCAAGGATCGCCAGGTATTCGATCATCCGACCCGCTCGCTGCGCGGCCGCACGATCACGCACGCGTGCCTGTTCAACTTCCCGACCGGCGAGTTGCCGCGCGTGAAGGGCAGCGACGACGCCGACAAGGCGCGCTGGGTGCCGCTCAACGAATTCGCGCAGATGCGCAACGTGATGTTCGAGGATCACTTCGAGATCGCGTATCACTTCCTGGGGAAGCTGTGACACGCTGATTCCCCGGATTCCGGTCCGCCGCGACAGACGCGGCGGCACTTCAACGGCCTAGAGGAGCTCTAGCCATGCAAAACGATCCCGGCGGCTTTGCCGCGGTTCTCGCCAATCCGATCCTCAACACGGATTCGTACAAGGCTTCCCACTTCCTGCAATACCCGCCCGACGCGCAGGCGATGTTCTCGTACGTCGAGTCGCGCGGCGGCCGCTATGACCGCACGCTGTTCTTCGGCCTGCAGATGTTGCTGAAGGACTATCTGTGCCGGCCGGTCACGCACGCAATGATCGACGACGCGCGCGATTTCTTCGCGGTGCACGGCGAGCCGTTCAACGAGGACGCCTGGCGTCATGTCGTCGAGCACTACGACGGCTACCTGCCCGTGAGGATCCGCGCGGTGCCCGAAGGTTCGATCGTGCCCGTGCACAACGTGCTGATGACCGTCGAATGCGACGACCCGAAGGTGTTCTGGCTCGCGTCGTATCTGGAGACGATGCTGCTGCGCGTGTGGTACCCGGTGACGGTCGCGACGCGCAGCTGGCACCTGCGGCAGACGATCCGCCGCTTTCTCGAGAAGACCGACGACGATCTCGCGCAGCTGCCGTTCAAGCTGCACGACTTCGGCGCGCGCGGCGTATCGAGCGCGGAGTCGGCCGCGATCGGCGGCGCGGCGCACCTCGTGAGCTTCATGGGTTCGGACACGGTGCTCGGCGTGCTGGCCGCGAACCGCTTCTATCGCGAGCCGATGGCCGCGTACTCGGTGCCCGCGGCCGAGCACAGCACGATCACGTCGTGGGGGCGTGAGCACGAAGCCGATGCGTACCGGAACATGATCGCTCGCTTCGGTTTGCCCGGCGCGATCGTGTCGGTCGTGTCGGACTCCTATGATCTGTTCGCCGCGCTTGAACTGTGGGGCGGCCCGCTGCGCCAGGCGGTGATCGATTCGGGCGCGACGCTCGTCGTGCGTCCCGATTCGGGCGACCCGGTGAAGATCGTGCTGCAGACCGTGCGCGCGCTCGACGCTTCGTTCGGCTCGACCGTAAACGGCAAGGGGCGGCGCGTGCTGAACCGCGTGCGCGTGATCCAGGGCGACGGCGTCGACGAGCTGTCGATCGACGCGATCCTGTCCGCACTCGACGACGCGGGTTATGCGGCCGGCAACGTCGTGTTCGGGATGGGCGGCGCGCTGCTGCAGCAGGTGAATCGCGACACGCAGCGCTTCGCGATGAAGTGCTCGGCGATCCGGCGCGGCGACGTGTGGCACGGCGTGAGCAAGGATCCGGTTACCGATCCGGGCAAGCGCTCGAAGCAGGGCCGGCTCACGTTGCTGCGCAATCGGCGCACGGGAGAATACCGGACGGTGACGCTGCCGGTCGCGTGGGACGATCGCGCGCTGGAAGGCGAGTGGGATGACGCGCTCGAAACGGTGTTCGATACCGGGAAAATGCTGGTCGATACGACGTTCGCCGAGGTGCGGGCGAGGGCGCACGCAGGGGAGGCGTGATCAAGCCACCGGGGCGGCGGCGTGGCAACGTCAGCCGCCGCCCCGGTCGCGCTCAGGCGACGCGGGCGACGAGGGCGTGCAGCACGGCGTCCGCGTCGATTTCTCCTCGAACGACATCCGCGCGCGCCGACTCGAAGTCGATCCAGCCCTCGTTGAAGCCGTCGAGCATGCGCATGCGCGGCTCGGGGTGGCGCATCCGCTGCGCATCGAACAGCGCCGCCCACGTGCTGCGCGGCACGGCTTCGGCGCGCACCGGGTGCCCGAACACGCGGGTGAACGCGTTCGCGAGGTCGTTCGGGCTGACCCGCC
Source organism: Burkholderia sp. Bp8986 (assembly GCF_003854225.1). Lineage (NCBI taxonomy): Bacteria > Pseudomonadati > Pseudomonadota > Betaproteobacteria > Burkholderiales > Burkholderiaceae > Burkholderia > Burkholderia sp. Bp8986. The sequence goes on along the minus strand of NZ_QTQM01000021.1, from coordinate 70,308 downwards.
GGGGCCCTTCGAGTTCGACGATGCGTGCGCCGGTCCATTCGTCCTGTAGCAGCGCGGCCGCCGTCCGGCCGACATCTTCGGTTGCGACCATCGGCACCGGCTTGTCGAGCGGCTGGAGAAAGCTGTAGATGACGCCGGCTTCGCGTGCGGTTGCTACGTCCCACGCGGCATTTTCGAGGAACCACGCGGGGCGCAGGAACGTGACGGGTATCGGCAAGTCGTCGAACGCCTGTTCGATCATCGTCAGTTGCGTCAGCAGATTCACCTGCGTCGCCTGCGCGCCGATCGTCGACAGACAGACGACCTTGCGTGGCCGAGCGGCGCGCAATGCCGCACCGACGGCATCGATGACGGCGCGCGTTTCGGGGAATCCCGGCGCCGGATCGAAGCATGGCGGCAGCAGGACGAAGACGCCATCCGTGTTCGAGAAGGCCGTCGTCAGCGCGGCGGTGTCGGTCATCTCGGCAAGTGCAACATCGCAGCCGCGCGCGACCCACGGCGCAGCGCGATCCGCGGTGCGCGCGACGGCGCGCACGGGCCGGCCGGCCGCGAGCAGCGTTCGGGCGAGCGCGCCGCCGACCTGTCCGGTGATACCGGTAATGGCATACATGGCTTGAAATCCTCATCGAGAAGGGAGCGGGCGCGCCGAAAGATGCGGGCGCCGGAACTGCATGCCGCGTTCGGGCTTGCCGTCGCGATGCATCGGGTTGCATGATAGGAGGCGACGATTCCTGATGGAATCGAATCCATGTCACTTGATTGGTGATTGTTTGTCATGAATGAAATCCTGGGGATCGACGGGCGGATTCTGGCGAACGTGGGCGTGCTGGCCGCGATCGTCGAAAGCGGCAGCTTCGCGCGCGCGGCTGACGCACTCGGCTTGTCGCCGTCCGGCGTCAGCCGGGCCGTGGGCCGGCTCGAGGCGCGCGTCGGCGTGCGGCTGCTCGATCGCACGACGCGCTCGGTCACGCTGACGGACGAAGGGCGCCGCCTGTACGAAGAGATCGGTCCGCTGCTCGCCGGCATCGGCGATGCGGTGACGCTGGCCGCCGGCTCGGCCGCCGCCGTGCGCGGCAGATTGCGCGTGAACGTCGACGCGTATTTCTCGCGGCGGGTGCTGGCGCCGCACCTTCCGGCGTTGCTTGCACGCCATCCCGATCTGTCGCTGGAACTGGCCGCGCGCGAGCAGCTCGGCGATCTGGTAGCCGACGGATTCGACGTTGCGGTGCGGTTCGGCGAGCCGCCGTCGTCGTCGCTGGTGGCGCGCAAACTGCTGGAGACGCGCGCGGTGACGGTCGCCGCGCCCGCCTACGTGAAACGGCACGGGCGTCCTGCGGCGCCGGCCGATCTCGCGGGCCATGCGTGCATCCAGATGCGCAACACGCTGACCGGCCAGCCGCTCGAATGGATCTATCAGCTTGGCCGCAAGCGCGTGCCGGTCAGGACGACGGGCAGGCTGCTCGTCAACGACGCCGGCACGATGCTCGGTGCATGTCTGGCCGGTGTGGGCATCGCACGCTTCAAGGCGAGCGGGGTAGCGGGCTTGATCGAGCAGGGGCGGCTCGTCGAGCTGCTCGCGGATTGGCGCGGCGAGGCATTTCCGCTGTTTGCCTACTATCCGTCGCGTCACCTGCCGCCCGCGAAGGTGCGGGCATTCGTCGATTTCGTCGCGGAAATCGTGGCGACCGGCAAATAGCGCACTCGCCCGCCGTCAACGTTCGCCGGCGAGCGCGCGCCCGTTCGTATCCGGTTGCGCGACCGCGTGCTCCGACATCCGCGCCGCCTCCATCGCCCGCCCGAGCGCATCGAACACCGCCGGCCCCTTGCAGCGCGACACGTTGAAGCGCATGAACGACGCCGCGCCGTGCGACGCGCTGAACACGTTGCCCGGCGCGAGCACCACGTCGTGGTCGAGCGCATGGCGCGCGACGCGCGCGGCATCGAGCCCGTCGGGCAGTTCGGCCCACACGAACAACCCGCCGCGCGGTTCCGTCCAGATCCCGAGCCCGGCGCGCGCGAGCCGCCGGATCGTTTCGCCCATCGCATCGGCCAACTGCATACGCAGGCCGTCGAGATGGCGCCGGTAGGTGCCGTCGACCAGCAGCCGGTGCACGACGTTCGCGCCGATCTGCGCATTGCCGAACGACGTCGCGAGCTTCAGGTCGACGAGCGCGTCGATCCATTCGGGGCGCGCGGCGATGTAGCCGCAGCGGATCGCGGCCGACAGCGTCTTCGAGAAGCTGCCGATCGACACGACGCGCGAGAGCCCGTCGAATGCCGCGAGGCGCGGCGCGGGCGTGCTTTCGAAATCCGCGAAGATGTCGTCCTCGACGATCAGCAGGCCGTGCTCGGCCGCGAGCGTGAGCAACCGGTGCGCGACCGGCGGCGCGAGCGTCGCGCCGGTCGGGTTGTGCAGCGCCGCGTTCGTGATGTACAGGCGCGGGCGGTGTTCGGCGAGCACCTGCTCGAAGCGCGCGAGATCGGGGCCGTTCGGCGTGTACGGCACGCTGACGATCCGTGCGCGATGCGCGCGCAGCAGCGCCTGGAAGTTGAAGTAGCAAGGATCGTCGAGCACGACGGTGTCGCCCGGCTCCAGCAGCAGCCGGCACACGAGATCGAGCGCGTGCGTGCCGCCGTCGGTCAGCATGATCTGCGCGGGCTCCGCATGGACGCCGTGCTGCGCGAGCCGCCACGCGAGTTGCTGGCGCAACGCGGGCAGCCCGAGCGGTGTCGCGTAGTCGGTCAGCGCGTCGGGTTCGTCGCGCGACACCGCACGCAGCGCACGTCGCAGGCTCTCGTCCGGCAGCCACGACGACGGCAGCCAGCCGCAACCGGGCTTCACCGAGCCGGGCGCCGCCTCGAGCGCCTGGCGCGACAGCCACAGCGGATCGAGTTCGCGATCGAGGCGCGGGCCGAGTTCGGCGAGCGCGAGCGGCGGCGCGTGGCCCGACACGTAGAAGCCGGAGCCGCGCCGTGCGACGAGCACGCCTTCGCTCGCGAGCCGCTCGTACGCATCGACGACGGTCGATTTCGACACGTGGAGCGCGTCGGCCATCATCCGGATCGACGGCACGCGCGCGCCGGGCATCAGCGCGCGGCTCGCGATCCGCGCGCGCAGCGTGTCCATCACGGTTTCCACGCGCGTGCGCGACGGCGCGGGCGGAGCAGGGGCTTGCACGGAAAGGCTCATGGCGGGAGGGAACTGTACGGCCGGTTGTCCAGTACAGTTTGTCCGAATTGTATTGGGCTGTAGCTTACGCGCTTTTCGCGGGCGGCGGATCATCGGTCATCCACCTTGTTCCGACCAGGATTTCCCGTGCAAAAGACGACCGACGGATGGCTCAGCGGCCTGCTGGGCGTGATCATCTTCAGTGGCTCGCTGCCCGCGACGCGCATCGCGGTGCAGGGGCTCGACCCGCTGTTCCTCACGTTCGCGCGCGCGACGATCGCCGGCGTGCTCGGCCTGATCCTGCTCGTCGCGCTGAAGCAGAAGCGGCCGACGCGTGTCGAGACCGCGTCGCTCATCGTCGTTGCGCTCGGGGTCGTGGTCGGTTTTCCGCTGCTGACCGCGCTCGCGCTCAAGCACGTGACGTCCGCGCATGCGATCGTGTTCGTCGGGCTGCTGCCGCTCGCGACCGCGCTGTTCGGCGTCTGGCGCGGCGGCGAACGGCCGCGGCTGCCGTTCTGGGTCTTCTCGCTGGTCGGCAGCGGCGCGGTGGCCGCGTTCGCGCTGCGCAACGGCGGCCAGGCGTCGGTGGCGGGCGATGCGTTGATGCTGGCCGCGATCGTCGCGTGCGGGCTCGGCTATGCGGAAGGCGCGCGACTGTCGCGCCAGCTCGGCGGCTGGCAGGTGATCTCGTGGGCGCTCGTGCTGTCGCTGCCGGTGATGCTGCCGCTCACGTGGTTCACGTGGCCCGCGACGTTCGACGGCGTCGACGCCGCCGCGCTGTGGGGGCTCGCATACGTGTCGCTGTTCAGCATGCTGATCGGCTTCGTGTTCTGGTATCGCGGCCTCGCGCTCGGCGGGATCGCGGGCGTCGGCCAGTTGCAGCTGCTGCAGCCGTTCTTCGGTCTCCTGCTCGCGGCCGGGCTGCTGCACGAGACGGTGCCGCCGTCGATGCTCGTCGTGACGGTCGTGGTCGTCGGCTGCGTGGCCGGTGCGAAGTATTTCTCGAAGATGGCGCCGGTGCGGCGCGCGGGCTGATTCACGCAAGGAGCGGTCGCGCGACGACGTGACGGGTGCCGCCCGTGCGCCGTCGCGCGTGCGCCGTTTACCCCATCACCACGTTCGCGAGCCGGAACTGGTACGCGGTCGCGGTCGTGCCGCCGCCGCCGCCCGTCATCACGATGTCGGCGCTCTTGATGCCGAGCAGCGACAGTTCGGTGTTGATGTCGGACAGCACGGCCGAATTCATCACCGCGCCCTGTTCGATCTGCGACGCGGTGCCGATCCACAGCGTCGGCTTGAACTCGAACACGGCCTTCTGGCCCGGCACGATCCCCGTCTTGTGCGCGAGCAGCCGGTTGTCCTTGAAGACCGACGCGGTGATCGCTCCCTGGCTCAGGTCGTTGCGCAGCTGGATCTCGCGCGACGTCGGGGCGGGGCCGGCGAGCGCGAGCACGTTGCCCGACGTCGAGCGCGACACGTTGAAGACCTGTCCGTTGTCCGCGCGCTTTTGCGGCATGTAGTTGCCGTCGGCATCGCTCGCGGAGACGGTCGTCAACAACGGGAACACGAACGGATGGTTGTCGCCGCGCCCGCAGTTGGTGATGACCTTCCACGCGATCGCGAGCTCGTCGAAGTCCGTCGACACGTTCTTCTGGAAGATCACGATCTGGCTGTTGTTGACGTCGTTCGACAGGTTGACGAAGTTGAGATTGATGTCCATGAGTCACCTTGATTCGATTCGGATAACTGATTGAACGGGCGCCGGCCGTGCATCGCCGGCGCACGGACCGTTACGCCATCACCACGTTTTCCAGCCGGAACGTGAACGGCGTCGAGCGCGGGCCGGGGCCGCCGCCGGTCATCACGATGTCGGCGCTCGCGATGCCGAGCAGCGACAGTTCCGTGTTGATGTCGGAGATCACCGCGGAATTCATCAGCGCGCCCTGTTCGATCTGCGACGCGACACCGATCCAGATCGTCGGCTTGAACTGGAACACCGCCTTCTGGCCCGGCGCGACGGAGGTCTTGCGCGCGAGCGCGTTGCCGTCCTTGTAGATCGTCGCGTTGATCGCGCCGGCCGGCAGGTCGTTGCGCACCTGCACCTCGGAGCTCGCGCCCGGGTCGCCGCCGAGCTGCAGCACGTCGCCCGAGCTGGAGCGCACGACCTGGAACACCTGGCCGTTCGCCGCGACCTGCTGCGGCATGTAGTTGCCCCAGCTGTCGCTCGCGCTCACGCTCATCGTCATCGGGAACTTGAACGGATGGTTGTCGCCCTGGCCGCAATTGCGGATCACCTTCCACGCGATCGCGAGTTCGTCGAAGTCGGTCGCCACGTTCTTCTGGAAAATCACGACGCTCGAGTTGTTGGCGTCGTTCGAGCGGTTGATCAGGTTCAGTTGGATATCCACGTCGTTGCTCCTTGAGTTTGAAAAAACGGCAGTCGGTCTGCCGCACACCTTTCCCGCCGGCCCGGCCGCGAAGCCGTGCCGTCAAGCCGGTTCAAGCCGTGTCGGGCGGCACTACGCGCGCACGATGTGTTCGAGCGCGAACGCGAACGGCTGCGCGTCGGTGCCGGTGCCGCCGCCCGTCATCACGATGTCGGCCGCGGCTACGCCCGCCAGCGGCAGCATCGTGTTCGCGCTCGACATCACTGCCGCGTGCAGTGCGCGGCTTTCCTGTATCTGCGACGCCACGCCGATCCACAGCGTCGGCGTGAAGCGGAACACCGCCTTCTGCCCGGGCGCGACCGCTTCCTTCACCGCGATCAGGCGGCCCGCGCTGAACGCGTTGACGTTCACGGCGCCGCGCCGCAGCCGATTGACGACTTCGATGTCGCCGCCCGGCGCGTCGGCCGGGTCGGGCACGAGCCGGCCGCGTCCGGTCGGCTGCGCGTCGATCACGAAGCGCACGCCGGCGGGCGCCGTGACGCGCGGCGAGAAGTTGCCGTGCTCATCGCCGAGCGCGACGTCGATGTCGGTCGAGTAGTCGAACGGATGGAAGCAGTCGCGTCCGCAATAACGGATCACCTTCCACGCGATCGCGAACGTATCCAGATCGGGGATCACGTCGCGCTGGAACAGCACGACCTCGCTGTTGCCGCAGTCGTTCGAGCGGTTCACGAAGCGGAGCTTGATGTTCATGATGCTTGCTCCTCATCCGGCGTGCCGCGTTCGTCGCGCAGCGTGCGGTCGGCCCATTGCGCGAGCGCGGGCGCGACGCCGTTTGCGAGCGACGCGACGTGCAGCGCATGCGCACGCGCCTGCGCCTGCAGGTCGCCGGCGAAGCGCCCGAGCGCCATCGCGGCATCGGCCGGGCCGCGCGTGCGGCCGAGATCGTCGAGGTATTGCGCGGCCGCGTCGGCCATCGCGCCCGCGTGCTGGAGGTGGCTCTGCGTGAAGCGCGTCGCGAGATCCGCGTTCAGGGCCGCCAGCTCCTTGACCGCGGCGGCCGAACTGCCGAGCCCGAACCGTTCGAGCTGGCCGCGCCACAATGCGTCGGTCGCGGCCTGGCATGCATCCGTGTAGCGATGGCCGGCGAGCAGCGCGGTGTGCGCGAACGCGCGCCACGCGGGGCTGGCGGACGTGCCGCCGGTGCCGGTCGTCTGCGCGGCGAGCTTGCCGAACAGCTGGAGCGCGTCGGCGTGCGCGCGTTCCCATTGGGCGATGAACGTGGAGAACATGGCGATTCCTCGTGAAGAAGGAGCGATGACGGCGCGACGGCAGCCGCTACGCGGATTACCGACGCGCGGCGCCGAGGCGCTGCACCATCTGCATCACGGCGGCCATCTGCGGCGCGTCGCGGCGGTAGAAGCCGGGTTGGAGCGGATCGGTGCTCGTATAGCCCCAGAAATCCCAGCAGCCGAGCGGATTGACGGCCGATTTCTCGACCTGCGGATACAGCACGATCAGCCGGTTCGTGTCGGCGATCTCGTTGTAGCCGACGCCGCGAATCATCCGCTCGCCGACGGTCGCGACGTTCTGCACGCAGCCGTGGAACACCACGTGCACCGCGCAGGTCGCGCGTTCGCAATCGGCCGGCACGTACGCGTAGCCCGTATCGCCGAGCGACGCGCGGCGCTGCGGATCGAACGCGCGCTGGTCGAACGCCAGCAGCTTGCCGCCAGCCTGCGCGGCGGGCGCGTTGAGCGGCTTGTCGGGCGTGCCGTAGATCCAGCGCACGATGTCGTGCGCCTGTTGAAAGCCGCAGTTGTCGATATACGGGCTCGCGTTCGCACTGCATGCGTTGTCCTCGGGGCGGTTCGTGATGAACGCATGCCCGGCGTCCGGCGATTGGCGATACTGAAGGTTCGCGGCCGGAACCTGCGCGAGTGTGTAGAAGCGCGCGGTCTGGTCGACGACGCGCGTGAACACCACCGTATCCTTCGCCCCGCTGAACACGTAGATGCGTTGGCCGCGCAGGTTGGCCGGATCGTCGATCTCGTCGCGCTGCGCGAACGTGCGCGCGGCGCGCCATGCGTCGGCCGCGGAGGGCGCGGGGCCGATCGGCTGCATGCACAGCGTGGTCGCGGCCACCGCCGGCGGGATCAGCGCGTTCGCGCCCGCGCAATAGAACGGCCCGCCCGCGACGATGCCCGCGCCGATCAGCCGGCTCGAGAACGCGACGTCGAACTGCGCGGCCATGAAGCCGCCGGACGACAGCCCCGACACCGACGTGCGCTGCAGGTCGGCGCCGTATGCGGGCAACGGATCGGCGGGGGCGGCGAGCGCGGCGTGCGGCGCGAGCGCAGCCAGGGCGGCAACGGCAACGGTAACGGTGGCGGTGACGGCGGCGCAAGCGGCGCCCAGCGCGCGGCGCACTACGTGCGATGCGGTGGTGCGGGGCAGCGTCGTGCGGCCGGGCGAGCGGGTGACGTTCATGCGGGGCTCCTGTCGTGACGAGTGGTGAATGACAAGGGTTGTAACGGTACGGATGCAGCAAGACTTCAGCGACGGTTTCAGCTTACGGGCAGCCGACGCGCTGCGAAATGGCGCGAACGACACGCACGACGACCCGTGACGTTCGGCCGGTGCGGCGTCACGGCGCTCACGACAGAAACAGCGCGCGCTCGGCCCGGCGGCGCTTCGTGAGGCCAGCGAGCGGCTTACCACCGGCCTTGTTCCAGACGAGGAACTGGTCGGCCGCCCGCGCGCTCGCGCCGGCGTTCAGGTAGCGCAGCAAGGTCGACGAGCGCAGCCGTCCGGCGCCGAGGTTGAAGACGAACGACATCAGCGCATCGAACTGCTGCTGCGTGACCGGCACGCGCAACAGCTTGCGCAGGTTCAGCTCGGCGCCGCGCAGGTCATGCCGCAGCAGCGCCTCCGCTTCGGGCGGCGTCAGCGGGCGCGTGAAGCGCTCGTTCGGCAGGATCAGGTGCCCGTAGCCGATCGTCGGCTTGCCGACCGCGTCGAGATAGCGTGCGAGCCGCAGCCCCTCGAACTGCTTGATCAGCGCGATGCCTTGCTCGCCGGTGCGTTCAGGCTGGTTCGCCATCGTCGTTCTCCTTGCTGCCCGGCCGTGCGCGCGGCACCAGGCGATGCGTGTATTCGTCGATCACGCGCATGATCGCTTCGGGCGGCGGCAGCGCCGCGAACTGCATTTCGATGTCGATGTGCTCGGTGTCGCGCTGCCGCGCACTGCCCGGCGCGGCGTCCTTCTTCTCCGAGCGCGGCGCGAACGTCACGTAGAAGCGGCCGCACTGGTCGTCGTTGCCCGAGATGCCGCCGGCCGGCAGCGCCTCGATGAAGTCGCCGCGCACGGTCAGGTGCACGATCATCCGGTCGAGCGCGAGCCCGCGCGGCGTGGCGAGCGCGACGAGCGGCACCGGCATCGTGTGCTCCGCGTCGAGTGCGACCGTGACCTCGCGCGGCGCGAGCAGGCCGTCGTCGCGCAGATCGAAGAACTGGTCGAGCACGGCGGTGTACTGGTGCGCGAGCAACTGGTTCGCGGCGGCGGCCGCGTGCTGCATCCCGCGTGCGATCTCGTCGAGCGCGATGCCGCGCGGCGGCGGGCGTTCGTCGTCGGCCGGGGCGCCGGGCGGTGGGGCGGGTGGGGTAGGCGGCGTAGGCGGCACGGGTGGCACGGGTGGCACGGGTGGCACGGGTGGCACGGGTGGCACAGGTGGCACAGGTGGCACAGGTGGCACAGGTGGCACAGGTGGCACAGGCGCAGCGGGCGGCAAGCCGCCGGTCGATGCGCCGGCCGCGGCGGCCGGGGCGTCATTTACGCCCGACGCGGCGCCGGCCGGCCAGCCGGCGGCATCGGGCGTCGCGTGGCGCGCCGGATCGACACCTGCCGCCGCCGGCGCTGCGCCGCCCGTGCCGGCGACCGCGTCCGGGCCCGCGCCGGCGACCGCGCCGCTACGGCCCGCCACCGCCCCGGCCGGCGGCGGGACCGGCCCGTCCGGTTCCTGCCGGGCAGTGCCGCCACCCGGACGCGCATCCGCGTCGTCGTGCCCGCCGCCGCCCGCGCGGCGCGACCGTCTGAAGAGCCTGAACATGGCCGGTCCGCGCGCTTACGCGTGCGCCGGCTGCTGGGCGCCCGCATCGGCTCCGGCCGGCGCGGCCGCCTTGCCGCCGGCACCCGACGCGTCGCCGACCAGCTTGCCGTCGGTCGGCGTCGCCGGCAGCGGCTTCACGTCCTTCGCGTTGCCTTCGGTGACGACCGGCTTGGTCGCGGCCTCGGTCAGGAAGTCGATCACGCGCATCAGCGCTTCGGGCGGCGACTGGCGCTTCACCTGCGTATGGATCGAGTATTTCGCGCGCGTGTCGGTGCTGCGCGTCTGCTCCGCCTTGTGCGACACGCGCCCGGACACGCTGACGCTGATCGGCCCCCAGCCGAACTTCGCCTGGAATTCGCCGCCGGCTTCGGTCGACGACGACGACTTCTCCGACTGCGTGATCTCCATCTCGAAGTCGATCGTGCCTTCCTCGATCGCGATGATCGGATGGACGATCGCCGCGAGCAGCGGGATGCGCATCGTCTTCTGCACGACGCCTTTCGACACGCCGCTTTCGTCCACCAGCGTCTCGTCGTAGTCGAACTGGACGGCCACGGCCTTGCCTCCCTGGATGCAGACCTGCATCAGGAAATCCGCGTAGCTCTTTGCGGCCTGCGTCTGCGCGCTGATCATCGCCTTTAACGGGCCGGCGATCATTTGGTCCATGGGTAAAGCGTTAATCACCGAGCCAATGAAATTCGCGTCCATGAATAAACTCCTCTTCGTGTTGAAGACAACGGAAATTCGCTGTCGTTATTCACATTAGGAAATTGAAGACGTTTACCAAATATGACGTCCGTCACGTCCGGCGGCCCGGGCCGGCGCGCGGCGGGCATCGGTACGCGCGGCGGGGCGCGGCGTGGACGAATTAGGCCATTCGTCACGGAGCGACGGGCCTAGTGCGCGGTGCGTAAAACAGCGGTAAAAAAAACGCCGGGTAGGGAAGCAAAAAATCCTAAACCGAGCATCCCGATTTCGAGGAAACCGCGCAATGAACGTTCTGATGATCGATAGCCCGCCGTTATTCGTCGCGGGCGTGGCGGACGTACTGTGTAAACGCGATGTCGACTGGCATGTGTGGTCGGCCCGCCGTCCCGAGGACGTCTTGCGCTTGCGCGACGCGTTGCTGCCCGGGACGGTCGAGGCGATCACGATCGAATGCGGCGAGCACGCCGCGCGGCCGAGCTGGCCGAGCGTACTGAACGAGACGTTCGCCGGCGCGCCGTGGCTGTGCGTGGTGGCCGCCGTGTGCCGCCGCACGATTGCCGATGCGCTGCTGGCGGGGGCGGCCGGCATCATCGACCGGCACGCGAGCGCGGACGAATTCGCGGATGCGCTCGGCCGCGTCGCGGCCGGCGCGATCTACGTGCCGCCGAACGACGGCGGCGCGACGCAGGCGCCCCCGGGCGGCGTGCCGGCCGGCGACGATCGCGCATTCGAGCGCCTCACGCCGCGCCAGCGCGAGGTGCTGCGGCTGCTGGCCGAAGGCAAGTCGAACAAGCAGATCTGCCGTGTACTGAATGTCGCGGAGGGCACGATCAAGAACCATCTGTACGCGTTGTTCCGCCAGATCGGCGTGAGCAACCGGACGGAGGCGGCGTTGTGGCTCGCGCGCCACGTGCCGTCCGAGCCGGCCGGTTTCACGTTCGCGCCGGCGTGCCATTCGCCCGGCTGATGCGCGCGACGAGCGCACCGATCGGGCCGGCACGCGAGCGTGCCGCGGGCGAAGGCGGGTTTCGCGCGGCGGCGGCAACGGTGCGCCCACGCCGTGTCGCGCTACTGCCGGGGCGCGTCGGGCGGAAGCGGATCGTCCGCGGCCGACGGCGCGGGGTGGGCCGCGAGCATCGCGCGCGTGAATTCGGCGAGGCGCGCGCGGACGGCCTCGGCGGATGCCGCGCCGTCGAGCGATTGCTGCAGATCGAGCAGGTTGGCCGCCAGTTCGCCCTGCCACTGCGCGCGTTCGCTGGCGGCGCGCGCGCGATTCGCGGCGAGCGCCGCGCCGACGTCGGTCGAGCGGTCGCCCTGCACCAGCGTCTCGAGCGTCTCGACGAGCCTTTGCAGCACGCGATGCACGGCCGTCGCCGAGAAGCCGCCGAGCATCGCGAGCGCCGGCCGCCCGAAGTTGTGCATGCTGCCCTGCGCGAACAACTGGGCCGGCAGCATCTGGACGATGATCAGGCCGGCGATCACGCCGAGAATCAGCCGCGCGCCATACGATGCGTCGTATTTCGGATCGTAGGTCGAGGCGGCGACGTAGTGGTGCGCCTGGAACAGCGTCGCGAACGACGCGCCGAGCCCCGCGCAGCACAGCAGGAAGGTGGTGTTCCACAGCAGCTGCACGCCGTTGGATTGCAGGAAGCCGCGCTCGATGTTCTCGCCCGACACATGCGGCGACAGGCTCGTCAGCACGACCGCGAGCAGGAAACCGAGCGCCGACCCGGTCAGCAGCCGGATCAGCGGCACCGGGCCGAGCCACGCGAACGGGTGCGCCTGGCGCCGGTGCATGTCGAGCAGCGTGACGGCCTGCGGCGTCGCGGGCGCGACGAGCGTCGCGAGCTTGCGGTGGATCGCCGCGAGCGCGTGCTGCTGCGCGGGCGCCAGCGGGGTGGTGGTCGACGCGCCCGGCGCCGGGTTGGCCGCCGGGTTGGACGAAGCGGCGGCCGCGATCAGCGCCGCGAGCCGCGCGACGAGTTCGGGCTCGATCGGCAGCCCGTGATGGAGCGCGTAGCGCGCCATCGCCTCGCATTCGTCGCACAGCTGCGCGGCGAGATCGTCCGGCGCGCGTGGCGGCTCCTGCAGCGCCGGCCGCGCGCGCCATCGCCCGAATCGCGGGGCGCCCATGTCACGGTGCGCCGTCCGCGTCCGGCACGTCCACGTCGAACGCGTGGATTGCGACGCGTTCGCGTTCCGCGCTCGACAGGTGGCGCACGCACGGCGCTTCGGCGACCCGCTGCCAGTGCGTCTGCGTGCGGTCGACCGCGAACACGACGACTTCCTTGTGGCGGCGGCCGTCGTTGTGCGCGATGTATTGCAGCGAGTCGGGCACGTCGAACGCGTCATCGGTCGGATTCACGCCGTACGACAGCACGAAGTCGAGCACGAGCGCGCCGTCGTCGAGATGCGGCGGCTTGACGTCGTTGCCGGGATACTCGCGCCATTCGAGGAAGTCGAGGCAGATGTCGATGCCGAACGGCGGCGCTTCGCCGAGCCGATTGTCGAAGCTGTCCGACAGGCGCGGGCCCTGATACGGCGACGACGGCGGCGCGTCGGCCGTCGCGCTTTGCGGCGACACGTCGCTCGTCTTCAGCACCTCGACCAGCGTGCCGTCGCCGAGCTGGAACGTGTGGGCGAGCGGCGTCTCGAGCGCATCGACCGAGTCGCCGTAGTCGATCCACGACGTATGCCGCTTCGGCCAGATCGCCGCGCGGCGCGTTCCGTCGTCGTCGCCGTCACCATCGCCCCCTTCGCCGCGCGCGAGCGGCGGCAGGAAATTGGTCGTCGCGAACGTGAAATTCAGCGACACGTACGGCCCGACGAACGCGCCGTCATCGGGCACGTCGGCCGCCGTCTCGTGCTTGACGAGCATCGCGACGGTACCGGGCAGGAACACGATCGGCCCGTACTGATCCACCGGAAAGCGATCGGCGACCGCGCCGATCGCGCGCCGCACGGGATCGAGCTGCAAGTCGACGATCGCATGGAGTTCGTCGACGTCGTTCAGCGCGTCCCACGGCACGTTCCAGTAGAACTCGGGCGCGGTCACGAACGTGACGCGGCGTGCATCGTCGTCTTTCGCGTCGCGCCGCACGGCTTCGAACGCGCTCGACAGCGCACCGTTCAGGTGATTGAACAAGACCCCCTGCACGCGGGCTGCATACGCATCGAGCGCTTCGTCGGGCGCACGCAGGGGTTTGCAGTCGCATGAATAGCGCACGGAAACGATTCGGACTGGCTGTTTCATGATGGCTTCCTCTTCCTTGATGATGGCGGCGCGGCGCTTCAGGCCGCACCGCCGCGGCTTCAAACGGACGTGATGTCGGTGATCCAGAACCACGGGTTCGCGTACGGCCCGTCGATGACCTTGGCGACGGTCTGTCCGGGCCCCGGATCGAGCGTGCCGGGCACCCAGGCTTCGTAATGGATCGGCGAGAAGTACAGGCGGCCGAACACGTAGTCGAACGCGATGCGCGCGCGATTGCCGCCGCGGAACAGCGCATTCGTGCCGGCCGTGTATTCGACGTAGCCGGTCGTTTGCGCGCCGCCGCCGCGACCGTTCGAATTCGCCTTGAACGTGGCCGCATAGCGTTCGTACAGCTTCGCGCGCTCGGTGAGCCCGTCGAACGGGTCCGTCGCCGTGCCGTAGATGAGGGTCGGCAGGTAGCGCGGCACGTTCTGGTGGATCTGCCGCATCGCGCCGAGCACGTCGCCGCCGATGTGGCGTCCGGGCGTGCCGCGATCGACGACGCGCGCGGACGTGGCGATTTCGGACATCAGCGCCCGCAGCTCGGGCGGCGCGTCGAGCCGCGCGAACGGAATCACGTACATCGGCAGTGCGCAGCCGGTCTGCTGCTTGCCCGCGCGTGGCGTATCGCCGGCATTCGCGATCAGGCCCAGTACGAACGTTTCCCAGCGCAGCGACGCGTTGAAGTCGAGTCCAGACATGAGTGGCTCCTTCGCCGGCATCAGGCCGGCTCGCCGAGCGGGAAACCCTTCGCCGCCCAGTTGTTGAAGCAGGCCGTGCGATCGTCGTTCGGCGCGTAGGTCGCGAGCGTGCCGTCGAGCAGGCCGGCGATCGCATGCTCGGTGCGCGCGAAGCGCAGCGCCTCGGACAACGCGATCACGAGCCGTGTGAGATCGGGCTTGAACGGTGCGGGCTTCGATGCGTCCGCCGGCTTGAGTTTCGACAGCGTCCACACGGCCTGATGGAGGTTGCTCGGATTGATCGTCGGCAATGGATCGGTCGCGTAGCCGAGCCAGCCGTACGAACCGTCGCCGCCGAGCGCTGCCGCGCCGGCCGGCGTGCCGCCCGGAAACGGCCGGATGTCGAATACGAAGGTGCCGCCCTGGCTGATGAAGCCGAGCGTGTATAGCGACGCGTCGACGGCGGGGCCGTTCTTCGCGGCTTGCCACGCGAGGTTCAACAACAGCGACACGCGCGGCGCGCCGGTGTCGTCGCCGATCACGACGTCGACGGCTTGCCGCGTCGCGCGCGTGCCGTTCTGGCGGATCGCGTCGCGCAGCGCCGTGAGGTCGTCCTGGTAGTCACGGCCGGTGGTGAGTCGAAGTTGCACGATGTTCGCTCCTGCAGATAACCCGGCGTTGCTCGGCCGTCGAGACGGCGCGCGGGTCGAAGCGAATGCGCTGCCGTGCGGCCACTGTGCGCGGCGCGCGGCGGGCGAACAATGCGGCAGAAGTCATTGGCCGGGGTGTGACCGAACACCCGGGAAGCGGGTGTCGGAGTCGGTCGGCGCAGGTGGTGAAGGGGAGAAGGTTCGAAGGTGCGAAGGGGCGAAGGTGCGAAGGTGCGAAGGTGCGAAGGGGCGAAGGGGCGAGGCGGCCGCGTGTGGAAGATCGGCGACTTCGGCGGCGTGCTTCATGCGTTGCCGGGCGGCATGAGCGCCGCGCGCCGAAAAGCACAACGGCCAGATTTGCCGGTAGCGGCAAACCTGGCCGTTGGCGTGACTGCCGCCGAACGCGTGTTACTCGAACGTTTCGAGCGCGAGCAGTTCGTCGATCGTCTGCCGGCGGCGGATCAGCCGCGGCGTGCCGCGATCGACGAGCACTTCCGGCGCGAGCGGCCGGCTGTTGTAGTTCGAGGACATCGACGCGCCGTAGGCGCCGGCATCGTGCAGGAACAGCAGGTCGCCGATCTGCGGCTGCGCGAGCTTGCGGTGCGTGACCACGCCGCCCGCGTCCTGCGTGAACACGTCGCCGGACTCGCACAGCGGCCCCGCGATCGCGATGTCGACGAGCGGCCGGCCGGCCGGCAGCGCGCCGTCCTGCGTGTGGACGGACACCGCGTGGTAGCTGCCGTACATCGACGGACGCATCAGGTCGTTGAAGCCCGCGTCGATCAGCACGAAGTCGTGCTTCGGACGGCGGTTCACGGCCTGCACTTCGGTGACGAGCGTGCCGGCCTCGGCGACGAGGAAGCGGCCCGGTTCGATCTCGATGCGCACCGCGTGGCCGAGATGCCGTTCGATCCGCTTGCGCGCGGCATCCCACTGGCTGAAGTAGTGACCGACGTCGACGCGCGGCTCGCCGTCGCGATACGGAATCGACAGCCCGCCGCCGGCGGAGATCGCTTCGATGTCGTGGCCGAGCGACGTGACGAGGTCGACCATCGCATCGCACACCTGCGACAGGTGGCCGTAGTCGACGCCCGAGCCGATATGCATGTGGATGCCGACCAGCTTGAGCCCGTACTGGCGCACGATCTCGATCGCGCGCGGCACGTCGTCGATCCAGATCCCGTGCTTGCTCTGCGGGCCGCCGGTGTTGGTCTTGTTGCTGTGGCCGTGGCCGAAGCCGGGATTCACGCGCAGCCACACGCGATGGCCGGGCGCATGCTCGCCGACGCGCGCGAGCATGTCGAGCGAGCCGGCGTTCACGGTCACGCCGTGCTTCAGCACGGCCGCGAGCGTCGGACGGTCGATCAGGTCGGCCGTGAACACGACGCCTTCCGGCTCGCCCGCCGGACTGAACCCGGCCGCGAGGCTGCGCTCGATCTCGCCGAGCGACACGGCGTCGACGCACGCGCCTTCCTCGCGCATCAGCTTCAGGATATGCAGGTTCGAGTTCGCCTTCTGCGCATAGCGGATCACGTCGAACTGGCGCAGTTGGGCGATGCGGTCGCGGATGACGTCGGCGTCGTACACCCACAGCGGGGTGCCGTATTGCTGCGCGAGCGTCGCGAGCTGGCGGGAATCGAGGGACATGGCGGATGAATCGGATCGAATGAACGGACAGCGTGAATGATGCGCCTGAATGGCTATACAGTAAAATGCCTGTTTGTCGACATTCGATTCACTTTTGATATAGGCTGCCATGCTCACACACCGGCACATCGAGGTCTTCCGCGCGCTGATGGTCACCGGCAGCACGACGCGCGCGGCCGAGATGCTCTATACGTCGCAGCCCACGATCAGCCGCGAGCTCGCGCGGATGGAGCAGGTGGTCGGCTTCGCGCTGTTCGAGCGCTCGCACGGCCGGTTGCGGCCGACGATGGCCGCGCTCACGCTGTTCGACGACGTGCGGCTCGCGTATGTGGGGCTCGAGCGCGTCGCGGCGACGGCCGCGCGGCTGCGCGAGTTTCGCGACGGCCAGTTGTCGGTGATCGCGCTGCCGGCGTTTTCGCACGCGATCCTGCCCGGCGCATGCCGGCGTTTTCACGACGCGCATGCGGGCGTCAGCGTGTCGGTCGCGACGCAGGAGTCGCCGGTGCTCGAGGAGTGGCTGACCGCGCAGCGCTACGATCTCGGGCTGACCGAGCACGACGTCGCGCCGGCCGGCACCGTGCTCACGCCGCTGCTCGAAGTCGACGAGGTGTGCGTGCTGCCGGACGGCCATCCGCTGCTCGCGCAGCGCGCGATCGATCTCGCGGATCTCGCCGATCGCCCGTTCGTGAGCCTGTCGCTGAACGACCCGTACCGGATCCTGATCGACGAGGCGTTCGCGCAGCTCGGTGTCGCGCCGCGTTCGGTGGTCGAGACGCCGTCGGCCGTGTCGGTGTGCGCGTTCGTGCGGCAGGGGCTGGGCGCCGCGATCGTCAATCCGCTGACCGCGCTCGATTTCGTCGGGCGCGACCTGCACGTGCGGCCGCTCACGCGCTCGTTTCCCTACCGCGTCAGCGTGATCGTGCCCGAGCACCGGCCGAAGAGCCTGCTCGTCGACGCATTCGCCGAAGCGCTGCACGGCGAAGCGCAGGCGATTCGCGAGCGGCTCGCCGCGCTGCCCGGCTGACGACGGCCGTATGATGGGCGTTTCGCTGCGCGCAGCCTGCTTCTCTTCGTCATCTTCACGGAAACGGAACCCGTCATGACCGACGCTTCATCTTCCCCCGGACAACCGACGCTCACCGGCGAGCGCATCGCGCTGCGGCCGCTCGAAGCATCCGACCGGCAGGCTTTGCTCGATGCGGCGGCGGACGGCGAGCTGTGGAACCTGAAGGTCACGGTCGTGCCGGGCGAGGAGACGGTCGACGCCTATCTCGACACGGCGCTGCAAGGCCGCGTGGCCGGCACCGTGATGCCGTTCGTGATCGTCGAGCGTGCGTCGGGCCGCGTGATCGGCAGCACGCGTTTCTGGAAGATCGACCGCAAGAACCGCAAGCTCGAGATCGGTCATACGTGGCTGAGCGCATCGGCGCAGCGCACGCGCGCGAATACCGAAGCGAAATGGCTGCTGCTCGCGTATGCGTTCGACACGCTGCACTGTGTGCGCGTGCAGTTCACGACCGACGAGCTGAACGAGAAGTCACGCGCGGCGATTCTGCGGCTCGGTGCGAAGCAGGAAGGGATCGTGCGTCACGAGCGGATCATGCCCGATGGCCGCAAGCGCAATTCGGTACGCTTCAGCATCATCGACGACGAATGGCCGGAGGTGAGCGAGCGGTTGCGGGCGAAGCTCGCGACCTGACGCGAGGCGGGTGCCGCGTGCGTCGCGCCGCCGCAAAGGGGGCGGCGACGCGACGAGGGGGGAAGCCGCGTGCCGCGCGCGAGGCGCGGCGGGGCAGCGCGTTACTGCGCCGATGCGAGGTGATGACGCTGCGCGAGCTTCTGCGCGGCCGCGTAGTGCGCCTGCAGGATCGGCAGCGCCTGGCGTGCGACTTCCTTCAGCTTCGTGTCGCGGCCCGACGCGATTTCGGCCTGGAATGCCGAGATCGTCTTCTGCTGGCCGGCGAGCGCGACCTGCTCGATATACGCCTTGTCGAATTCCGCGCCGCGCAGGGTCTTGATGCTGTCCAGCACGGCCGTGTCGGGATCGTTGGCCGGCACGTCGACGCCGCGCGGGCTGGCCGCGCGCATCGCCTGGATGATCTTCTCATCGTCGGTCGACACGCGTTGCGCGAACGCCTTCACCTGGCTGTCCGACGTGCGCGAATCGGCGATGCGTGCGGCGTCGTGCTGGGTCGACACGGTTTTCGTGCCGTCGTTGATGAAGGCCTGGTCGGCTTCGTGGATGCGCGTCTGCGTGGCGGCGGCCGGTGCGGACGGCGCCGGTTGCGCGGTTTGCGCGGTCGCCGTCACGGCGACGAGAAGCAGGCCAGCGGCAGACAATGCAAGGCGCGAGACTTGGGGGAAGCGGTTCATGGGACCTCCTTTCGATCGGGGCTCTGATTAACGGACGGATCGCGTGATCCGCAGCTGTGCGAGAGACCGGGCGCGCCCGGGCCGGGCTCGATCGCCGCTCTGCCGCGGCGGCGTTCGAAGTGTTTCCCGGCCCGACTGATTCTAGGAGAGCGCTCAGGTAGCAGGTGCAACCGCGCTGTGGTTTGTGTAACGGTTGGTAAGACGAAACGATGGATGCGCGCGCGGCCAGGTAGGGCGTACCTGTTGCGTGCATCGTGGCGGCAATTTTTGCGTGCGCGGCGTGCGTGCGATCGCTGCAATGCGCGCGCATGTCATCTACGTTTCATCGTTTCGCGGGCGGGTTGTTTCGCGATTCGTCGAATCGAGCGCGCGATTCGTACGGCGTCCTCACACGCGATCGAGCAATGCGTCGAGACGCGGCAGCAACGGCGTCGCGCAATGCGCCTGCAGCGCGTCGGGCGCCGTGTAACCCCATGCGACACCTTGGAATGCGATACGCGCGCGGCGCGCCGCTTCGGCATCGCGGATCTCGTCGCCGACATACAGCACGTCGTCGGGCTGCATGCCGGCTTCACGCACGAGCGCGCGCAGCCGGCGCGCCTTGCCGAACAGCGGAATGCCGCACGCGAACGTGTCGACGCAGCGGCTCGCTTGCGGGCCGAGCCGGTCGCGCACGATGTCCTCGGTGTTCGACGTCGCGATCGCGATGCGGATGCCGCGTGCGGCGAGCGCGTCGAAGGTCGCGTCGACGCCGGGGAACAGCTTTACGTGCGCGATGCGCGGCCGCATCAGCCGGCGCATGTCGAGCGTCACACGCGGCACTTTCCACATCGGCACCTCGAGCGCGCGGATGATTTCGCGCGCCGACATGCCGCGCAGCGCCGGGCGCAGCTCGGGCGTCGCGTCGCGAAAGCCGTGCAGGCGCGATGCCTCCGTGAGCGCCGCGAGAAAGCAGTCGAGCGAATCGGCGAGGGTGCCGTCGAAGTCGAACGCGATGAGTCGATAAGGCATGAAGCGATGCCGCGAGTTGATCGAGCCGGTGACGATATCACCGAATCGGGACGCGTGGCCCGCGCGAGCGGTTGGGGCCGTAGCGAAGCGGGAGCGTTGGACAGCTTCCTTGCATCGACCGGAATGCCTCCCGCGAAACGCGGTGCAT
This sequence comes from Burkholderia sp. Bp8986, assembly GCF_003854225.1. Classification (NCBI taxonomy): domain Bacteria; kingdom Pseudomonadati; phylum Pseudomonadota; class Betaproteobacteria; order Burkholderiales; family Burkholderiaceae; genus Burkholderia; species Burkholderia sp. Bp8986. Next base: position 50,173 of record NZ_QTQM01000021.1, on the reverse strand, counting down.
GACATAACGGGCATGAAAGCCCGGTATGCTGTCGACGCTATCGTTTCCCCCGTTTCCTTCGTCTGGACTTCCCTGAAATGAAAATCGCCCGTGCCCGTTCTGCGATGTGGATGCTCGGTGTGTTCGTCGCGTTGACGTCCGTGACGCCCGCGGCCGCCGCCGCGGAGAAGCGCTGCGGATGGCTCGAGAATCCGACGCCGGCCAACTGGTGGCTCGTCGACAAGGACAACAGCTGGACGCTGTCGACCCAGGGCAGCCCGCCGGTGCCGGGCCTCGACGAGATGCCGGACATGTCGACGCGCGGCTGGGTCGTCACCAATGCGGGGATGCACGGTTACGGTTGCGCGTGCCTCGACCTGGAAATCGACCCGCGCACCCGCGCGGTGACGCGGATCGTGGCGGCCCGGCCGCTGCCGCTGAAGCGTTGCAAGGCCGATCGGGCGTTGCCGGCGCCTTGAAGAGGCGGGGACGGCGGCGGGATTGGTGCTACGCGTAGTGGTAGCGGCAGGACACGATGCTGATTTGAAGATCGTCCGCTTCGTAGACGAGGCGGTTCGTATCGTCGATGCGGCGGGACCAGAACCCGGACAGATTGGCCTTCAGCGGTTCGGGTTTGCCGATGCCTTCAAACGGCGTCCGTTGGGCTTCGCGAATGAGCTGGTTGATGCGCTTGAGCGTCTTGCGGTCTTGCCCTTGCCAATAAACGTAGTCGTCCCGCGCGTCGGAAGTAAAGAGCACGCGGCGTACGCTCATTCATCGTCCCCCGCCAGCTTGTGCTCTTTCGTCTTGCCCTTGCGCAGTTGCGCGATCGAGCGTTCGAGGTGGGCAACGTTGGCCGGCGAGCGGAGCAGATGAACCGTCTCCATCAGGCTGTCATAGTATTCCTGCGACATGATGACCGCGTTCGGCGCATCGCGACGCGTGATGAGCGTCACGTCCGCGTCGTCGACGACCTGGTCGATGACCGTCTTCAGATTGCTGCGGGCATCCGAAAAGTGAATCGTGCGCATGATTCGCCTCACTTGTACTTTGAACTGTACAAGTATGGCATGGGCGTCCATTGTACGGAATGTTGTACATGTCGAGGCGGCATCGCTTGTCGCCCACCCCGCACCGCGCTATCGTTGCTGCTCCCCCAGCCGACCGGAGAGCCGACGTGCCCGCAGCCACCCCCGCCCCGCTGAGATTTTCCACCGACAAGCGCGAGCTCGACATCGATGCGATCTTCGATTTCCTGCATCGCGATGCGTACTGGTCGCAGGGCATTCCGCGCGACGTCGTCGAGCGCGCGATCGACGGCTCGCTGTGCTTCGGCGCGTATGTGGGCGACCGGCTCGTCGGATTCGCGCGGCTCGTGACCGACCACGCGACGTTCGCCTACCTGTGCGACGTATTCGTCTTGCCGGCCGAGCGCGGCAACGGCTATGGCCGCGCGCTGATCGACCACGTATTTGCGCAGCCGATGGTGCAGGGCCTGCGCCGCATCATGCTCGTGACGACCGACGCGCACGAACTGTACCGGCCGGTCGGTTTCGGGCCGTCCGCGAATCCCGAACGGCTGATGGAAATCCGCCGCCCCGATATCTACGCGAAACGCTGACGCGCGGCGAGCGCATACAATACGCGCTTTCGTTTTTGCCGAAGGGAAGCAGATCATGACCGAACAGGAAGCCGAACAGCTCGCCACGCATCGTCACTACAAGGGCGGGCTGTATCGCTACATTGGCGTCGCCCGTCATTCCGAAACCGAGGAGTCGGTGGTCGTGTACGAGCATCTGTGGCCGCATGCGCGCGGCTTGTGGGTGCGGCCGGAAGCGATGTTCAACGAGAACCTGCCGGACGGCACGCCGCGTTTTCGCAAGCTGCGCGACTGAACTGAGCACGCCCGCCGATCGCACGACGAGCGGTGCCGGCGCCCGGCCTAGCCGGCGGCGCCCGGCGTGTCGCGCGGCGCGGACTCCCGGTGCATCGCCAGCGCGAAGAAGCGCCGGATTTCGTCCATCAACTCCGCACGCGCCGATGCGAAATCGAAGGCGCGCCGGTTGTCGTGCGCGAAGCGCCGGCGCCACTCGTCCGCCGCATGCCGTGCTTCGCGTGCGCGCAGGTCGTCGAGTTCGGGCGTGCGCAGTGCGTGGTCGGCAATCAGCGTCACGCCGTCGCGGCTGACTTCCAGCAGGCCACCCGCGACGAGCAGCCGGCGGTGCTCGCCGCCCGGTGCGGCAACGAGCGTCACGACGCCGGGCCGCAGCCGCGTGAGCAGCGGCGCGTGATGCGGGTAGATGCCCAGCTCGCCGCTTTCCCCGGGCACGACGACGAAATGTGCGTCGCCCGAATACAGCACGTCTTCCACGCTGAGGATGTCGAGCTTCATCGACGTCGGCATGCGTGCCTCCTTCAGACCGCCGCCGCGCCGGCGACGATCTCGCACAGCTCGGTGGTGATCTGCGCCTGGCGCGTCTTCTGGTACAGGTGCCGCAGCTCGCGCAGCACGCGATCGGCGTTCTCCGTCGCGGTCTGCATGCTGAACATCCGCGCGCACTGCTCGCACGCGTAATTCTCGACGACGGCCTGGTAGAGCGTCGCCTCGACGTAGCGCAGCAGCAAGGTATCCACGGCCGGTTTCGGCGCGGGCTCGTACAGATAGTCGGATGTCGCGGTGTCGCCGGGCGGCGTGCCGGTGTCGAGGCCGGTGAGCGGCAGCACCGCGTCGATGCGCGGCGAATACGCGAGCGGGCTCGTCAACCGGTTGTACGCGATGTGCAGTTCGTCCAGTTCGCCGTTGACGAACGCGGTGAGCGGCACGAGCAGCGCGCCGAGCAGCTGCTCGAAGTGCGGCGAGGCGGCGAGGCCGCTCGCGCGGGCGGTGATGGTCGCGCCGTGGCGCATCAGCGGCGCAATGCCGCGTGCTCCGATCACGCTGAGTTCGCACGCGACGCCGGCGCGGTTCCAGCGTTCGAGCGCATCCACGCATTCGACCAGCAGCCGCGTATTGAGCGGGCCGCACAGCCCGCGATCGGTGCTGACGACGATCAGGCCGACGCGGCGCACGGGCGTGCGTCTCGCCATCAGCGCGGAGACGTGGCCGGACCGGTCGCGCAGCACGCGCTCGGCCATCTCCCGGATGCGCGCCGCATAGGGCCTGAAATCGCGCGCCCGCCGCTGCGCGCCCGCCATCTTGGTGCGAGCCATCATTTCCATCGCCTTCGTGATCTTGCGCGTGGACGAGGTACTGCTGATCTTCGAGCGGATTTCGCGGATGTGCATGTGAGGCGGGGAGGCAGGTCGCCCGGTGTCGCCGGTGCGCTGTGGCGACGCGATGTCGGCCGCGAGGCCGGCAGCGAGGTCGGCGGATATCGCGCCGCGGCCATCGAACTGTCATCGCGCGATTTCATGCTATCGGGATTTCACCTGAAACGATTGACGACGATCAAGCGATCGCTTCCGGTTACGGACCAGAATGGTTTCGCCGATCGTCGCACCGGGCGTTCGATGACCGATTGCCGTCTGCATCGGAAGATCGTTGCGAACGCATCGAAGGACGCAAACGTCATGCATACGACACGGTCGTGCGCGTGACGTGCGATTCGCCGCGGGTGCAGCGCGGACGATCGTCGCGCAGCCCGCGTACGGCTTTTTCCCTTCACGTTCCCAGTAGCCAGGAATTCGATGAATTCAATGAATTCGAGCGATACCGATACCGTCCCGCCTTCCGCGACGTCCGCCAGCGCGCCGGCGTTGCCGATCTTCTGGCCGATGGCCGCCGCCGCCGCGATGGTCCGGCTCGGCTCGGCACTCACCGCGCGCAACCTGCGTTTCGTCGCGGAAGAGGAGAGGCTGCATTGCGAGCCGCATCCGGCGCTGGCGTCGCCGAACCGCGCGCTGCTGGAACTGCGCACGATGACGTTCCGCGATTATTCGGTCGCGCCGGCGCACGGGCTGCCGACGATCGTCGAAGCGCCGTATGCGGGGCACAGGGCGATGATCGCCGACTATCAGCCGGGGCAGAGCCTGATGCAGACGCTGCGCGAGCACGGCGTGACGCGCGTGTACCTGACCGACTGGCGCTCGGCGACCGAAGACATGCGGGACCTCGAGATCGACCAGTACCTGGCCGAGCTGAACGTCTGCGTCGACGAGCTCGGCGGGCGCGTGAATCTCGTCGGTCTGTGCCAGGGCGGGTGGATGTCCGCGATGTATGCGGCGCGCTTTCCGCACAAGGTCGCGAGCCTCGTGCTCGCGGGCGCGCCGATCGACACGGATGCGGGCGACGGTCCGATCAAGCAGATGGCGCACACCTATCCGACGTCGTTCTACGAGGAACTGGTGACGATGGGCGGCGGCCTGATGCGCGGGCGTTTCATGCTGCGCGGCTGGAAGAACATGCATCCCGACCAGCACTATCTCGCCGAGCACGTCGACCTGTACGAGCACCTCGACGATGCAGACTACCTGCGCAAGCGCGAAGCATTCGCGAACTGGTACGAAAGTCCGATCGACCTGCCGGGGCGCTGGTATCTGCAGGCGATCGTGCAGATCTTCAAGGAGAACCGGCTCGCGAAGGGCACGTTCGTCGCGCTCGGGCGGATGCTCGACCTGAAGGCGATCACGTGCCCCGTTTATCTGCTTGCCGGCGCGGCCGACGACATCACGACGCAGGAGCAGGTGTTCGCCGCGCAGGACCTGGTGGGAACGCCCGCCTCGCAGGTGACGCGCCAGCTCGTGCCGGGCGGGCATATCGGGCTGTTCATGGGATCGCGCACGCTGAAGGACGTGTGGCCGGGCATTGCCCGCTGGATTGCCGCGAAGCGGTAGCGGTTGCAGCGGAGGCCCACCGCGCGGTGGGCATGCGCGGCAGCGACTCGATGCGTCGGCGCGTCGATGGGTCGATGCGGCAGTGCGTCGATACGGCAACGGTGCCGGCGCGCATGCATGCGGCGGGCGAGCGGTCGCGCCGCCGCGGCAGATCAGCCGCCGAGCAGTGCGTCCGCGAGCGCTGTCGGCGCGTGCCCGACCGTGACTTCCGGCGTGCCATGCCACGCCGCCAGCCGTTTCACGGCCTTCGCGACGTCGGCCGCGAGCCCCGTGCCGAACCGCACGCCCGGCTCGATATGCACCGTCTTCAACTCGAACGTGCCGAGCGCGCGATGCGCTTTCGCGTCGACGCGCCCGATCAGTCGGCCGCGATGCAGCACCGGCAGGCAGAAGTAGCCGTAGCGCCGCTTGTGCGCGGGCGTATAGCACTCGATCGTGTAGTCGAACCCGAACAGCGTCGAGGCGCGCCGCCGGTCCCATACCACCGGATCGAACGGCGACAGCAGCGTCGTGACCGTCGAGCGCAGCGTGTCTGCCGCGGCGGCCGGCAGCAGCGCGTCGAGCGAGCGATGCACGTAGGCCGGCTCCTTCCAGTCGGCGACCTCCACCGGGATCAGCTCGCCCGCTTCCGCGAGCCGCTCGAGTTCCGCGCGGTACGAACGGCGCGGCAGCCGGTAGTAATCGGCCACCCAGTCCGCGCGCACGATCCCGAGTGCGCGACACGTGTAGTCGAGCAGCGAGGGCAGCACCGCGTCGCGCGGCGGCAGGTCGCGCGCATCGTCCCAGTCGGGCAGCACGCGTTCGCGCACGTCGTAGATGCGCTGGAAATTGCGGCGCTCGGACACCATCAGGTGGCCGGTCGTGAACAGCACTTCCAGGTGTTTTTTCTCGGGCTTGCGGTCCCACCATCCGTTGCCTTTCACCCCGTCTTCCCGGATGAAATCGGCGGACCGCACGGGGCCTTCGTCGCGAATCCGCGCGAGCAGCCGCTCGATCTCGGCGCGGTTCTGCGCGTGCCAGTCGGCCGCGTATTTCCAGCCCATCCCTGACGGATCGAGCATCTTGTAGCGCATCAGCCCGAATTGCTCGACCGGCAGGAAGCACGCTTCGTGCGACCAGTATTCGAACAGGCGCGCCTCGGCGAGATGCTCGTCGAGCCACTGCGGGGCGAAGTCGCCGAGACGGCTGAACAGCACGAGATACGGACTGCGCGCGACGACATGAATCGTATCGATCTGTAACTGCGCCATCCGGCGGATCGTGTCGAGCACGTCGGCCTTGGTGGCCTTGCGGCGGGGCGGGGTCAGCAGGCCCTGCGCGGCGAGATGCAGCGCGCGGGCGGCGGCGGGCGAGAGCGTGAGCATCGGAGCGGCGGCTGAAGGTGGCGGTCGGGCACCACTTTATCGCGAAAGCGGCGCACGTGTGCGACGCGCGCACGCGCCGCGTCTGACAATGCTTGACAGATGCGCGGCGCGACTTTCCCTATAGTGCAGTCATGGCGCGACGAAATGTGCGCGCAACGATTCGGCTTCCGACGCACATATGTCCATGGCACGCAGGAAGCAGATCCGGGATTCTCAACCCCCAACGAGAGACCCGGAGCCCTGAGCGGACATCCATGCGGCTGTGCACCGGCCCCGTGTGGATGTCCGCTGATTTTTTTGTTGTTTCGCTTTTCCGCCGCCAGCCTTTTCCCGCCAGCCAGCCCGTTCATTGCCGCTTGCCGCGCGCGACCTCGTCGCCGGCGCCGGGCGGCAGCCGCCGCGTGATCGGAATCGATGCGAACGAACACAGCCCGACCACGACGAACGCGGGCCAGAAATCCGACCACACCATCGTCTGATGCCCCTGCAGCCAGTGCGACAGGTGCAGCACGAGGCCGGCGACCGTCACGCCGAGCCCGAGCGACATCTGCTGCACGACACTGCCGAGGCTCGTCGCGCGGCCTGCATCGGCCTGCGAAATATCCGCGTAGATCATCGAATTCAGGCTCGTGAACTGCAGTGCGGGGAAGATCCCGCCGACCAGCACGATCATCCAGATCGCCCAGGTCGCCATGCCCGGATGGAACACGCCGTAAGCGGCGATCGCGAGCCCGGCGAACGCGGCGTTGTAGATCAGCACCGTGCGAAAGCCGAAGCGGCGCAACGTATGGGTGGCCGTCGAGCGGCTCACCGCGCCGCCGAGTGCCGATGCGCAGGTGATCAGCCCGGAGTGGAACGCGCTCATGCCGAGGCCTTCCTGCAGCGCGAGCGGCAGCAGGAACGGCACGGCGCCGAGGCCGATGCGGAACAGCGACCCGCCGACCACGCTCGCGTGGTAAGTCGGGATCTTCAGGAAACTGAGGTCGAGCACGGGGCGCGCCTTGCGGCGCGCGTACGGCACGTAGAGCGCGAGCATCGCCGCGCCGGCCGCGCACATCAGGAGCGCGTTGCCGCGCGACGTGAGCGCGCCGTCGATCAGCGTGAGCCCCATCAGCAGCAGCGCGGCGCCGCTCGCCGACAGCAGGAAGCCGAACCAGTCGAGCGGGCCGGGATCGGCCTCGTGCGTGTTCGCGATGTGCTTGCTCGCGAGGTAGATCCCGTAGATGCCGATCGGCACGTTGATGAAGAAGATCATCCGCCAGTGCAGGTAGGTCGTGATGAAGCCGCCGACGAGCGGCCCGACCGTCGGCCCGAACAGCGCGGGAATCGCGAGGTAGTTCATCGCGCGCACGAGATCGGAGCGCGGCACCGCGCGGAAGATGATGATCCGGCCGACCGGCACCATCATCGCGCCGCCGACGCCCTGCACGAAGCGCGCGAACGTGAGCACGCCGAGGGAATTGGAGGCCGCGCACATCAGCGAGCCGGCGACGAAGATGCCGATCGCGGTGCGGAACACGGAGCGCGCGCTGAAGCGGTCGGCAAGCCATCCGCAGATCGGGATGAAGACGCCGAGGCCGACCACGTAGGCCGTGATCGCAATGTTCAGTGTGACGGGATTGTGCCCGAAGTCCCTCGCCATCGCGGGCAGGGCGGTGACGATGATGTTCGCGTCGACGCTTTCCATGAACAACGCACAGGCAACGATGAGCGGTGCTAGAAAGACGGGCGACATGGGCAGGGCGCGCGGTAAAGACGCCATTATGCCCACAATGTGGTCGTTGCGTCACGCGAGACAACGCTCGTTCCGCATGTTGCAACAGTCGTTCCTGTTAGCGCGCGTGGAAGAAGAGATGACCGCGCTGCCGGTGCGGTCCATGACATGACATATGACGCGCGCCCGCGGGGGCCGCCGCGAAACTTGCGTGCGATGCGCGTTTCGTGCGACAGTCGGAACTCATCCGCGGATGACAACGACGCGCATCGATCGACGGCCATCGAGACGAGCGCACGCGCGAACGAGACCCCTGCCGAACCATTCATCATCGAAAGGAGGGGACACGTCATGACGTCACGTCGCGCCGCATCGACCGCATCGCATCCTGCCTCGCATCCATCCGTGCCCGCGCCGCGTCTGCGCTGGGCCGCCGTGCTCGCCGTCGCTTACCTCGCGGTCGCCGGCTGCGCCGCGCAGGCCGACAGTGCGAACCAGGCCGCGATGCAGGCGGCCAGCCAGTCCGCCGCGCCCGCCACGGCGCCGGCTTCCGGCACGCTGCTGCCGCCGCCGAGCCAGCTCTACGGCGACTTGTTCGCCGCGGTGCAGACGGCGCAACTCTATCCCGACCAGAAGACCTTCGTCGACGCGACGCCCAACGCCGATCCGGCGACGATCGTACAGTTGTATCAGCAACAGAAGTCGCAGCCGGGCTTCTCGCTGAAGGCGTTCGTCGACCAGCACTTCACGCCGCCGCCGGAAGGCGGGGTCACGCCGCCCGCGAACCAGACGCTGCGCCAGCACATCGACTGGCTGTGGCCGCAGCTCACGCGAACCAGCACGACGGTGCCGCCGTACAGTTCGCTGATCGCGTTGCCGAAGCCGTATGTGGTGCCGGGCGGCCGCTTCCGCGAAGGCTACTACTGGGATACCTATTTCACGATGCTCGGGCTGCAGGTGTCGGGGCGCGAGGATCTCGTCGACGACATGCTCGACAACTTCGCATACCTGATCGACACGATCGGCCACATCCCGAACGGCAACCGCACGTACTACGCGAGCCGCTCGCAGCCGCCGTTCTTCGCGTACATGGTCACGCTCGCCGCGCAGGCCGAGGGCGACAAGGTCTACCAGAAATACCTGCCGGCGCTGCGCAAGGAGCATGCGTACTGGATGCAGGGCGAAACGACGACGCCGCGCGGGCAGGCCGCGCGCAACGTGGTCGCGATGCCGGACGGTGCGGTGCTGAACCGCTACTGGGACGCGAGCGACACGCCGCGCGACGAGTCGTATCTCGAGGACGTGACGACCGCGAAGGCCGTGCCGGATCGCCCCGCGAACGAGGTGTACCGCGACCTGCGTGCGGGTGCCGAGAGCGGCTGGGACTACAGTTCGCGCTGGTTCGGCGACGGCCGGACGCTCGCGACGATCCGCACGACGGCGATCGTGCCGGTCGACCTGAACAGCCTGATGTTCCATCTCGAGACGACGATCGTGAAGGGCTGCGCGGTCACGCGCGACTTCGCGTGTGTCGCGGATTTCTCCGGACGGGCGGCGCGGCGCGCGGCCGCGATCAACCACTATCTGTGGAACCGTCGCGGCTATTACGGCGACTACGACTGGCAGTTGCGCAAGCCGCGCGACGGCGTGACGGCGGCCGCGCTGTATCCGCTGTTCGCGGGCGTCGCGTGGCCCGAGCGTGCGAAGGCGACCGCGCGCGAGGTGCGCAAGACGCTGCTGCAGCCGGGCGGCCTCGCGACGACGACCGCGAACACGGGCCAGCAGTGGGACGCGCCGAACGGCTGGGCGCCGCTGCAGTGGATCGCGATCGACGGGCTGCGCCGCTACGGCGAGCCGGCGCTCGCGAAGGACATCGGCACGCGCTTTCTGACCGACGTGAAGCATGTGTATGCAACCGAAGGCAAGCTCGTCGAGAAGTACGTGGTCGAAGGGGCTGGCGCGGGCGGCGGCGGGGGCGGCGAATATCCGCTGCAGGACGGCTTCGGCTGGACCAACGGCGTCACGCTGAAGCTGCTCGGGCTGTATGGCGAGTGACAGGCCGCGTGCGTTGCATGCACGCACCTGAGCGAGCACGGGCCGGATCGCCGCGCGCGCGGCAGTCCGGTCCGCGCCGCATGCGCGGGTGTCAGAACGTGATCGTCGTGCGCACGCCGACCACCGTTTCGTCGCCGATGCGCGCGCCGGCCGCGTTCGGGTCCGGAATGCCGCCGCCCGGCCGGAAGAAGTGCTGCAGGTCGGCCTGCACCTGCCACCACGGTGCGACCTGGTACTGGTAGGTCGCCTCGATCACCGTTTCCGCGCGCCGCACCGGATAGCCGGGCGTCGTGAACCTGCCGGTGTCGCCGTCGAGCGCACGCGCATGCGAGCCGATCTTCACGTAGCCGACCGCGATGCCGGCCGTATCGTCGTCACGGCCCTTGAACGGCGCCTTGAGCGTCACGCCCGCATTCGCCGCGAAATCGACGACGTTGCGATCGCCCGGCGCACCCATCACGCGCGCGAACACGCCGACCGAGCGCGGGCTGTCCGCCGACGGCCGCCATACCATCTGATCCGCGACCGCATAGAAACCGTAGTTACCGCGATGCGTGGCGGGGATCCCGTTGCTGGCCGGATCCGCGAGCGACAGCCCGTCGGTGCCGACGCGCGGATCGTTCGCGTGCTGCGACTGATACCAGAAGCCGAGCTTGTACGTGCCGGGCAGGCCGGCCGGTTGCGGTGCCTTCGGGTCGGCGGGCGGCGCGTTCAGCGCGTACTGGAGTTCGCCGATCACGAACGCGCCGCTGCGCAGGTTGAAGTTGGTGCCGTGCGCGTTCAGCACCTGCGCGTCGCCGTCGCTGCGGCCGGCCGGATTGCCGTCGAACACGCCGACCATCGCGGTCCACGCGTCGGCCGGCTTCACGCGCAGCCGCACGCCGAGCGACGACAGCGGATAGGCAGCGCCGCCGGCCGGCAGGTCGGTCGCCGGAAGCACGGGCCAGCCGAACGTCGCGTTCATGAACGTCGCCGCGTACTGGCTGACCATGAATTCCTGGTCGACGCTTTGCTGGCCGATCTTCACGTCGGCCTTGCCGGCGAGGAACGCCTGCTGGTACCAGAGCTCCCACAGCCGCGTGGTCGAATTCGCCTCGATGCCGGTCGCGGTCTGCAGCGTCTGCAAATAGCGCTGCGTGAGGTTGGTGCCGTGGATCTGCAACCCGGACACGTTGAACGTGCCGCCCGGCAGGCCGATCGCCTTCTCCGTATCGACGTTGAAGCCGAATTGCGTGAGGCCTTGGTAGGCACCGCCGCGCTGCGTGCCGCCCGCGGCGTTGTACAGGTACTCGCTGGTTTCCTGCAGGTTCAGCGTGACGCCGTGATCGCCGAGCACGTCGCGCAGGCCGCCCATGTTGCCGAGCAGGTTCGACCGTTCCCAGAAACCGGTGGGGGCGGGCGCGGCGGCATCGGCGGCCGGTGCGGGGGCGGCGGCAGTGTCGCTGGCTCCGGCGGCCGGTGACGACGATTGCGCGAACGCAGGCGCGACCGCGAGCGACAGCAACAGCGCGGCGAGCGCGTCGAGGCGCGCTGTGCGCGGCGCGGATGCGAAGCGATTTTTCATGCGGGCTCCATGATTCGAGTGATTGGTTTGGCTGAAGCAGTGAAAACGTGAAGCGATGGCGCAGGTGCGGGCGGCGGCGCGCGGGCATGCTGCGCGTTGCGCGCGCGACCCGTTACGGCAGCCAGCCGCCGATCCGCCATACCTGCGTGAAGCCGAGGCGCGACGCGGTCGCACAGAGCAGCGCGACGAGCGCGACGGCGGCCGCCATCGCGCCGGCCAGCACGCAGTCGAGCGGGCGCGGTGCCGCCGGCAGGTGCGCGAGCGCGCTGCCGCGCCAGTTGCCGAACGTGTGGGCGAGCGGTGCAAGGGCCGAAGCGAACGAGCGGTCGGACACGACACGCGCGAGTTGCCTGAGTCTGCCCATGAGCGATTGAAACGACATGACGTGCCTCCGTCCGGTCCGGCGCCTGCCGGACGACGTGATCGAGCACGGGTGCATGACGCGACCGGCGCTCGGCGGTTGGAACGTAACGGAGCGTGCGACACGGACAATCCGGCGATGCCGGCCCGGGAGGAAGCGCGCTAACCCGACGATTGCGAGCTAGCGGCGAAAGACATGCGCCTGGCTGCTATCTCGCGATGGCTTGGCCGGCCTGGACCGGCATCGAACTGCAACTGGAGCATGCGTCCACGAAGGGACTCCCTTGATGAATTGGGGCGGATTGTAGTCGCGAGTTTTGCTGCGGTGCAAGCAAAAAAGGCGGCGACGTTGCGCATTTCGCACCGCGTGCGCCGCCCCACCGGGGCCGGTCGATGCCCGCTGCGACCGCCCGCCGGCGGCGCGCGGCGACTGTTGCTCGCACGCATCGGCGGCGCGTGCGCGCCGAGGCGCTGAAAGGTTGCGGCGCGTCATTTGGGGCGCGAATCTTTCAGTCCGCATGAACCCGAAAAAATATTCCGTCAAGCCTGTTCCAAAGGGTTGACTTCCGTTTCGGCCGGTCCATAGAATCCGCCATCTTCACTCTTGGGGCCGCCGCCTTGGACGCCTGCAGTAGTCGATCTTCGAACGAAGTTTCCGCCTGAGCGACCGACGTCCGCGCCTCATCGAAGCCGCCGTTTGTCCCCCAGGCAAACGGTGCGCGCAGCAGTATTTCGCAGTAACCCCCTCGTGCACCCTGATTCGCGCCGGTTAGCGTGATGCGTTTGCGCATGCGCCATCCGGTTTCGCCGCCGCCCGGCGCGCGGCCGCGTTCGCGCATGCGTTTCGCATGCACCCGAACGGCGGCCCGCGCGCCGGGCGGCGGCCAACCGTGTTCTCCGGAACACCGCACAGGAGCCGCCATGAACGACAGTGACAGTTGTCCCTTATGCCCGTTGCACCAACAGACCCTTTTGAACCCGGGTCGCAGGGACATGCCGGCCGACTAGCCTGACACGTCGTTCAGGCCCCGGACTGGCCCCGCACCCACCACGCGGCCGGCATGCATGCCGTTGCCGCCAGGAGCCAGACCATGAACTTCGGCCTTCTGCTGTCGAATCTTCCGCAAGTCACGCGATCGCATCCGCACTACGACGCGATGCCGATGCTCGACGCCCGTCCGCGGGTGTTTTCCCGGTTGTTCAACCGGTTGAAATCGCTGCTTCGCTGAACTGAAACACCGAGCGCGTCTCGGCATGCGCGCGCGGGCCCCGGGCCTGTTACGCGCGCGTATTCCAAGACCACACGCTTGACCGAAAAAAACCAGCCGTACGGAATTCATCATGTCCACGCCATCCAACGTCTCTCCACCGATCGCCGTCGAACGCAGTGCCGTGCTCGACGAAGCCCACCTGGGCGACATCCGCGGCGCGCTCGGCACCATCGCGCATCACGACACCGCCGCGCGCGGCACGTGGTGGGCGCGCCTGCGCACGCTGCTCGCGATCATCGGCCCCGGCCTCATCGTGATGGTCGGCGACAACGATGCGGGCGCCTTCGGCACCTATACGCAGGCCGGCCAGAACTACGGGACGACGCTGCTGTGGACGCTGCTGCTGCTCGTGCCGGTGCTGTACGTGAACCAGGAAATGGTGCTGCGCCTCGGCGCGGTCACGGGCGTCGGCCATGCGCGCCTGATCTTCGAGCGCTTCGGCAAGTTCTGGGGCGCGTTCAGCGTGATCGACCTGTTCCTGCTCAACGCGCTGACGATCGTCACCGAGTTCATCGGCATCACGTTCGTGCTGGCTTTCTTCGGGCTCCCGAAGATCGCGGGCGTGTGCGTGGCGGCCGCGCTGACGATGGCGGCCGTGAGTACCGGCGACTTCAGGCGCTTCGAGCGGTTCGCGATCGTGCTGTGCGTGCTGAGCCTGCTGCTCGTGCCGGTGCTCGTGTCGATCCACCCGCCGGTGGCGCAGATGTCGCGCGACTTCTTCGTGCCGAACTGGCCCACGCACGCGAAGCTGTCCGACGTGATGCTGCTCGTGATCGGCATCGTCGGCACGACGGTCGCGCCGTGGCAGCTGTTCTTCCAGCAGAGCTACGTGATCGACAAGCGCATCACGCCGCGCTTCATGAAGTACGAGAAGGTCGATCTGTGGATCGGCATCGCGTTCGTGCTGATCGGCGCGGTCGCGATGATCGGCTTCAGCGCGGCGCTGTTCGGCGGCCATTCGGAGGCGGGCAACTTCAGCGACGCGGGCGGCGTGATCGCGGGCCTCGAGAAGTATGCGGGCCGCACCAGCGCGACGCTGTTCGCGGTCGCGCTGCTCGACGCGTGCATCATCGGCGCGGCGGCGGTGTCGCTGTCGACCGCGTACGCGATCGGCGACGTGTTCAAGATCCGTCATTCGCTGCATCGCGGCGTGTCCGATGCGAAGGGCTTCTATCTCGTCTACTTCGGGATCGTCGCGGCCGCTGCCGCGCTCGTGCTGATCCCGGGCAGCCCGCTCGGCCTGCTGACCGAAGCGGTGCAGACGCTCGCGGGCGTGCTGCTGCCGAGCGCGACGGTGTTCCTGCTCGTGCTGTGCAACGATCGCCAGGTGCTCGGCCCGTGGGTCAACTCGACGAAGCTCAACATCTTCACGGGCGCGGTGATCTGGGTGCTCGTGCTGCTGTCGATCATCCTGACCGCGTCGGTGATGTATCCGGACATCAGCGGCGAAGCGATCATCGACGTGCTGGTCGGCGGCACCGTGCTCGCGATCACCGGCTATCTCGCGACGGTGCTGATCCGCCGCAACAAGCGCGTCGTCGAGCCGGGCATCGATCGCGCGCTGCGCGCCACCTGGCGCATGCCGCCGCTCGACACGCTCGAACCGCAGAACATGACGGTCGCGACGCGCGTCTGGATGGCCGTGCTGCGCGGCTATCTGGTGATCGCGGTCGGTCTCGTGATCGTCAAGGTCGTGCAGATGACGCTGCTGAAGTAACGCCGTTCGGCGTCATCTCCTGGTGTGCGCACATGCCGGCCCGCGAGGCCGGCATGTGCGTTTACGCGGGCAAAGCGCGCGCGTCAGATCAGCTCGAGCTTCGACGTCAGGTACGTGAGCTGGATCCGGTTCGCGACGCCGAAGCGCTTGCGCAGCTTGCGCAGGTGATAGTCGACGTTGTGCGCGCTGGTGTCGAGGCGCCGGCCGATCTCCTTGTCCGACGCGCCTTCCGCGATGCCCAGCAGCAGTTCCTGCTCGAACGGCGTGAGCCCGTTCACGGCGCGTTCGCGCGACGTCGCGATCAGTTGCGGCGACGCGAACTTGTGCACCGACAGCCCGATCGACAGCGCCTGCTCGATCGTCGCCGGCGTGATCCATTCGCGCGTGCGGCGCGGCGCGGTGAAGCTCATGAACGCGTGCAGCCGCGTGCCGGGCACGGCCATCGAATACATGATGCCGCTGCACATGCCGTCGTCCTGCATCGTCTGCAGGAAACCGTCGAGCGCGGCCGGGCTCACGCACGGGCCGCCGTCGCGCGCGCGGTGTTCGCGGCGCAGCTGCTGCAGGTCCCACACGATCGGCATGTTGCACACGCGCGCGTCGAGCGTGCGCGGATCGATGTCGTGATGGTTGTGCCGGACGTAGTCGCCGCGATAAGTGGGCGGCGTGAACGCCTCGTGCAGGTAGAGACTTTCGACACGCTCCCGCGAGAATTCGAGCGCGAAATACGCGAACGTCGAGAAGCCCGTCAGGTGCAGCAGGCTGGTGACGATCCGGTTGCGTTCGGCGGTGCTCTGCGCGTGCGCGAGCGTATCGGCGACGCCGAGCTTCGGCGCGTGCGGCTGCGCGATGTCGTCGCGCTTGACGTCGTCGCACCAGACGACCTGCACCGGGCGCGCTCTCGACGCGTCGGCACAGGCGACCGTCCGCCGCGGCGGACGGGGCAAGGTTGGGGCGACCGCTTCTTCTTGCAATGCAATATCGGACATGAGCCATCCCTCGGAATCGACGCGCATCGCGCAGCGGCAGCCGTGTCGTGCACGGTGCCCGCGACGATGCGATCGAGCATCTTTATGATATGCGCCGATCGTCATCCAGACGAAACGCGGGGGCATTGTACAAAAATGCCTGTATGCGCGTAATATGCCGTAATACTAATTCGGGCGAAAGGTTCATATTCGCACCGGTATAGAGTCGACCAGAAAATCATAAAGAAAAGACCAAATCGTGACGGGGCAGGTTCACATATTGGGAAAGGGTGGGCTCCTCATGACATATGCTGACGACGCGCCACGCGTCGAGTGGTTCTCGCAAGCCGATATCGCGGCCGCTGCCGCTTATTCGAAAGAAATTCATGCAATCGAGCGCGACGTTTTTACCGGCATTCAAATCGCGCCCGGTAAATCCGACCTCGCTTCCGTCGATTTCTCCCAATGCCATGCGCGATTGCGGCAAATCGGTTTCAGCACGCTCGGCTACGGCGCCTACGAGATGATCGGGCGGCGCATCCTGTGCGCGCATCTGCTGCGCGACCTCGCGCCCGCGACGTTCATGCAGCCGTATATCGAGGGCATGCTCTACGAGAGCGACCCGCGTTTCGCGCAGGTGCGCAGCAGCGGCTTCCCGGTCGCGTGGCGGCTCGACGAGATCGAGTCGGCCGCGCAGGGCAGCGGCGACCGCAAGGTGCTCGCGCTGGCCGGCCATCTGCGCGCGCATGCAATGAACAGCGGCGTGATCTTCAGCCTGTCGGCGCCGCGGCTCGACCTGCGCGTTGCCGTGAACGTGACGTCGGAAGCCCACGGCACCGAATGGATCGACGATCGCGTGATCGGCGGCGCGCTCTCGGTGAGCCTCGCCGTGCATCGCGTCGCGCTGCCGTTTCTCGAGGCGCGCATCGCGCGCATGCGCGGCTTCGCGCTCGGCGACGAACAGCAGCAGGTGCTCGACCGGCTCGTGCACGGGCTGTCCGACCAGGAGATCGCGAGCGCGCTGCGCACGTCGCTGCACAAGGTCGGTCACCATATCCGCTCGCTCGAAAAACTCTTCAACGTGCAGAACCGCGCGCAGCTCGCGTATCTCGCCGCGCGCCGTCTGGAGTCCTGACCCTGTCTCCCCGCGCGGCGCCAGCCGCGCGATGGAAGCGGTTCCGGCGATGCGCGCGCGCAGGCGCCGCCGGGTTTCGTAGTCCGATCCGATCGTCACCGGAAAACGGCTGCGACGCTACGAGGCGCATCCCTTTTTACGCGGTTGCGCGTCGCTACACTCGTCCCATTCAACGGTCCGCGCGACGCGGGGCATGACGGCCCGCGCCCGCCGGCGACAACGACAGGACGACGGCACGATGGCAGAACCGAAGGCGCTCCCTCGCGACTGGCAGCGGATCTTTTCCGCCGGCCGCAGCGTGTCCGGGCGACGTCTCGGGGCATCGCCGCGCGCCGACCTGTTTCTCGCCGCGTTCATCGTGTCGGTGGTCGCGCTGTTCATCCTGCCGCTGCCGCAAGCCGCGCTCGACGGGATGATCTCGCTGAACCTCGCCGCGAGCGTCGTGCTGCTGACGGTGTCGACCTACGTGCCGTCGGCGGTCAGCTTCTCGTCGTTTCCCGCGCTGCTGCTGTTCACCACGCTGTTCCGGCTCGCGCTGAACATCGCGTCGTGCAAGCTGATCCTGCTGCACGCGAACGCGGGCCACGTGATCGACGCGTTCGGCCGGCTCGTGGTCGGCAACAACGTCGTGGTGGGCGGCGTGGTGTTCCTCGTGATCGCCGTCGTGCAGTTCATCGTGATCGCGAAGGGTTCGGAGCGGGTCGCCGAAGTCGGCGCGCGCTTCTCGCTCGACGCGATGCCGGGCAAGCAGATGAGCATCGACGCGGACCTGCGCGCGGGCATCATCAGCGCCGACGAAGCGCGCGAGCGCCGGGAGAAGCTCGAACAGGAATCGCAGATGCACGGCGCGATGGACGGCGCGATGAAATTCGTGAAGGGCGATGCGATCGCGGGCCTCGTGATCGCGTTCATCAACATCGTCGCGGGCATCGCGGTCGGCACGCTGATGCACGGGATGGATATCGGCGAGGCGCTGCAGCGCTACGCGATCCTGACGGTCGGCGACGGGATGGCGTCGCAGATCCCGTCGCTGCTGGTGTCGATCGCGGCGGGCATCGTGACGACGCGCGTCGCGACGCGCGACACGCGACAGCGCCAGCTCGGCGAACAGCTGGGCGAGCAGCTCGGCGCGCATCCGCGCGCGCTGCTGATCGCGGCGCTGGTGCTGGCCGGGTTCCTCGTCGTGCCCGGTTTTCCGAAATGGTCGTTCGCGCTGATCGCGCTCGGCCTCGGCGCGTTCGCCTTCACGCAGCTCAAGCGCAAGACGACCGCGCCGAGCTTCAACCTGATTCATATCGCGGGCCGCATCGGCGCGACCGACGACGGCCAGCCCGCGAAGGTGTCGCATGCGGCAGGCGTCACGTCGCTGATCGCGGTGTCGCTGTCGGACGACCTGCGCACGACGCTGAACCTCGCGCAGCTGCAGACCGCGCTGTCGAGCGCGAAGGCGCGCGTCGACGCGGACATCGGCACGGTGTTTCCACGCATCACGCTGAACGACGACGAAGGGGCGGCACCCGGCACGTACCGGATCTATCTGCAGGACGTGCTCGCCGCGCAGGGCGCGCTGAAGCCGGGCTGGCTGCTGTGGGACGGCGTCGCGCCGCTGCCGGAGCGCGCGGAGCGCCAGCCGGCCGAGGCGTTCGGCCCGTTCGCGACCGCGCTGTGGATCAAGCCCGACGGCGCGGCGCCGGACGGCAAGTGGCTGACGAGCGAAGGCGCGCTCGCCGCGCACGTCGAGCAGATCGTGCGCCAGCATGCGGACGAGCTGCTCGGTATCCAGGAAACGCAGGCGCTCGTGCACCTGGTGCGCCGCGAGCATCCGGAACTCGTCGGCGAACTGACGCGGCTCGTGCCGCTGCAGCGCGTGACCGAGGTGCTGCGCCGGCTGCTGGCCGAGCAGGTGCCGATCCGCAACCTGCGCGTGATTTTCGAAAGCCTGATCACGTGGGCGCCGAACGAGCCGGACGACGTGATCGCGCTGGTCGAGCTGGTGCGCGTCGACCTGCGCCGGATGATCACCGATCGCCATGCGGGCGCGACGCGGCAGCTGCGCGTCGTGCTGTTCGAGCAGAACCTGCAGGAGCGGATCGAGAACGCGGTGATGCGCACGAAGCAGGGCAATTTCCTCGCGCTGTCGAGCGCGATCAAGCAGGACATCGGCGAACAGGTGCGCGCGATCGTGCAGGCCGCGACGGCGGCGCAGCCAGCAGGCGCAGGCGGTCACGGCAACCCGCCGGGCGCCGCGCGGCTCGCGGTGATGGTCGCGCTCGGCGCGCGCCGCTACGTGAAGACGATTTTGCAGCCGGTGCTGCCGGAACTCGCGGTGCTGTCGTACCAGGAGGTCGAGGAGGACGTGCAGCTGCATACGGTCGGCTGGGTGAAGAACCCGCCCGACGACGGCACGCTCGGCGCGGGCGCCGGCGTGCGTGCGCCGGGAGTCGTGCAATGACGAGCTCGACGATCCTCGACCTGACCCGGCAGGCGCTGATGCTGGTGCTGCTGCTGTCGCTGCCGATCGTGCTGATCGCCACCGTCACTGGCCTCGTCGTCGCGATCCTGCAGGCCGTCACGCAGGTGCAGGACGCCAACCTCGGCATCGCGGTGCGGCTGATCGCCGTGATGGTCGCGCTCGTGCTGCTGTCGGGCTGGCTCGGCAGCGAGGTGCTGCGCTTCGCGCAGCAGGCGCTGGAACGCATGTTCGTTTCTTCCACAGGAGTGTCTTGATGCGTCGACGCGTCGCCCCGATCCGGTTTCAACCGCGCCGCCTGCAACGGGCCGCGCTCGCCATGTGCGCGACCGCGCTGCTCGCGGCGTCGCTGTGCGTGACGGTCGCGCAGCCGGCGCGCGCGGCGGACCTGCGCTGGCGCAACAAGCCGTTCACGATCGTCGCGAACGGCAAGAAGATCGGCGACTTCATTCGCGAGCTCGCATCGTCGCAGGGCGTGACGGCCGTGGTCGACCCGAAGGTCGACGGCGTGATCAGCGGCCGCTTCTCGGGCACGCCGCAGCAGACGCTCGACACGATCTGCTCGACCTACGGGCTCACGTGGTACTACGACGGCTCGTTCCTGTACGTCGACCCGGCCGACCAGTCGCAGACGCAGATGATCCCGATCCCGCCGAACGCGGCCGGCGAGATCGGCCGCGCGCTGCAGGCGATGCAGATTCCCGACAAGCGCTACACGCTCGTGATCAACGATCGCGCGAACAGCGTGTACGTGGCCGGCCCGCGTCGTTACGTGGAGCTCGTGCGGCAGGCGGTCGGCTCGGTCGGCGATCCGTCGGCGAACGGCGCGCATGCGGACATCCGCGCGTTCCGGCTCCGGTACGGCTGGGCGTCCGACTTCACGATCAACCGCTCGGGCAAGGAAGTGACGGTGCCGGGCGTCGCGACGATCCTGCACCGGCTGTTCGGCAAGGGCGGCGGCACGAGCGAACTGCCGTCGAGCACGCCGCTCGGGCAGGCCGCGCGCCAGGTGAAGCTCGGCTCGGGGCTGACGATCGCGGTGCCGCGGCTCGACTTCCCGGACATTGCCGGCGGCCCGCGCCAGGCCGGCTATGGCGGTGGCGACACCGCTGCCGGCGGCGTCTCGCCGTTCTCGATCGGCGGCGGTGGCGACACGCTGCCGCAGATCGTCGCCGATCCGGCGATCAACGCGGTGATCGTGCGCGACCTGCCGGAGAACATGTACCGCTACCAGTCGCTGATCAACCAGCTCGACGAGCGGCCGCGCATCGTCGAGATCAACGTGACGATCATCGACATCAACGAGGATTCGCTCGACAGTCTCGGGATCGACTGGCGCCTGCACACGACGCACGGCGACGTGCAGATCGGCAACGGCGCGAATCCGCTGAACGGCAACACGCAGTACAACGGCGCCGGCAATCCGCCGCTGACGTTCGGCGTCGGCGCGTCGGAGACGGGGCAGACCGGCACCTTCATGCCGACCGGCATCGCGCTGACCGCGTCGATCGGCGGCTCGCTGCGCAACTACCTGCTCACGCGCGTGAACGCGCTCGCGCAAAAGGGGCAGGCGCAGCTGCGCTCGAAGCCGAAGGTGCTCGCGCTCGACAACACCGAGGCCATTCTCGAGAACCTCACGCAGTTCTACGTGCAGGTGCAGGGCTACCAGGATTCGTCGCTGTACAGCGTGACGACCGGCACCAGCATCAAGGTGACGCCGATGATCGTCGACGAGGCGATCCGCAACGCGGCCGCCGTGTCCGGCAACCCGCAGAGCGTGATGATGTCGATCGACATCCAGGACGGCAACATCGTGCCGGGCCAGGCCGTGTCGAACGTGCCGGTGATCCAGCAGCGCAACATCGTCACCAAGACGATGATCGACGAAGGCAAGAGCCTCCTGATCGCGGGTTTCAACGACGACGAGGTGCGGCTGAACAAGAGCGGCGTGCCGTGGCTGTCGGACATCCCGCTGATCGGCAACCTGTTCAAGTACACCGACAAGTCGGGCAACCACATGGAGCGGTTCTACCTGCTGACGCCGCGCGTGGTGACGACCGCGTCGATGTACGCGCCGGACGGCTCGCCGGTGAACCCGGGCGCGGACGGGCCGGCCGGTTCGAACGGCACGTCGATGTATCGCCCGCCGGACAACGACATCGCGGTGCCGCTCACGCCCGCGCCACTGCCCGGCACCAAGTTCGGCCCGCCCGCGCTGCCGCCGCCGAAGGATTCGGCGGCGCAGCCGGTGGCGACGACCGCAGGAGCGTCCACCCATGTCGACGACCATCATTGACCCGCACGGCGACGGCGCATTGCATGGCGGCACGGCGGGCGCCGCGGCCGGAGCGCTCGCGTCGCCGTGGAACCTGTGCTTCCTCAGCGGGCCGATGTACGGCCGCACGATGTCGCTCGCGCGCGGCGCGAACTGGGTCGGCACCGCGGCCGACTGCGAAGTGATCCTGCCCGATCGCGAGATCGGCGCGAAACAGGTATGCCTGCAGGTCGGCGCGCTCGCGGTGACGGTGCAGAACCACGGCGGCGACGGCGGCGCGCCGGTGCTGTTCAACGACGCGCCGCTCGGCGCGGGCCGCCGCTCGATGACGCCGCAGGATGTCGTGACGGTCGGCTCGATCAAGCTCGGCATCGCGCGTCATGCGCAGGCGAGCGTCGCGGTGCCCGACGAGGCCGACGCGCCGGACGCCGCGCGCGAGGCCGCGTGGCTCGGCTGGCTCACCGGCGGGCTGCGCCGCCTCGGCAGCCGGCGGCTCGTGATCGCGGTCGTCGCGCTGTGGATCGGCGTGCTGCTCGGCGCGCTCGGTTACGGCTTCGTCGCATGGTCGGGGCGCCTGCCGTGGCAGCACGAGTCGGTGCTCGCGCGCACGCACCGGCTGCAGCAGCTGCTGCACGCGTATCCGGAGCTCGCCGTCGCGCCGCGCGACGACGGCGTGATCGTGTCGGGTTACGTGAGCGATCCGGCCGCGCGCGAGCGCGTCGCGCAGATCGTCGCGGGCGTCGACAACGCGGCGCTCGGCAACCTCTACGTGGTCAGCGATCTCGTCGCGACCGCGCAGACGTATTTCAGCGACACGGCGCTGACGGTCACCTATCTCGGCCGCGGCCGGATCGAATTGGCGGGGGCGGCCGAGCGCGCGCAGATCGAGCCGCGTATCCGCAACTACATGAAGGACGCGCGCCCGGCGCTCGAGGTGGTCGACCACGTGCGCGACGCCGATGCGGCCGCGCCGCGCACCGCGACGACGCTCGGCGGCGTCGCGGGCATTCCGGAGATCACGACGGTGTTCGCGGGCGACGGCGACCAGCGCTACATCGAGACGGCCGACGGCAGCCGCTATTTCGAAGGCGCGCGGCTGAAGGAAGGGCCGACCGTGGTGTCGATCGGCCCCGACGAAGTGGTGTTCGAACGCAACGGCCAGCGCATCACGATGCCGCTCGGCGGTCCGTCCGCGAGCGCGCCCGAGCGGGCATCGGCGCCGCCCGTGCCGCCGCTCGCGAGCGGCGCGGCGGCCGGCGTCGCACAGCCGGTGCCCGGACCGGCGTTGTTGCCGGATGCGCCGGCGGTACCGGCGGTTGCTGCGGCCGGCGCATCGAAGGCGGCGGCGCGTTAGCGCCGCGACAGGACTTGCGCATCGCGTGTCGCGCGGTGCGCGCATTACGCGACACGCCGCGCATGCGGCGCGTCACGTCGCCGGTGGGGCATGGGGCCGCCGCCGGAACAGGGAAGCAGTTCAATGACGTACATGCAAAGGAGCGAAACATGAGTACCCCCCCGACTGGTGCCAACAACACGCAACAGGTCCAGCAGCAGGCGGACGACCTGACCAAGACGCAGCTCGAACTGACGAAGATCAACTTCCAGGTCCAGCAGTCGACCGCGACGTTCGAAACCAGCAACGCAGTGACCGCGCAGGAAGGGACGGCGAACGCCCAGGTTGCGCAACACCTGAGTTCCGCCGGCCGCGCATGACGCCGGTCGCCGGCCGTGCCGCGCGACGCCGGATGCCGGGGCCGCCCGTGACGGGCGCCCGGCGGGGCGCATGCGCGTGGCGGCCGGCCCGTTCCCGGCGCTGCCGGTCAAGGAGGACACGATCATGTCGGTAACAGGCGTAGGCGCGGCACCCCCGGGCGCGGCCGCGCTCGCGGGTGCCGTGCAGCAGGCGGGCACGGCCGATCCGGCGCAGGTGCGCCAGTTCGATGCGTTGATGCAGCCGGGTGCCGCGCCGGCCGCGACGTCGCCGTCGGCGTCGGGCGTCGCGATGATGTCGCGCGCGCCGGCCGATGCGGCGCCGGCCGTGCAGATGACGCCCGCGACACCCGCGCAGGCGAACCATTCGTCGCTCGTCGAGCGGTTGCGCACCTACGGCAACGATCTCGACACGCGGTACGCGAACATCGACAAGCATCGCACCGAGATGCTGACGTCGATGGCGGACAACCGCAGCGATCCGCTGATGACGATGGTGAAGGCGATGGATTTCCAGTGGACGGCGACCACCACGATTTCGGAATACCAGTTGAGCCTGTCGGTCGCGCAGGCGGCGAACGGCTTCACGCACACGGTGCTGAAGACCCAGGAGTAGCGAAAGCCGGTGCGTGCGCCTGAACCGGCCGCGCGCCCTGAAGCGGACAAACGATGACGACGATCGATTCGACGCCGCGCCTGCATGCGTGGCGCAGCCGGGCGGCGCGTGCGCTGCTCGCGGGACTGCTCGCGCTGCTGGCGGGCTGCCAGAAGGAGCTTTACTCCGGCCTGTCGGAGCGCGATGCGAACCAGATGGTTGCCGTGCTCGGCGACGCAGGGATCAGCGCGGCGAAGGACAACGACGCGCGCGACACGTCGGATCGCAACGCATGGCAGGTGAGCGTCGCGGACGGCGACATGCAGTCGGCGCTCACCGTGCTGCAGGCGAACGGGCTGCCGAAGCCGAGCTACGCGAGCCTCGGCGAGCTGTTCCAGAAGCAGGGGCTCGTGTCGACGCCGGCCGAGGAGCGCGTGCGCTACCTGTATGGCGTGTCGCAGGACCTGTCGCGCACGCTGCAGGACATCGAGGGCGTGGTGGTCGCGCGCGTGCAGGTCGTGATTCCGGAGAACGATCCGCTTGCGGACAAGATCAAGCCGTCGTCGGCGGCGGTGTACATCCGCTACCGGCCCGGCGTGGACCTGCGCGCGATGGCGCCGATGGTCAAGGATCTCGTCGCGCACAGCATCGAAGGGCTGCAGTACGACAACGTGTCGCTGTTCCTGCAGCCGGCCGCCGCGCGCACGGCGCGCGTGGACGGGATCGGCAGCGCGGTGTCGGACATCCTGCGGCTGCGCTCGCCGCTCGGCTGGCTGGTGTTCGCGCTGATCCTGCTGACCTGCGCGGTGATCGCGCTGTCGGCCGCGCGGCGCGGGATGTTCGGCGCGCGGCTGGCCGGGCTGGTCGGCGGCGCACCGCGCGGCGGCAACGGTGCAGGCGGCGCGTCCGCGCAGTCGGGCGGCAGCCTGCGCACGCCGGACGGCGCGCGCGACGGCGCATGAACGAGCCGCATGTGCTGCCGCCGGGCGTTGCGCCCGATGCCGTGTCGCTGCCGTGGCTGCAATCTCTCGCGGCGCCGCCCGCTGCGCGGCGCGCGGCGTTTCATGCGCTCGTCTGCGAATTCAACCTGAGGCCCGACCGTTATCTGCACGTGACGCGCGTGCCGGCCGACTGGCCCGCGCGTTACCGCTCGCCCGACGCGTTCGGCCCGGCCGGTCGCAAGCTGCTTGCGCGCCATCTGCTCGATGCGAACGGCGTGGCCGAACATCACGACTTCGACCTCGCGAATCCGTGCGCGCGGCTTGCGCTGCTGCCCGGCGCGGCGCTCGAACAGCTCGCATCGTATGCGGGCTTGCTGCTGCATCGCGGCTGGCTGCGCGATGCGCTGGCCGTGCGCCGCATTCGCGCGGAAGTCGCGGCGAAGCTCGGCGGCGATGCATTGGAGCTCGCGCTCGAGCGCGCGCCGGAATTCGGCGCGCTCGCGGACACGCTCGAACCGTGGCGCGCCGATCCGGCTGCGCTGCCGGTGGTGATCCGTGCGCGCGGCGGGCGGCTGCTCGCGGATTTCATCGGCGTGGCGGGCGATGCGGTCGCGCGGCGCGCGCGCCTGAAATTCAACCGCGCGATCGACGACGAAGCGCCGTACTGGCTGAACCGCGCGCAGCGCGACCAGTTCGGCGAATTGCTGTTCCTGTTTCTGATTCCCGAGAGGCTTGCGTCATGGGACTGGCTTTTCTGATCACGAGCGACAACCTGCAGCTGCTGTCGGAGCGCAAGGTGCTCAAGGAGCGCGAATACGCGGCGCTGCTCGACGCGTCCGCGGTGATCGCGACCGCGCGCGACGAGGCCGCGCGCATCGTCGCCGATGCGCAGCGCGAATTCGACCGGCGCCAGGCGGCCGGCTACGACGAAGGGATGCGCCGCGCGCAGCGCGAGCATGCGGCGCAGGCTTATACGCATGCGTTGGCCGCCGCGCGCACGATGGAGTCGATGAAGGATTCGATGGCCGACATCGTCGTGAAGGCCGTGCGCGCGATCGTCGGCGAGATGGCCACGCAGAAGCTGTACGAGGCCGCGCTCGCGCGGATTGCGCCGCTCGTGCGCGACGAGGCGTTCCTGATCGTGCGGGTCGCGCCGGGCCGCGAGGACGAGATGCGCGACGCGCTCGAGCGCGCGTTCGCCGGCCAGTCGAACCGGCAACGGATCCGCATCGTCGAGGATGCGCAGCTCGAACGCCACGCATGCACGGTCGAGACGCCGTCCGGGCGCATCGATGCGAGCCTCGACCTGCAGATCGACGCGCTGCGCCAGGCGATCCGCCGCGACGCGCTGAAGGGCTCGCCGCGATGAACGCGCCGCTCGACGATCCGCAACCGAACGGCCGCGAGAGCGACGACGATGCCGCGCCGTTCGATCGCGGTCGCCTCGTCGGCGATCTCGACGCGGGGCTCGCGTTCTTCTCGCCGGTGTCGGTGCAGGGCCGCGTCAATCACGCGGTCGGGCAGATCCTCAATGCGACGGGCATTCGCGCGCGGCTCGGCGAGATCTGCGAGCTGCGCACGCCGAACCAGCCGACGCTGCTCGCCGAAGTGGTCGGCTTCTCGCGGCAGACCACGCTGCTTACGCCGCTCGGCGACGTGGCCGGGCTGTCGCCGGAGACGAGCGTCGTGCCGTCCGGGCGCGAGCATGTGTTTCCGGTCGGCGAAGCGCTGTTCGGCCGCGTGCTCGACGGGCTCGGCCGGCCGCTCGACGATCGCGGGCCGGTGACGGGCGCCGCGTGGGTGTCGACGCAGCAGGACCCGCCGAACCCGCTCGCGCGCAAGCTGATCGACACGCCGTTTCCGACCGGCGTGCGCGTGATCGACGGCCTGATGACGCTCGGCATCGGCCAGCGCGTCGGCATCTTCGCGCCGTCCGGCGTCGGCAAGAGCACGCTGCTCGGGATGATCGCGCGCGGCGCGCAGGCCGACGTGAACGTGATCGCGCTGGTCGGCGAACGCGGCCGCGAAGTGCGCGAGTTCATCGAGCACAGCCTGTCGTCCGAGGTGCGCGCGCGCTCGATCGTCGTCGTGTCGACGTCCGATCGTCCGGCGATGGAGCGCGTGAAATCCGCGCTGGTCGCGACCGCGATCGCCGAGCACTTCCGCGATGCGGGCAAGCGCGTGCTGCTGCTGGTCGATTCGCTGACGCGTTTCGCTCGCGCGCAGCGCGAGGTCGGCCTCGCGAGCGGCGAGCCGCCGACGCGGCGCAGCTTCCCGCCGTCGACGTTCGCCGTGCTGCCGCGCCTGCTCGAACGCGCGGGGCAGGGCGCGACCGGCTCGATCACCGCGCTGTACACGGTGCTCGTTGAAGGCGATGAGGAATCCGATCCGATCGCCGAGGAAGTGCGCTCGATCCTCGACGGTCACATCGTGCTGTCGCGCAAGATCGCGCTCGCGAACCGCTATCCGGCGATCGACGTGCTCGCGAGCCTGTCGCGCGTGATGCCGCTCGTCGCGAGCCGCGCGCATCAGCAAGCGGCCGCGCGCGTGCGCGAGCTGATCGCGAAGTACCAGGAAATCGAGCTGCTCGTGCAGATCGGCGAGTACCGCGAAGGCAGCGACCGGCTCGGCGATCTCGCGCTGCGTGCGCGCGATGCGATCGGCGCGTTCTGCGCGCAGGCGTCGCACGAGGACGTGCGTTTCGACGCGCTGCTCGCGAAGCTGACGAAACTCGCGAACGACCATGTCTGAAGCCGACGACCGTCTCGTGCTCGCGACGCTCGCCCGCCTGAAGCGCGTGCGCGAGATGCGCAGCCAGATCGCGCGCGTGGCGGCCGCGCGCCAGCAGGGCATCGCCGCGCAGAGCCGGCGCGCGCTCGACGCCGCGCACGCGCAGCTTGCGCAGCAGGTCGCGGCGAAGGCCGCGATCCAGACGCGCCTCGCCGATGACGTGCGCGAGGCGCGCGCGTTGCAGAACGCGGCGGCCGATACGCGCACGTTCGACCGCCATATCGGTGTCGCGCACGCGTCGGTCAGCGAGGCCGCGCACGTGCACCGCGATCACGAGGCCACGCTCGCCGACCTGCAGCGCGCCGCGCGCAAGGCGAAGGCCGCCGAGGACAAGCTCGACAAGGCCGGCGAGAAGGCCCTGCAGGCGCGCGCCGCGCGGGTCGAGCGTGATGCCGACGAAGTCGCGGATGCGCATGCGGTGCGGCGCTTCGCGACGGCCGGCGTGTGGGCGGGCGACGCGCAGGGGCATGCATCGGGGCAGCGTGACATGGCGGCCGCGTTCGATGCGGAAATGGTGTCGCGACCGGCGGGGGTAGACGCGATGGACGCGACGGACACGGCAAACACGGCAAACACGCGCGCGGCGGCCGGCAACGCCGCGCCGGGCGGCGCAACTGTCCCGGCCGCCGCCGTCGACGATCCGGCGCCGCCCGCCGCCGCGGAGCGCCGATGCTAGACCACGCCGCGAACTTCAACGACATCGCCGGCACGCTGCGTCCGCTGCTCTACGTGATGCCGCGCCTGCTGCCGATCATGTTCGTCGTGCCGGTGTTCAACGAGCAGATCGTCACGGGCCTCGTGCGCAACGGCATCGCGGTCGTGATCGCCGCGTTCGTCGCGCCGGTGATCGACCCGGCACAGGTCGCCGCGCTGCCGTTCCTGATGTGGTGCCTGCTCGTCGCGAAGGAGGCGGTGATCGGCATGCTGCTCGCGGGCGCGTTCAGCGCGGTGCTGTTCGCGATCCAGGGCGTCGGCTACCTGATCGATTTCCAGACCGGCAGCGGCAGCGCCGCGTTCTTCGATCCGATGGGCGGGCACGAGGGCGGACCGACGTCAGGGTTCCTGAATTTCGTCGCGATCGCGCTGTTCGTCACCGCGGGCGGCCTGCAGGTGCTCGTGCAGCTGTTCGCACAGTCGTACGCGTGGTGGCCGATCGGCTCGCTCGGCCCCGATTTCTCGTCGATGCTGCAGACTTTCGTCGTGCGGCAGACCGACACGATCTTCGAATGGATGGTGAAGCTCGCCGCGCCGGTGATCATCGTGCTGGTGCTGGTTGAACTCGGCATCGGCCTCGTCGGGCGCGCGGTGCCGCAGCTGAACATCTTCGTGTTCGCGCAGCCGCTGAAGAGCGCGCTCGCGGTCCTGATGATGGTGCTGTTCCTGCCGGTGGTATACGCGTCGCTGCACGCGCTGCTGAGCCCCGATAGCGGGCTGATGGCGCTGCTGCGCGCGCTGTTCGCCGCGCACGGCGGCGCGTGACGGCCCCGCCGGAACCGGAGCGACGATGGCCGAAAAGAACCAGCAGCCGACCGCGAAGCGCCTGCGCGAGGCGCGGCAGAAAGGCGACGTGCCGAAGAGCGCGGAGACGATCTCGTCCGCGTTCTTCGTCGGCGTGTGCGTCGCGCTCGCGGTCGGGCTCGGCACGCTGTTCGCGCGGCTGCAGGCGCTGTTCCTGCTCGTGTTCGATGCGGCGGGCGCCAGCGATCCTTCCGCGCGGCTCGCGGTGCTGATCGACGGCGCCGCGCGCGACTGGGCGCTGCTGTCCGCGCAGATCGTCGCGGCCGGGCTGCTGGCCGGCCTGCTCGCCGGCTTCGTGCAGGTGGGCGCCGTGATGGCGTGGAGCCGGCTCGTGCCGCAGCTGTCGCGGCTCAATCCCGCCGAGGGGCTGAAGAACATGGTGTCGATGCGCAACCTCGTGAACCTCGCGAAGATGCTGCTGAAGACCGTGCTGCTGGTCGCGACGCTCGGCTGGCTGATCGTCGAGTCGCTCGACCCGGCGGTGCAGTCCGGCTTCACGCGGCCGATGTCGATTCTCGCGCTGATCGTGAAGCTGCTGATGCTGCTGTTCGGCTGGGCCGCGCTGATCTATATCGTGATGGCGCTGATCGACATCGTGCATCAGCGGCGCGAGTTCAATCAGAAGATGAAGATGTCGATCGAGGAAGTGCGGCGCGAGCACAAGGAAGACGAAGGCGACCCGCACATCGAGGCGAAGCGCCGGCAGCTCGCGCGCGAAGCGCAGTTCTCGTCGCTGCCCGACCGGATCGGCTTCGCGTCGGTGGTCGTCTATTCGTCGAGCGTCGCGGTCGCGCTCTATTACGGCGGCGTCGGCACGCTGCCATGGGTGCTCGCGCGCGGCGAGGGCGAGGCGGCCGAGCGGATCGTACGGCTCGCGCGCGACGCGCTGCGTCCGACGCTTGCGAACGCCGGCCTCGCGCAGGCGCTGTACGAGAGCACGCCTGAAAAGGGCACGATCCAGCAACGGCATTTCCGCGAAGTCGCGCAGTTGCTGAAGTGGGCGACCGGCGCGGCCTGACGTGCTCGAACTGTCGGGGCCGGAACATCGAAAGGCGCGCGGTTCAGCGATGCGTCGTGATGCGGACCCGTTTTCGCTTCGCCGGGCCGGTCGCACGCAGTGCTTGACGCCGGTTTTTTTCCGGGTTCATCCGAGATTCACCCATGAATTATTGCTGATTTATTTCTTCGTAATATGGCTCGACCGTCAGCCGGACGGCGGGCTGCGAGGTTGCGCCGCCGCTGACGGAACAGGTCAACAGAGGCAGACAAATCAATGTGCGGAATCGACGGCTTTCTGAATAGCGTCGCCTTCGATGAGGAGACAGCGCGCGGCACGCTCGCGCGAATGACGGCGAGCCTCGCGCATCGCGGCCCCGACGGGCAGGGCCTCTGGGTCGACCCGGAAGCCGGTATCGCGCTCGGCCACCGGCGGCTTGCGATCGTCGATCTGTCGGTCCACGGCCGGCAGCCGATGGCATCCGCGTGCGGCCGCTACGTCATGGTCTTCAACGGCGAAATCTATAACCATCGCGAGTTGCGCGCGGAGCTCGGGCGCGCGGGTCGCGCACCGGCGTGGCGCGGCCACTCCGACAGCGAGGTGCTGATCGCGGCGATCGCCGCATGGGGCGTCGAGGCGGCGCTGCGGCGCGCGACCGGCATGTTCGCGTTCGCGCTGTGGAATCGCGCGTCGCGGATGCTGACGCTCGCGCGCGACCGGATCGGCGAGAAGCCGCTCTACTACGGCCGGATCGGCGACGCACTGGTGTTCGCGTCGGAGCTGAAGGCGCTGCGCGGCTACCCGGGCTTCGACGGCACGATCGATCGCGACGCGTTGTGCCTGTACCTGCGCCAGTCGAGCGTGCCCGCGCCGCATACGATCTATCGCGGCATCAGCAAGCTGCCGCCGGGCACCTTCATCCAGTTCGAGCATGCGCGCGACACGCCGCGCCTGCGCGCGTACTGGACGCTCGAGCAAGCGATCGAAGCCGGCCGCGAGCAGCCGTTCGAGGGCAGCGCCGACGAGGCCGTCGATCAGCTCGACACGATCCTGCGCCAGGCCGTCGCGCGGCAGATGGAAGCCGACGTGCCGCTCGGCGCGTTCCTGTCGGGCGGCATCGATTCGTCGGCGATCGTCGCGCTGATGCAGGCACAGTCGGCGAAGCCGGTCGACACGTTCACGATCGGCTTTCACGAGGCCGGCTACGACGAGGCCGGCTATGCGAAGGCGGTCGCGCGTCACCTCGGCACGCGGCATACCGAGCTCTACGTGACGGCCGACCATGCGCTCGGCGTCGTGCCGAAACTGCCGACGATCTATGACGAGCCGTTCTCCGATGCGTCGCAGATTCCGACCTTCCTCGTGTCGGAGCTGACGCGCCGGCACGTGAAGGTGAGCCTGTCCGGCGACGGCGGCGACGAGCTGTTCGGCGGCTATACGCGCTACTTCCTGACGCCGCGCCTGTGGCGCAAGCTGCATCGCGTGCCGGCGGCGGTGCGCGCGCGGATCGCCGCCGCGCTGCATGCGCTGCGTCCCGATCATGCGGACCAGCTCGCGGCGGTCGCGCAGGGCGCATGGAGCGGCGTGGAAGCGCGCGACTCGGCGACCCGCATCGGCGACCGGCTGCACAAGCTCGGCCACGTGATGACGGCCGAGAGCCGCATCGCGCTGTACCGGCTGCTGATGTCGTCAGTGCATCATCCGGAGCGCATCGCGCTGGCCGGAAAGGAACCGCCGACCCCGCTCGATACGGTGTCCGCATGGCCCGCGAACCTGAGCTTCGCCGAGCAGGCGATGGCGATCGACACGCTCACGTACCTGCCGACCGACATCCTCGCGAAGGTCGACCGCGCGGCGATGGCGGTGAGCCTCGAGACGCGCATGCCGTTCCTCGATCATCACGTCGTCGAATTCGCATGGCGCGTGCCCGCGTCGGTGCGTTTGCCGGAAGGGCAGTCGAAGGCGCTGCTGCGCCGGCTGCTGGACCGGTACGTGCCGTCGGCGCTGATCGACCGGCCGAAGCAGGGCTTCTGCGCGCCCGTCGATCACTGGCTGCGCGGCGCGCTGCGCGACTGGGCCGACGCGTTGCTGCAGCCGTCGCGGCTGCGTGACGAGGGCTTCTTCGACGCGGCGGCGGTCGACCGGCTGTGGCGCCAGCACCAGACGGGCCGGATGAACTGGCAGCACCAGCTGTGGACGGTGCTGATGTTTCAGGCTTGGCTGGAGGCGCAGCGCGCTGCGTGAAGCGGGGCGGTGCCGAAGTTTCGCGCACGCTTGGAGGCACAGCGCGCTGCATGAAGCGGGATGACGCGGCGCGGTTCGGATGTGCCAGGCATGGCTGGAGGCACGGCGCGCCGCATGAAGCGGGGCGATGCGGCACGCCGCGTCATCCGATGCACGTCATGCCGGCGTCGCGTCGACGCTCACTGATCGAGACAGCGCACGCACAGCCGCTTCGCCTGGCTCGCCGGCAAGCCGCGGCACATCATCACGACCGGGCGCGCATGGCACGACGGCGCGTCGGCGGAGGCCGCGGGCGACGCGAGCCTGCGCGCGCGTTCGGGCGGCGTGGTCGCGGCCGCGTCCATGCGCCGTTGTCGCGCGGGCGGCGGCGTATCGCTCACCACCGGAATCGGCTCGACGCCGCCTTCGCGCGCATTGCGTTGCGCGCTCGCGACGACGCGGCTCACGTAGCCGCTCGAGAACCCGGTCGTGAAGTTGCCGCTGTAGTAGCACGACAGCGCCGCGCGCAACGCGGCCTGCGCGGGACGGCCGGTATTCGACGAGCGCGCGAAGCATTCGGTCAGGATCGCGCCGCCCGCCCGCAGGTTGCGGCACGGTTCGAACATCGTCGTGTCGTCGAGGCCGTATTTCGCGAAGTTTCGTTCGTTCACCTGAGCTAGGCCGACACTGTAGCTGAAGCCGCGCGCGGCCAGCTCGCTCGTGGTCGCGCGCGCTTCGTCGAGCGACGCGGGCTGGCGCGTCAGGTGGCCGCCGACCACGCCGATCGCATACGGGTTGAAACCGGATTCGGTGCGCACCAGCGCGGCGAGCGTGTCGGGATCGACGTTCGGCGCGCACGCGCGCGCGAGCTGCGCGAAGCCGGCGGCGCTGCCGGCCGCGTGCGCGCTGCGCGGCTGCAGGCCCGCGCAGGCGAGCGTCAACGCCAGCGCGATTAGCACGGCCGGCGCGATCACTGCGCGCAGGTTCGGCACGACGCTGCGCAACGCGCGCGCGTTCATCCCGCCCCCGCCACGCGATACGACAGCACGAGCCCGTGCACGAGCAGCGACCAGCCGTCGAGCGCGACGAACAGCAGCAGCTTGAACGGCACCGAGATCGTCGTCGGCGAGATCATCTGCATCCCGAGCGCGAGCAGGATGTTCGCGACCAGCAGGTCGACGACGATGAACACGATGTAGATCACGAAGCCGATCTGGAACGCCTTGGTCAGCTCGGCGAGCGTGAAGCTCGGCACCAGCACGAGCAGGTCGTCGTCCTTGATGCCGTCCGCGCGGTTCTTCGGCCAGACCGAGGTTGCCGTGCGCACGAAGAATTCGCGATCGCGCTGCCGCGTGTGCGACACCAGGAAATCCTTGACCGGCGGCAGCGCGGCATCGGCGAGCGCGCCGATATCGGCGGTCGACAGCTGCCCCGACGCGTCGAAGTGGCGTGCCTGCAGCGCGTCGCGGATCGACATCCCGACCGGCGCCATGATGAACAGCGACAGGATCAGCGCGATGCCGTTCAACACGAGGTTCGGCGGCACCTGCTGGATCCCGAGCGCGGAGCGCAGCAGGCCGAGCACGACCACGAGCTTCGTATAGCTCGTCACCATCAGCGCGGCGAACGGCGCGATGCCGAGCGCGGCGATCACCGCGATCAGCGCGACCGGATTCGGCAGGCTGCCCATCGTTCAGCGCTCGCGCGGCGCGGGCTGCGTCAGCGTGACGACGCGCACGCCGAGCTTCTGACCGACCGCGATCAGGTGGCCGGTGCCGATCAGCATCCCGTTCGCGACGAGATGGATCACGCTCTGGTTGATGCCTTGCTGCAGCTCGATCACCGCGCCCGGCTGCAGTGCGCCGAGTTCGCCGAGCGGGATCGATGTGGGCGGCAATTCGAAACGCAGGTCGACCGCGAGGCCGTCGAGCGAGCGCGGCGCATCGTCGGGCGGCGCATCGTGCGCGCTCGCGGGCGGGGTGTCGGTGCGGGTCGGTTCCAAAGGCATCTCCCTGATTCGTTCGACGGTCAGCCGGTTGCCCGACGGCCGTCCGGTAATCTCCCACGCCGGCGCGGCCGGCACCCGCGCGACGCACAGCAGGTTCTGCTCGTGCGCGCGCCAGCGCTCGATCGCGATGATGTCGCCGCCGACGACGTCGGCCAGCTCGGCCATCGTCAGCTCGGTCCGGCCGATCTCGAACACCAGCGGCACCGGCAGGCCCGCATACGCGGCGCGGGTGTCGGGCCGCGCGGCCGCCGGCGTCGGTGCTGCGAAGAACACCGCGAGCGCGTCCGGCGCATCGAACAGCAGCGCGCCGTGGCAGCGCCATGCGCCGTCGGCGCGACGCAGCTCGAAGCGCAGCGCGGCCGGCGCGGTGCGCCACGCGGGCACGCCCGCCGGCGGCGGCAGCAATTCCACGCGCTGCCGCGTCGCGGCCTGCAACACGGCCGAGAGCGGCGCGGCGAGGTCGGCGAGCAGCGCCGCGCGGATCACGGCCGGCACGGCCGGGTCGGCCGCGTCGCCGAGCCATGCGCTTTCCGCGACCGGATCGATCCACAGCGTGCCGGCGGCCGGGCCGATGACGAAGCGGTAGGCATGCGCGTCGGCGGCCGGTTCGGCATCGACGCGCCAGCGCACCTCGTACGCGTGTTCGCCGAGCGTGACCGGGACCGCGGCCGTCGCGCCGTACGCATGCGACAGCCCGCGCGCGGCGGCGGCGGACAGGCGCGGCAGCCAGGGCGACGCGTCGAGCGCGACCGCGGCCGCGGCCGGCGGGGGCGGGATGGCGGGCGCGGCGGCGGCCGGGGTGGCGGCGGCGGGCGGAGCCCGATTCGCGGCGTCGCCGGCGTCGGCATTCGTCAGGGACAGCGCAGGCACGGCGGGATCAGGGCGGATTCGGCGTTGGTTCGACGGGTTGTTGTGGCCGGCGGCGCAGGGGGCGCGCTGCTGCTGCGTCGATTGTAGGGACGCCGCCGGCCGCGTGCCGCGCCGGAATCCGTAGTCGTGTCCAGCGCGGGGCCGCGCGGGTGGCGGCGAGCTACGAAGCCTTTTGTCGGGGGCGTGGCGGGGCGGTGGTGGGTCGGCGCGGTGTCGCGGCGGCGTGGCGTGCGATAGCGCAGCCGCTAATCGACGGCACGCGCGCTTGCATGCGACTGCCGCAAACGCGGCCGCCGCCCGATGGCGGCGGTCGTGTCGCGGCGGGGAAGGCGTGCCCGGCCACGAGACGCTCCGGGTCGCGCGTGCAGCGCCGTGGAGGAGCCTTGCCGGCGCGCCTCGCTGCGGCGGCGCGCGGGTGAGCCGCTACGCGTTACGCGTAGTCGGCGGCCAGCGCCTGCTGGGGTGCGGCGCGCAGGATCGGCGCCACATCGTGGCGTTCGACGTGCGTCATGGCCGCGCCGAACAGCACCAGCCGATAGCCGACCGCATAGATCGGGATGATCCGCAGGTTCTTGTCGTGATCGAGCTGCAGCTTCGAACGGATGCGCGAGATATGGGTGTCGAGCGTGCGCGACGACACGCCGAGCTCGCGGCCCCAGACCGCTTCCTGGATCGCTTGCCGCGGCACGATCTTGTTCATGTTGTCGAGCAGGAATTCGACGACATCGAATTCACGCGGCGTGACGTCGACGACTTTGTTGTCGATTTCGATCGTGCGGCGCACGAAGTTGATTTTTATGTTGTCGATGTACAGGTATTTGCAATCCATGTTGGCCCTCGCATGTCCGTAAAGGAGTGTTTGCGGGTCATGTACCGCAACTTCCGGGCCAGGGGCTGACTGACAGGAATCGACGGGCGGTCGGAGCGGGGTGGGCGGCGCGCCAGCGTTGAATCTAAAAGAATTTTTAACGTGGGGCGTGTGGTGTGCTTCGAAAGGGTCGGAGCAACATTGAAGGATTGTTACGTAGCATCCGGCGGGAACGTTACGGGCGTTACG
Organism: Burkholderia sp. Bp8986; assembly: GCF_003854225.1. Taxonomy (NCBI): domain Bacteria; kingdom Pseudomonadati; phylum Pseudomonadota; class Betaproteobacteria; order Burkholderiales; family Burkholderiaceae; genus Burkholderia; species Burkholderia sp. Bp8986. Next base: position 13,759 of record NZ_QTQM01000021.1, on the reverse strand, counting down.
GACGTTACGGGCGGCGTAACGTGCGGAACGCGCGGTTCGCCCAGCGCGAACGGGTTTCGGGCGGATGGCGAACCCTACATCGAACCCTATCCGGGTTAGCCGTTTTTATAAGTGAATCAATGGTTTACAGGAGATTTTTGCCGACTTGGAACCCTACATTGGAAGCCGCAGGCTCGGCAATAAAAAACCGGCCGCGCAACGTTCCCGTCACGCGGCCGGCCCGGCGTCTCTTCGTTCCGCCCGTCAAGCCTTCGCCGTATCGCCCGAATCGAACGGCAGCACGTAATGCCGCTTGCCGGTCGCCGCGAAGATCGCGTTGGCGACCGCCGGCCCGACCGGAGCGACACCCGGCTCGCCGACGCCCGTCGGCGCCTCGGCCGACGGCACGATATGCACCTCGACCTTCGGCATCTCCGCCATCCGCAGCACGTGATAGCCGTCGAAGTTGCGCTGCTCGACATGGCCGTCCTTCAGCGTGATCGCGCTGTGCAGCGCCGCGCCGAGCCCGAAGCCGATGCCGCCTTCCATCTGCGCGGCGACGATGTCGGGATTGATCGCGATCCCGCAGTCGACCGCGCACACCACGCGCTCGACCTTCACCTTGCCGTCGGCGTCGACCGACACTTCCGCGACCTGCGCGACGTAGCTCTTGAACGCCTCGGCCACCGCGATCCCGCGCCCGCGGCCCTTCGGCAGCGGTTTCGCCGGATCCCAGCCGGCCTTCTGCGCGGCCAGCTCGAGCACCGCGCGCATCCGCGGCTCCTTCGCGAGCAGGTCGCGGCGGAACAGGTACGGATCCTTGCCCGCCGCGTGCGCGGCTTCGTCGATGAACGCCTCGACCGCGTAGGCCGTGTGCGAGCTGCCGACCACGCGCCACCACAGCACGGGCAGGCCGACCTTGGTGGTGGTCAGTTCGACCGACACGTTCGGCACCGCGTACGGCAGGTTCGCCGCACCCTCGACCGACGTCGCGTCGATTCCGTCCTTGACCATGAACGCCTCGAACGGCGTGCCGGCGAGGATCGACTGGCCGACGATCCGGTGGCGCCAGCCGACCAGCCGGCCGTCCGCGGTCAGCCCCGCGTCGAGCTTGTGGAAGTACATCGGGCGATAGAAGCCGCCCTGGATGTCGTCCTCGCGCGTCCACTGCAGCTTGACCGGCTTGCCGTCCGCGCCGAGCGCCTTCGCGATCGACACGGCCTCGACCACGTAGTCCGACCACGCGTTCGCGCGCCGGCCGAAGCTGCCGCCCGCATACAGCGTGTGGATCTGCACCTGCTCGGGCTTCAGGCCCGCGACCCTGGCGGCGTTGCCCTGGTCGACCGTCTGGAACTGGTCGCCGGCCCAGATCTCGCAGCTGTTGGCGCTCAGCTTGACGACCGCGTCGAGTGGCTCCATCGGCGCGTGCGCGAGATACGGAAATTCGTAGGTCGCGCTGACCTTGCGCGCGGCGCCCGCGATCGCCGCGTCGGCATCGCCGTCCTTGCGGGCCGACGCGCCGGGCTGCGCGGCGAGCTGCCGGTACTCGCGCATGAGCTGGTCCGAGCTGCGCTTTTCGGCGTTGGTTTCGTCCCAGTCGACCTTCAGCGCGTCGCGGCCCTGCTTCGCGGCCCAGAAACCGTTCGCGACGACCGCAACGCCGCCCGGCACCTGCACGACCGACACCACGCCCGGGACGGCTTTCGCGGCCGTCGCGTCGAACGACTTGACCGTCGCGCCGAAGCGCGGCGGGCGCTGCAGCAGCGCGACGCGCATGCCGGGGAAGGTCGTGTCGAGCGTGAAATGCGCGGTGCCGTTCGACTTGGCCGACCCGTCGACGCGCGCAATGCGATGGCCGATCAGCTTGAAGTCGGCCGGCTGCTTCAGCGTGACCTTGTCGGGCACCGGCAGTTTCGACGCGTCGGCGACGAGCGTGCCGTAGGCGGCCGTCTTGCCGCTCTTCGCATGCGTGACGACGCCGTTGGCGGTGGTCAGTTCGCCGGCCGGCACCTTCCAGCGCGCCGCCGCGGCCGACACGAGCATCGCGCGGGCCTTGCCGCCCGCTTCGCGCAATTGCTGCCACGAGTTCGACATGGCCGAGCTGCCGCCCGTGCCCTGCATCGTGCCGAACGCGAGGTTCGCATAGCGCTTCGCATCGGCCGGTGCGCTTTCGACGCGCACGCTCGACCAGTCCGCGTCGAGTTCCTCGGCGACGATCGTCGCGATGCCCGTGTACGCGCCCTGGCCCATTTCGACGTGCTTCGCGATGACCGTGACCGTGCCGTCGGGCGTGATGCGCAGGAATGCATTCGGCGCGAAGTCGGCGGCGGGCGCCGTCGCGGCGAGCGCGCGGCGGCCGAGGCCGGCCCATTCGAAGCCGATCGTCAGGCTGACGGCGGCCGCGGCACCCGCGGCCTTCAGGAACGTGCGGCGCGACGGTCGCACCGAGCCGGCGTTGTCGAGTTCGATCGTCATGGTCAGGCTCCCAGCGTCGCGGCCGCGTCGTGGATCGCGGCCCGGATCCGGGCGTAGGTCGCACATCGGCAGATGTTGCCGTTCATCGCGGCGTCGATGTCCGCGTCGGTCGGCTTCGGGTTCTGTTCGAGCAGGGCGGTTGCCGACATGATCTGGCCGGACTGGCAATAGCCGCACTGCGGCACCTGCAGCTTCACCCAGGCGGCCTGCACGGCCTGCGCGGGTTTGCTCTCGAGGCCTTCGATCGTCGTGATGTGCTTGCCCGCGATGCCGGCGAGCGGCAGCACGCACGAGCGCACGGCCTGGCCTTCGAGATGGACGGTGCACGCGCCGCACTGCGCCATGCCGCAGCCGAACTTCGTGCCGGTCAGCCCCGCGTGCTCGCGGATTGCCCAGAGGACGGGCATCGACGGATCGGCGTCGAGCGTGACACTCTTGCCGTTCAGGACAAACGTGGTGGGCATTTTTTGTCTCCGTGGGGAAAACCCGGCATGCGCCGGATCAGGTGGCAGTGTGCGCGAACGGCCGATTTTTACGTCTACCCAATCCTGCAAATTTATTGAACAATCCTGCAAATCCCCGGCGCGGTGGCGAGCGATTCGCTATGCTCCCGCGATTCAGGGAAATGAGGCGAGGAATCCGTCATGGACATGACCGATATCGCGGCGTCGCGCGAATCCGGGCGGCGCGAACTGGCGTCGCTGATCGGCCGTTTCGCGCCGACGGACGGCTCCCACTCCACGGCCGTGCCGGCGCTGATGCTGCATCGGCATGCGCATCCGGTCGATCTCGGCTGCGGCGTGTCGCGTGCTGCGCTCGTGATCGCCGCGCAGGGCGCGAAGCGCGTGATCGTGGCCGGCCAGGCCTACGAATACGACACGCGCAATTGCCTGATTACGTCGATCGACTTGCCGATCCTCTCGCGCGTCACGCAGGCGTCGCCCGACGCGCCTTACCTGTGCCTGTCGCTCACGCTCGATCTGCAGCGCATCGTCGAACTCGCGGCCGAGATGCGGCTGCCCGAGCCCGATGCGGGCCCGGAAGGCGAGGGCATCGCGCTCGCCGAGTTGACGCCGCCGCTGCTCGATGCCGCGCTGCGGCTGTTGCGGCTGCTCGATACGCCGGCCGACATTCCGGTGATCGCGCCGCTGATCGAAAAGGAACTGCTGTACCGGCTGATGACGAGCGGGCAGGGCACGCGGCTGCGGCACATGGCCGTCGCGAGCAGCCAGACGCACCGGATCGCGCGTGCGATCGAATGGATCCGCGATCACTACGCGGAGCCGATGCGCGTCGACACGCTCGCACAGGCGGTCAACATGAGCGTGTCGTCGCTGCACCATCACTTCAAGCACGTGACCACGCTGAGTCCGCTGCAGTACCAGAAGCAGCTGCGGCTGCACGAGGCGCGGCGTTTGCTGTTGCGGCAGGGCGGCGACGTCGGGTCGGTGGCGGCGACCGTCGGCTATGAAAGCGCGTCGCAGTTCAGCCGCGAATACAGCCGGCTGTTCGGCGCGCCGCCGATGCGCGATGTCGTGCATCTGCGCAAGAAGGAATTGCTCGGCACCTGACGGCGGTGCCGGTCGTGTCGACCGCATCCGGCCTGGCTTCGTCGCGCGATGCGCGGCTCGCCGGAACGGGATGACACGCAATCGATGTGCCATGGCCGCCGCACGCAGGCGCAACGGGACAGCGGAGCGTGCCGCCGCGCCGCGCACGAACTTCTGTTTCAAGCATGCATCCCGGAAACGGGCGAACCGATACGGAAAATGCCGGCAGGATGCGAACCGACGGGCCGAAACGCGCAATGACGCCGCTCCGCCCCGCACATTCTGCATGGATCGCGCGTTTCACGACCATGTTTCGCGCGATGAGATTAGCAGTCGAACTCGATTCGAAAATGTTTCTCGCGCGCAGCGCGTGTTCTCATCCCATCCGTTGGAGCACGATGGTTGCCGGTACTGGATGTCGGTGAATCGAAGGAAAACAGTAAAAATCGATAAAGTGTGTTCAAGGCCGCATGGCGCACCTGCCGTCGTTTTTTCCGATATGCGGCGTGAAAGCCATGTCGGCTTGCGTCGTATTTACCGGTTTTTGCCGCGCGTTCGCATCGCCGGCCGATGCTCGATATCGTCGGTATTTTCACGGATGAATCAATTGCGTTTCGCGGCGGCGCGTGCGCACGTCCGGAACGATAGCGATGTCGGCCGCGCGGGTCCCGCAGAACCGGTTGTCGCGCGTTTCGATTCACGATTTTTTCGCGTACGGGAAGGCTGCCGAACGGGCTGCGGCAGGCGGTTTGCCGGGGCCGAAATGTACATCGGCCGGGATATGCGACGGTGCAGTTCTCAAGTATGAAACATCCGTTCGACACCCCCTTGCGCGCGGCCCCGCGGGCCGCGTTCGTCCGCCTTTTCCGGCATTGCTTCGCGCCATTCGATGATCGGCGCGTGCTGCCGAGCGCTATCGCGATACATTCCTGAAACAAAAAATTCGATTCCCGGCGATATTGCGGGCGCCGCGAACGATACGCGACGCGCAACCATCGGTGGAATCACGCATGGCATGCCGTTTGCGATATTGGACGCACCGGCGAGCGGTCGACCTGATGCAACAAAGATGGGGGGGCGGCCCGTTCGTCAATAAGCAGTCGGGGAAATAGCGATGAAGACCAGAAGCAACAACTTGATGCGCGCATTCCTTGCGCAGCCGTGGGGTAGTCGGACAGCTCGGAACAGGACTCGCGATGCAGTGCCAGCTTCGCGGGTTCGTTGCCGGTTTCCCGGTATCCGCGCGTTGCGCGTGCTGGACCGCCTGTCGTTTCTCACGACAACCGGCCGACAGCCGTGCTCCCCTTCATTCAGCTCGTCCGGATGGGCCATGCTGTCCGTGCCGGACAGCTCGACGCCGAATCGTTTCCGCTCGTGCCGACCCGTATCCGCTGCGCCGGGCCGATGCCGGCGGTGGCTGGACTAGCTCGCATACCCGTCGGCCGGATTGCCCGGAAGATCTTTGATCGGTAGCCCAGGGAGAAGCGATGCCGCCTGACTGTAATGCAGGCCCGTTATCGCCGCGATAACGCGCATGTTTTCGATGGCACTGCATTCACGGTAGATAACTGTACTCACGCATTTTCGATCGCTGAAGCGGATGCCATGTGCCGGTATGCCGTGTAAGCAAATTTCGAAAACGACTGATCCCGAATGGCGAATGCCTGTTTCCGGGTGCGTGCGTCGATTCGTTTTCCGATTGATAAATGATCGATAACTCATATCGAGAATAAATATAAAAATTTCGGAAAACTAAAAAAATACGAAACCAGGATTCGGATCGCCGAAAAGTTGCGCGGCCATCGGATTCGAGATGAATAAATTCTTTGTAATTAGATAGTGATCCTTATGTTATGGGGATTGCTCAGGGCTGGAAAGTTGAAGGCGTGCAGCTTTCCTCGCTTGTTCCGTCCACGCCGTTATGGAGTCGACCATGAAGAAGCTTCTGATTGCAGCCGCAGTTCTGGCGGTTTCGGGTGCAGCATTCGCCGGCAGCGGCACGGTATCGACCAGCAATTCGTCGAGCGGCGGCTCGACGATTGCCGGGGTTGCCGGATTCGGCCATTTCACCGCGACCGATTCGGGTGCCGCACTCGGCGCAGCCGGTGCCACGGCTGGCGGCGGCAGCAGCGGTTCGATCTCGTACACGAGCCACGTCCAAACGTCGACGGTGGGCGGCTTCGGCTTCGGCGGCGCGCAAGCGGGCGGCAACAGCGGTGCGAATGCCGGCTCGATCGGCTGGACGTATCACCACTGAGCCGCGGCGCGCAGCGTTCGTCATTGGCTGGTGGCACGGACGCCGGGTTTCGTTTCGCGAGGGCGAGCCCGGCGACCTCGCCACCAAACTTTCTCACGGCAAGGAATTGCTATGAAAGCCAAAGTCATTTTAGCGACAGCGCTCACCGTCCTTTCGTCGGCCGTATTGGCCGCCGGTCCGTCCACGACCAACCAGACGCAATCCGTTGCAGCGGGTGTGTCCGGTTCGGTGCTGGTCGGCTCAGGCAGCTATACGAGCAATTCGAATTCGGTCGCGGGCGCAAGCGCAGGAAGTACCGTGACACCCGCTGGTTCCACCGGCACGGCATCGGCCTTCCACAACTCGACTTCGACGGCCAGCGGCTGGGGCTCGAACGGGGGCGCGTTCGCGGCAGGCGGCGGTATCGGTGCCGCAGGTTCGTACGGTGGAAACAGCAGCACGAACGAGAACGCGAATGCGCTGTCGGGAGGGGTGACCGCCACGATCGTCCTCGGCGCGAACCACTACACGGCCAGCGGCGGGAACGATCAGGGTATCGCCAACGCGGGTGCTGCCGGGTTGACGGGCAGCGGCGGGTCGGGCGCGCTCGCGGGTTCGAATCACTACAACGCGTCGACCGTGTGGAGTACCGGTCCGGCCGGTTCGCCGTCTGCATCGGGCGGAAGCCAGGGGAGTTCGAGCGCGACCGGGAGCAGTCACTAGTCGGGTGCGGGGGACCAGTTTCCCAGCGACGCTGGTCTCTTTTCCGCACTGTTGTTCAAGTAAGGAGTTGGCATGAAGCAGAACCTGATTGCCGCCGCTCTGATGCTCGCGTCTCTGACGGCATATTGCGCTGACCGCGCTGCCGAGGACGTGCAATCAAATTTGCAGACGTCGAACCCTGCAACCAATCCGTCAGAACAACACACGCTTTCGTCGGGCAGTGCCATCGGCGCACCGGATTCCCTGGCGTGGCCGGGAATGTCGGGCGGTTCGTGGTCCCAGCTGGGTAGCGGCTGGAAGCAGTTCGGGGAAGCGGGCAAAGCTGAAGGCATTCGGGGGAATTAGTGCGGTTGCCTGGGTCGGAGGTCAAACCTCGTCCGGAGAGTGAAATGAACAGCAACAAGATCAGGGCGGCATGTGCCGCAATGTTCGCGATGGCCGCGATCGGTGCCCAGGCGCAGACTGCCGACTCGACTTCAAGTTCGCAGTCCTCGACGTCGTCGACGGCGATCAGCCAGGGCGGCGGCTCGAGCATGAACACGAACGTCACCAGTTCGCGCGGCGGCAACGCCAGCAGTGCCAGCACGAGCGGCGTGCGCGGCAGCGGCAATTCGAGCGTGAACGTGAACGTTACGATGCCATCCGGCACGAGCGGCGGCTCGAACGTGACGCCGCAGAGCGTGAGTTCGCTCCAGTCGGCCGGCTCACCCGGCACCAACCCCTACAACACCCAGGCGTCGGAAAACGTCAACTATTCGGGCACCCAGACGATCAAGACGAACCCGTCGATCCAGGCGCCCGGCCTCACGACCACGCTGTCCGATACCTGCATGGGCTCGGTGAGCGTCGGCGTGTCGTTCCCGGGCTTCGGCGCGACGGGCGGCACGACCCTGGTCGACCAGGCGTGCGTGCGTCGTCTCGATGCGCGGGAATTCCGCGCGATGGGGCTGACCGACGTCGCGCTCGCGCTGCTCTGCCAGAGCGATGCGAACCGGCGCGCGGTGGAAGCGACCGGGCATCTGTGCCCGGGGACGACCACGCCGCTCGCGCGCTCGAATGTGGCGCCGTCCGCCGAAGCGACCGTTGCCGACGACGTGAAGTATCGCGATCCGCTCGTGCGAAACCGCATGGGCCTGCCGCCGCTCGATGCCGCCGCGCCCGTGCTGACGCGCCCGGTGGCGACGACCGCGGTCCAGGCGGCGCCGATTCCGGTTCCGGTGCCCGCGCCGTCGATGGTCGCGCCGGCGGTCAGCGCGGTGCCTGCCGGGACGCAGGCGGCCGCCGTGAAGGCATCGCAAGCGGCTGCCATCGTCACCGCGCCGGCTGCCGCGGCAGCACCGACCGTGAGTGCTGCGCCTGCCGTTGCACCGGCTGCGATGAGCGTGGTGCCGGGTGCCGCCATCGTTGCCGCGGGGGGCTTCGCGGACAAGGCGCCGGAATCTGCGCCAGCGGTTGCGGACAAGGCGCCGGAACCCGCGTCGACGGTCGCCGACAAGGCACCGGAACCGGCACCGATTGCAACCGACACCGCAGCGCAAGCCCCGGCAGCGCTTGCCGTCGACGCGAAGGTGCCGGACACCGCGCAAGCCGCACCGGCCCCGGCCTACGCTGCAGCGCCCGAGGCCGCGGTCGATGCGAAGGCTGCCGAGCCGGCAGCGCAGGCGGCAGCCGAAGCGCCCGCACCGGAGGCCGCGTCGCGCGCCACGGCGGCAGCCGCTGCCGACACGCCAGCCGTCGACGCAAAGGCGACCGGCTTGGTCGAATCCGCCGACATGCCGGCCGCGCCGGACCCAGCCCCGGCCGCGGCCGACCAGCAGGTCGCCCCGGCCGCGCCGGCGATGCCGGCTCCGACCGTCATCTCGACGAGCACATCGTCGTAAGCACGCGGGCGACGCTTCCGCGCGACCGGCAAGCCGGGCCGCACGGGAACGCCGGGATCCGCTGTGCGACGCACGGTGCAAGTTGGACGGGTGTTGATCCCTCCCCGAGGTCAACACCTCTTTTTGCCTGACGAGGGTACGAGGAGGCCTCAATCATGAGGATCTTTTGGGTCGCGCTGCTGCTGGTCGACACACAAGCCGCCGCACAGTCGGTTTTCCAGAACCCCGCGGTCTTTGTCATCCTGAGCGAGCAGACCCTCGCGAACGCCGCGAGCGTCCAGCAGGCGCTGACGACGCTCGGCCGCGCGGACAACACGGCATGCGTGCCGATGATGATGGTCGGCGATCCGCAGATGGTCTACATGATGCCGGAGGAGGGACACGCCCCGTCGTGGCAATCGCCGGTGTATGGCCGCGGCGCGCCGTTCGAAGCGCAGAACGGGCCGACCGCGACCGGCAAGACGGTCGGCGCGATGCAGCACGCGCAGGACATGCAGACACAGCCGTGGAGCGACAGCAGTGCGATCACGCAGAAGATCGCCGGCGAGTCGAACCTGTCCGCGTCGGCGCGGGTCAGCGACTGGCGGCGCAAAGGATTGAACACGATCGAGACGGCGCCCGCGACGCAAGTGACGGTGAACGGCAAGACCTACCGCACGTATCGCGAGGAACTCAACCAGGCCGCGCGGCCCGTCGTCGAACCGCAGATCTACACGCAGCGTGTCGTGTTCTGCCGATGACGAAACTTTCCGGAGCGGACATGCCGGTAGCGCCGCGTGCGAGCAGGGAGGCTCGCCGCGTACCGCTTCGCGCCGCCCGCTCCGTCAGACAACCCTATGCGGCGAGGCCATCGTGAACCATTGCTGCCAGATCAGCCTGTCAGGCCCGCACGAGGACGAACGGGCCGCATACGCACCGCCGTTCGTTGCGGCCCGGCGTCACCTAACCGTGCCGTCGCGCCCGCTCGTCTATCTGTCGCAGCATCCCGATGCGGGGCTCGTCGACTGTCTCGCGTCGCGCGGCTGGGAGCTGTGGCGTGCGAAATCCGTTGCGGACGCATTCAATCTCGTAAAGGCGAACCGCCTGCATGCGGGCATCGTCGATTTCGACGGATTCGCGTCGCCCGACGTCGCGTCGTTCGAGACGCTGCTGCGCGATCCGCGGATCGGCTGGGTCGCGCTCGCCGACGGCGAGCGGCTGCGCGATGCCACCATCGCGCGCCTGATTCGCCAGTGCTGCTTCGACTACGTGCGCAATGCGACGGCCTACACGACGATCGGTTATCTCGTCGGCCATGCATACGGGATGCTGAAACTGGCGGAAAGCGATCCGGCCGACGATGCCGCGCCGCCCGGCGGCGTGATGATCGGCGCGTGCGCCGCGATGCGCCGCCTGTTCGCGACGATCCGCAAGGTCGCGAACACCGAAGCCACCGTGTTCATCGCCGGCGAATCCGGCACCGGCAAGGAGTTGACCGCATCGGCGATCCACCAGCATTCGTCGCGCGCCGACGCGCCGTTCGTCGCCGTGAATTGCGCGGCGATTCCGTCGACGCTGCTGCAGGCCGAACTGTTCGGTCATGAGCGGGGCGCCTTCACCGGCGCGCATCAGCGCAATATCGGCCGCATCGAGGCCGCGCACGGCGGCACGCTGTTTCTCGACGAAATCGGCGACATGCCGTTCGAGAGCCAGGCGAGCCTGCTGCGGTTCCTGCAGGAGGGCAAGATCGAGCGGCTCGGCGGGCGCGCGTCGATTCCGGTCGACGTGCGGATCGTGTCCGCGACTCACGTCGATCTGGAGTCCGCGATGCAGGCGGGGCGGTTCCGCCCGGACCTGTACTACCGGCTGTGCGTGCTGCGCATCGACGAGCCGCCGCTGCGCGCGCGCGGCCGCGACATCATGCTGCTCGCCGATCATGTGTTGCGGCGCTATCGCGGCGAAAGTTCGCACCGGATTCGCGGCTTCATGCCGTGCGCGATCGAGGCGATCCACAACTATGCGTGGCCCGGCAACGTGCGCGAGCTGATCAACCGGATCCGTTTCGCGGTCGTGATGACGAACGGCCCGCTGATCTCGGCCGTCGATCTTCAACTGAACCAGTACACGTCGCATCGGCCGCCGACGCTGGCGGAATCGCGCCGGCAGGCCGAGCGGCGCACGATCGAGGAAACGCTGTTGCGGCATCGGCATCAGCATGCCGACGTCGCGGCGGAACTCGGCATCTCGCGCGCGACGCTGTACCGGCTGATGACCGCGCTCGGCCTGCACGGCTGACGCCGGTTGCGGCCGCGCGGCACGCGGCCCGACGTCGCGCGGCCCGCGGCGTCAGGCCGGCCGTTCGAAGCCCGATTCGACCCAGCGTGCGGCGCTGGCCTTGTTGAGCTTGAACCCGGCGGACACCTTCGCATCGGCCAGCAGTTCGCCGTACGGGTCGAACGCCTTCAGTTGCGCATACGGCTCGAACTCGTCCGGCACGATGTCGAGCGTGACCGACACATCCTGCCCGTCGCCGTCCTGCACCGTCACTTCCTTGTGCAGCATCGCGCGGCGCTGCTGCTCGTGACGCATCAGCACCTCGGTCGCGGTCTTCACCAGCGTGCGGAACGCGTTCGCATCCATCGGCTTCGGGTTCTTCTTGTCGCGACCCATGGTCCACGGGCCGACGAGCGCGGGCTCGGCTTCGCCGTCCTTGATCATCTCGACGGCCCAGCCGTCGTCGTCTTCGTTCTTGATGATGCGGGCCGTCCAGCCGTTGTCGCGCCAGAGGCCGTCTTCGTGGATGGTGGTGTCGTCGGATTGCAGATCGGATTCGGTCATGGAGGAAGCGGGGAGTACGGGCCGCCGGCGAACGGGCGGGGCGCGCGGCCGGCAACGGCGCGCTGCCCTGGCCGGTCACCCGGAATGGCATGCAAAGGCCGCAATTTTACCTCGCGGGCCGTCGGTGCGGCCCGTGCGACCTGTAACGTTGGCTGTCAGGACGAGAGCGACACCGGCCAAACGGTCGGGCCGGCGCCAAAAATCAAACTTGTACTACGTCCCCGCAGGCCGCTCTATTCACCGTCCGATATCCCGTCCAAGCGTCGCCTCATAGAATAACGATCGGGATAAAAATATCTCGCTCGTAAATTCAACGCCACGCCGGTCGTACGCGCATTCCGCGCCGCGCGCCCGGTGAACCTTCTGGAACCGCGCATGGGGAAATTCAATATTCGCACCATCTTTGCATACGACTGGCCGTTGACGCTCGCCGGCATGGAGCACATTGCCGGCGACGTGTGCGCAATCGATCTCGTCGGTGTCTGCCGGACGCCGGACGAACTCGTCGCGACCCTCGACACGCTCGATTGCGACATCGCGCTGGTCGATTATTCGGTCCGCGGCGATGCGCGGATGAACGGCTTCGCACTGTGCGAGTGGCTGCGACGCATGCGTCCGAACGTCGGGATCGTTGCGTTGGTCGGGAACGAGAACCCGGTGATCTTCCGCTCGATTCTCTCGCAAGTCGGCGCGAGCCTCGTGAGCAAGTTCGACGAGGTGGGCCATATCGTCACCGCGATTCACTCGAGCTATAGCGGCGGTCACTATCTGTCGCCGCTTGTGCGCCGCGCGCTCGATGCGTTGGCCGGACACGATACGCCGCCGGTGAAGCTTTCGACGCGCGAGATCGAGGTGATTCGCCTTTATCTGGCCGGCATGCCGATCAAGGCGATCGCGCAGCGGCTGAACAAGGGCAAGCAAACGGTCAGCGCGCAGAAGATCAGCGCGATGAAGAAACTCGGCGCGAGCAACGACATCGAGCTGGTTCAGCGAGCGGCCGCGCTGGGGCTCGACGGCGGCAAGGTTGCGGGCTGCCCGGACGGCGCGGAGCAGGCGGGGAGCCGAGAACAGGAATCACGAGCGCTATTTCGGTAGCAGTGACATTCCGGAATCTTTCTTAGGGCCGCGTCGACTGGAATAAGCGTTTGGTTGTCCTTGATATTGGAGAGGTGAGATGCGCGATTAGCCAGCACGTCGGCGCTTCGTCTCTTGCTGATGTTCGCGAAGGGCCGATGCAGGGAATTGACGGGGCACTGACTTGCGTGCCTCCCACGATCATCGGTCGGGGCGAAAGGAAGCGCGCGCCGATATCGCTCCGGCGCTATGTGCGGCATGGGGTTGCGCGTAAATGAAAGCGATCGGCGGCCGACGCAGACCGGTTCGGGAGACTGGCGACGAGGTTCATCAAGAAGAATGGTCAAGATATAAGAAGGAATGCAGATGAGTGATTCATTTCCAGATGCTCGTCCAGTAGCGGCCGCTCGAACGGCGGAGAGCTGCCCTGAAGCCGTAGCCCGAGACGGGCCGGCGCCGCGACCCGAACCGCCGCCGATCGTCGTCGGCCGCGTCGAAGGCGTGACGATGTTTGCGAAGAACACGCCGCTCATCTGTCTCAAGCAGATGCCATTGCCCGGTATCGTGATCTTCGTGCATGGGGTGAATTCCGAAGGCGAATGGTTCGAGGCGTCGGAGGAAGGGCTGTGCAAAGGGCTGAATCGCAGGCTCGGGCGTCTGGACGATCAGATGATGTATCACGGTATCGATGCCGGACAGCTGACGCCCGCGAAGTACACGGAGAGTGTGACGCCGGATGGGTTCTTGAACCCTGATTTGCTGGCAGACAATTACATCAAGCCCGATCCGTCGTTCTCACCCGTCATTCATTTCCGCTGGGGCTATCGCGCGACCGCTGCGGAATTGAAGGAGTACGGCGACAAGATCTTCCTGAACGAGAAGGACTATTGGGGCGGCGGGCCGTTCACCAATGGCTGCGCCAGTCTGCCCGATCTTTGGCACGGCGGTCTGGATGATCGAACGATGGGCTGGATGACCGTGCAAGGCATCAATCCGACCAATCGGCCGCTGTACCGCGCGCCGCC